>NZ_DASUCC010000023.1:0-43530 GCF_035762905.1 Actinophytocola sp.
AGCTTCAGTACCGGAATCCGGCTCTCCCTGGAACGGCTGGCCGAGTTGGCCACGCAGGGCGCCAAGGTGGAAGTCCATGTCTACGACATGCTGCCGACCTGGCGGGTGATCGGGCTGGACACCACGTTGTTCGTGTCCGCGTTCGGCGAACGACACGAGGGCCACAACTCACCGATGTACCAGATCACGGGCTCCCCCCACGGCGCGCTGCACCGGGGCTTTCACCGCTTCCTCGGCGAACTGCGGCGGACCTCTCGGCAGGTGATCTGACGATGCCGGTCGAAGCCGAACTCACCGCAGTCCTGCGCAACCCCGCACAAGTGCGCGCCGCCCTGGCCGGGCGCGCGGATCCCGAGATCACGGCCTATGCCGACACCTATTACGACCGCCCCGACCACAGCCTCGACGCCGCAGGCTACGAGTTGCGGGTGCGCACCATCACCATGGGCAAAACCGCCCACACGGTTCTGACTTACAAGCAACCGTCGGTCACCGACTGGGGCGCGAAACCCGAGCACGAGACCACCATCGCCGACGCCGAGGTCCTGCGCACGATCTTCACCGGCCTCGGCCTGGTCGAGCTGATCGCTTTCCGCAAGGATTGCGAGAACTACCGGTTCACCGCGCATGGCCTGTCCCTGGTCGCCACCGTCGTGCAGATTCCTGAACTGGACGGCCAGACCTTTCTCGAACTGGAAACGATGGCCGAGCCCGACGACCTGCCAGCAGCGCACCGGGTTCTGCAGACGGTGCTGGACGAACTGGGCGTCGGCGCACAGGACCTCACCACCGAGTCCTACACCGACCGGGTAGCCGCAAGCCGTCGAGCCTGACCGCCCAGCCAACCGGCGATCTCCGTCCCGCGAGTTCCCGATTCCGGTTCGGCGAGTTCCCGGCTCCGGTTCGGCGAGTTGCCAGTGCAGTTCGCGAATTCTTGATTTCAGTGATGACCGGGCGCAGCCCGGCCCCGCCGGGCACAGCCCGGCCCCGCCGGGCGCGATCGTCGCGGTCAGCTACCCGTGGGCATGTCGCAAGGATCTGGACGAATGTAGTAGATCTGCTATAAGTTGCCCGATGACAGGTACGGGAGGCCAGATGAATGCGGTCATCGAGGTGCGCGGGTTACGCATGCGGTACGGGGACGTGGACGTGCTGAAGGGGGTGGAGTTCACGGCCCGGCGGGGCGAGGTGGTGACGCTGCTCGGGCCGAACGGCGCGGGGAAGACCACGACGATCGAGATTCTGGAGGGGTTCCGGCTGCGCTCGGCGGGCGAGGTCACCGTGCTCGGGGTGGACCCGGCAAGGGGCGACGAGGCGTGGCGGGCGCGGGTGGGGGTGGTGCTGCAGTCGTGGCGGGATCACGGTAAGTGGCGGGTGCGGGACCTGCTGCGCGAGTTGGGGCGGTACTACGTGCCGTACCGCAAGCCGTTCGGGGCGGACGAGTTGGTGGCGGCGGTGGGCCTTGCGGACAGCGCGGACAAGAAGATCATGCAGCTGTCCGGCGGGCAGCGGCGTCGGCTGGATGTGGCGATCGGGATCGTGGGACGGCCGGACGTGCTGTTCCTGGACGAGCCGACGGCCGGGTTCGACCCGCAGGCGCGGCGGGAGTTCCACGACTTCGTGCACCGGCTGACCGACCTGGAGGAGACCACGATCCTGCTGACCACGCACGACCTGGACGAGGCGGAGAAGCTGGCCGACCGGATCCTGATCCTGGCCGGCGGCCGGATCATCGCCGACGGCAGCGCGGACGCGCTGGCCCGGCTGGTGGCGGGGCAGGCCGAAGTGCGGTGGCGGCAACACGGTGAGCTGTTCGTGCACGCCACCGACGACGGCACCGAGTTCGTGCGCAAGCTGCTCGCCCAGCACGGCGAGGAGGTGGGCGACCTGGAGGTGCACCGGGCCTCGCTGGAGGACACGTACATGACCATGGTGCGGCGCTACGAGTCGGGCGAGACCGACGCGGCGGTCACCGAGTTCGAGGGAGCGGGCCGGTGAACGCGATCCACAACGGGCTGCGCCGCGGCTGGATCGAGTACACCGCGGCGATCCGCACGCTGACCGAGTCGGCCAACTACGTCATCGTGGCGGGCTTCTTCATGGTCGTGCTCTACCTCAACCGGAACCGGACCGTGGACGGCACGTCACTGCACTTCCCGGCGCTGGCGCTGCCCGGTCTGCTCGGCATGCTCGCGGTGTACACCGGCATCGTTGGCGCGGCCTACGCGCTGGCCTCCGAGCGCGAGGACGGCACCCTGCTGCGCGCCAAGGCGGTGCCGAACGGGATGACCGGCTACGTGACCGGGCACATCCTGCGCGGCGCACTGGAGATTCTGACCATGTTGGTGGTCATGCTGGTGCCCGCGCTGATCCTGATCGACGGGCTGTTCGCCACCGGCCTGGCCGGCGGGCTGCACCTGCTGTGGCTGTTCCCGCTCGGCCTGCTCGCCACGCTGCCGTTCGGGATGGTGATCGGCTCGCTGGCGACCAGCCCGCGGGCGATCGCCGGCTGGGGCCTGATGGTGGTCGGCGCGCTGACCTTCATCTCCGGCGTGTTCTCCCCGGTGACCGGCCAGGCGGCCTGGGTGCAGGGGATCGCCCAGGTGTTCCCGATCTACTGGCTGGGCCTGGGAATGCGCTCGGCCCTGCTGCCCGACGAGGTCGTGCTGGTGGAGATCGGCCAATCCTGGCGCACCCTGGAGACCATCGGCGTGCTCGGCATTTGGGCGGTCGCCGGCCTGCTGCTCGCCCCGGTCGTGTTGCGCCGGATGGCCCGCCGGGAGTCCGGCGCCGTCCTCGACGAGCGCCGCCGGAAGGTGTTGCAGCGCCTATGACCGAGGTGATTCACAACCGGATCGCGATGCTGCGCGTCGAGCGCGGCATCTCCCGCCGCCAACTGGCCGACGCGCTGGGTGTGCATTACCAGACCGTGGGTTATCTTGAAAGGGGTGAGTACAGCCCCAGCCTCTATCTCGCTCTGCGCATAGCGGAGTACTTTGAGGTACCGGTGGAGGTCGTCTTCTCCACCAAGCCCTTCCCGCGGATCGGGGGCGGCGAGCGGTCCGCGTGATCAACTGCGGCGCGACGCCATAGTCCACACGCTGTGCGCGATTGTCCACGCGTTCCTCCATATCCTCTGTGGACGATCCGCGACAGAACGGAGTTCGTCGGCTATGGCAGTCGCCGAGGTTGTTCCGCGGCGACCCACACACCGCCGCAGCCGTGGCCGGGGGTTCTGGGCGCCGTACCTCCTCATCTCGCCTGCCGTGCTGGCCATGCTGGCGTTCCTGGTCTACCCCATGGCCAGCGTCTTCTACTACAGCCTGCAGCACCATTTCGTCAGCAAGCCGTGGGAGAACGGGTTCGCCGGACTTGACAACTTCCGGCAGATGCTCTTCCACGACGCGCTGTTCTGGCAGAGTCTGGGGTTCACCGCCAAATGGGTGGTGGTCGAGGTCGTGCTGCAACTGCTGCTCGGCCTGGCGCTGGCGCTGATCGTCAACGAGACGTTCATCGGCCGCGCGCTCTCCAGGGCCATGGTGTTCTCCCCGTGGGCCGTCTCCGGCGTACTCACCACCGGCATCTTCGTGCTGCTCTACAACCCGACCACCGGCGTGTCCCGGTACCTGGCCGACCTCGGCCTGATGAACTACGGCGCCGCGCCGCTGGCCAACCCCGACACCGTGTTCGCCGCGGCGGTGCTTGCCGAGCTGTGGCGCGGGGTGCCGTTCTTCGCCATCCTGCTGCTCGCCGACCTGCAGACCATCCCCCGCGACCTGTACGAGGCGGCGTCGGTGGACGGGGCCAGCCGGGTGCGCCGCTTCTACCACGTCACGCTGCCGCACCTCAAGGACGCGATCATCCTGTCCACGCTGCTGCGCGCGGTGTGGGAGTTCAACAACGTGGACCTGCTCTACACGCTGACCGGCGGCGGGCCCGCGCATCAAACCACCACCCTGCCGCTGTACGTGGCGCAGACCGCGGCCCAGTCGCACAACTTCGGCTACGGGGCCGCGCTGACCACCGCCGGTTTCCTGATCCTGACCTTCTTCTCCGTGCTCTACCTCCGGTTGAGCAAGTTCGGGGCTCGCTCATGACCCTCACCGCCACCCGTCCGGCCGAGCCCCGGACGCCCAAACCGCCGCCACCGGGGCGCCGCACCGGCGGCGACGCCAACCGGGTCAGCCGCTGGCAGATCTACGTGCCGCTCACCCTCTACCTGCTGTTCACGCTGGTGCCGTTCTACTGGATGGTGGTCTTCGCGGTCCGCCCGCGCGGCTCGTCCTCGCTGCTGCCCTGGCCGATCACGTTCGAGAACTTCGTGACGGTGTGGGACGGGCTCGGCTTCGGCGTGTTCTTCGAGAACAGCCTGAAGGTCGGGGTCGCGTCGCTGGTCGCCACCACGCTGATCGCGCTGGCCGGCGGGTACGCGCTCGCGCGCTACAACTTCCGCGGCAAGACCGTGTTCCTGGTGGCGATGCTGTGCACCCAGTTCATACCCGGCGCGATGATGCTGATCCCGCTGTTCCAGACGTTCCGTAGCCTCGAGCTGGTCAACTCGCTGTGGAGCCTGGTCATCGCGGAGACCGTGTTCCAGCTGCCGCTGTCACTGATCCTGCTTTCCGGATTCATCCGCAACGTTCCGGTGGAGCTTGAGGAGGCCGCGTGGGTGGACGGCTGCTCGCGGATGCGCGGTTTCCTGGTCGTGGTGCTGCCACTGCTTCGCCCGGCGCTGGTCGCGGTCGGCTCGTTCGCGTTCATCCACAGCTGGAACAACTTCCTGTTCGCGCTGATGTTCGTCAGTTCGCAGGACAAGTACACGATCCCGGTCGGGCTGGCCTTCACCCTCGGTGAGTTCAGTGTGGACTTCGGCGCGCTTGCGGCGGGCGGCGTGGTGGCCGCGGTGCCGGTCGTGCTGGTGTTCGCGGTGATTCAGCGCTACCTGGTCCAGGGACTCTCGGCCGGGGCGGTGAAGGGATGAACGGTCCACTTGAGCCGGTGCGGGTCGTGCTCGCCGGAGCGCATGGGCATGGCCGCTGGCATCTGGACAACCTCAGACGGCTGCGCGCCGCCGGGTTGGTCGAGCTGGCCGGCGTGTGCGACGTCCGGCCGGTGCCGGCCGAACAGCTCGACGGCCTCGGTGCGCCGGACCAGTCCCCCGACCTCGGGCGGTTGATCCGGCGCACCGGCGCGGAGATCACCATTCTGGTCACCCCGATCCACACGCACGCCGAGCTGGCCGACACGGCGCTGGCGGCCGGGTCGCACCTGCTGCTGGAGAAGCCGCCGGCCGGCTCGCTTGCCGAGTTCGACCGGATCTCCGATGCGGTCCGGGCCTCCGGCCTGGCCTGCCAGGTGGGCTTCCAGAGCCTGGGCTCGGACGCGATCCCGTTCCTGCGCAAGGTGATCGCCGACGGACGGATCGGCAGGGTGCGGGGCATCGGAGTGGCAGGCGCCTGGCCGCGCCCGGTCGAGTACTTCGCCCGTGCGGAATGGGCCGGGCGGCGCCGGATGGACGGCATGGCCGTGACCGACGGCGCGCTGACCAACCCGTTCGGGCACGCCGTCGCCACGGCGCTGGCCGTGGCCGAGGCCGAGCAGATCGGCGCGGTGGTCGAGATCGACGTCGAGCTGTACCGGGCCAACCAGATCGAGGCGGACGACACCTCGTGCGTGCGGCTGCGGCTGGCCACCGGCACCGAGATCACCGTCGCGGTCTCGCTCTGCGCGCCCGAGCGCACCGAGCCGTACCTGTTGGTGCACGGGCAGACCGGGACGGCCCGGTTCACCTACACCACCGACGAGATCCACATCGGACAGACGGTGACCAAGCATGCCCGGACCGACCTGCTGGAGAACCTGATCGCGCACGTGCGCACCGGCGCCCAACTGCTCGTACCGCTGAGCCGGGCCGGCGCGTTCATGCAGGTGGTCGAGGCGATCCGGCTGGCCCCGGAGCCGACCCCGATTCCGTTGTCCCGGCTGCAGGTCGACCCGGACACCGCCCGCCGGGTGCTGCCCGGGATCGTCAACCTGACCGCACGCAGCGCCCGCCGGCTCGCGCTCTTCTCCGAGCTGGACGTGGCCTGGGCCCCGCCCGAGCAGGTGATCCGGCTGGGCGAGCGGGAGGTGGCCCGGTACCGCTGGCGCCCGGACCTGCCGGTGACCGTGTCGCCCCGGCCATACCTGCACCCGGTGTGCACCCAGGCCGGGTTGTCGGTCACCGAGGAGGCGCCGGCCGACCATCTGCACCACCTCGGGGTGGGCGTGGCGATCGCCGACGTCGGCGCGGTCAACTTCTGGGGCGGCCGAACCTACCAGCCCGGGCACGGCCCGGCCTGGCTCGGCGACCACGGCAGCCAGCGGCACCTGCGGTTCGCCCGGCGCTGCGAGCACGGCTTCACCGAGCACCTGGAATGGCTGGACCAGGCCGGGATGCCGGTGCTGCGCGAGGAGCGCACGGTGCTCGCGAGCCACGCCGAGCGGCCGGACTGCTGGATCTTGGACTTCGCGTTCACGCTCACCAACCTCACCGCCGGCCCGCTGGCGATCCGCAGTTCGGCCACCAAGGGCCGGACCGGCGCCGGCTACGGCGGGTTCTTCTGGCGAGCGCCCGGATCAGCGAAGTGCCGCACGGTGTTCACAGTGGACGCCGACGGCGAAGGGGGCATCAACGGCAACCCCGCGCCCTGGGTCGCGATGTCCGGCACGGCTCCGGACGGACGGGACTGGACGCTCGTGTTCGCCCAACGCGGGTCGAACGACCCGTGGTTCGTCCGGGTCGAGGAGTACCCGGGCGTCGGCTCCTCCCTTGCCTGGCACGAGCCGCTTGTGCTCACCGACTCGCTGACCCGGCAGGTGGTCACGGTCGTCGCCGACGGGAGGCTGAGTCGTGCGGAAGCGGCTGCACTGACCGGCAGTGGCAACGGAAAGGTAGGCGGAACATGGTGAACTCACGTTGGTCGCGGACTGCCGCGGCGCTCGTGACGGTAGCCTGCCTGGCATTGGCCGGGTGTGGCGACGACGGCTCCGATTCGGGCGCGAGCGGCGGCACGACGAATATCACGTTCTGGGACGACAACGGCGGCCCGGCCCGAACTCCGGTGTGGCAGCACATCATCGAGGAGTTCCACAAGGCGAACCCGAACATCAAGGTGGAGTACGTCGGGGTCCCGATCGCCCAGGTCCAGCAGAAGTACGACACGGCGATCGCCGGTGGCGGGCTGCCCGACGTCGGCGGAGTGAGCACCGCGATGCTCGCCAACCTGGTCCCCCAGCAGGCGCTGGACGCGGTGGACGACCGGATCAACAACAGCTCGCTGAACGGCAAGCTGAACAACCAGGTGGTCGACACGGTCAAGTCGGCGATCCCGGACGGCAAGCTGTACATGGTTCCGATATCCACCAACACGGGCATGTACTGGTACCGGACCGACTGGTTCAGCGCGGCCGGGCTCAAGGCCCCGGAGACCTGGAACGACTTCTTCGGCGCGGTGGACAAGCTCACCGACAAGAGCAAGAACCAGTACGGCTTCACCATCCGCGGCGGGGCCGGCTCGATCGCCCAGATGCTCGAGGTGATCTACGGTCAGACCGGGATCACCACGATATTCGACGGCTCCGGCAAATCGACGGTGAACGACTCGCGCAACGTCGCGGCGCTGGAGAAGCTGGTCGCGCTGTACAAGAACAAGACCCCCGAGGCGGACGTCACCAACGACTTCCCCAAGATGGTGGCGCAGTTCGACGGCGGCAGCATCGCGATCATGCAGCACAACCTGGGTTCCTACAACGACCACATCAAGGCGCTCGGCGCGGAGAAGGTGGCCGCGTTCCCGGTGCCCAAGTCGGACAACGGATCCCGGACCGTGGTGTCCAACCCGGTGACCGGCATCGGCGTGTTCGCCAGCGGTAAGAACAAGGACGCGGCGTTCAAGTTCGCCGAGTTCGCCGCCAGCAAGGCGATGAACAGCTACTGGGCCGAGAAGACCGGCGTGCTGCCGGCCAACGTCGAGGTCCGGGACGAGCCGTGGCTTGGCAAACTGCAGCACATCGCCGAGGCCACCAAGGTGCTGACCGACTCCAGCACCAAGGTCGTGCAGCTGCCCTACTACCTGCCCGAGTTCAACTCGATCACCAAGACCGAGACCGAGCCGATGTTCCAGAAGGTCCTGCTCGGCGAGATGTCCGCCAAGGACTTCCTGGACCAGTTCGCGGCGAAGTTCACCGACGCGCAGGCCAAGCACAAGCAGCGCACCGGCGGCTGACGGAGAGGGTGCCCCCACCATGAAACGCACTGCCCTGCTCACCGTCGCGGCGGCGGTGGCGGCCCTCGCGGTCGCTCCGCCGGCGGCGGCGACCCATCCCGCGCTCGGCCGGCAGGTGCTGCCGGCCGGCGACGGGTGGGCGGCCGAGGGCGCCGGCACCACCGGCGGCTCCGCGGCCCCCGCCGAGAACGTGCACGTCGTGACCACCCGGGCCGAGCTGGTCGCCGCGTTCGCGGCGCCGGCTCCGCGGATCATCCACGTGCGCGGCTCGATCGACGGCAACGAGGCCGCCGACGGCAGCCTGCTGGACTGCGCGGACTACGCCACCGGCGGCTACACCCTGGAGGCCTACCTGGCCGCATACGACCCGGCCGTCTGGGGCCGGGACCGGGAGCCGGAGGGCCCGCTCGAGGACGCCCGGGTGGCCTCGGCCGCGGCCCAGACCAGGCAGATCAAGATCAAGGTGCCGGGCGGGACGACGCTGGTCGGGCTCGGCGACCGGGCCGTCGTCAAGGGACTGAACCTGCACGTCGACCGGGTGGACAACGTGATCATCCGCAACATCACGTTCGTCGACGCGGCCGACTGCTTCCCGCAGTGGGATCCGACGGACGGTGCGCTCGGCGCGTGGAACTCGTTGTATGACAACGTGTCCCTCACCGGCGCCACGCACGTGTGGATGGACCACAACACGTTCACCGACGGCGACAACCCGGATTCGGCCCAGCCGAGGTACTTCGGCCAGCCGTTCCAGGTGCACGACGGACAGCTGGACATCACCAACGCGTCGAACTTCGTCACCGTGTCCTGGAACCGGTTCACCGACCACGACAAGACCATGCTGATCGGGTCGTCGAACACCTCGACCACCGACCCGGGCAAGCTCAACGTGACGGTGCACCACAACCTGTTCAACAACAACCTGCAGCGCCTGCCCCGGGTCCGGTTCGGGCAGGTACACGTCTACAACAACTTCTACGTGGTGCCCGAGCCCGGCACGTTCGTCTACGCCCTCGGCGTCGGCGTCCAGTCGAAGATCTTCGCCGAGAGCAACGCGTTCGCGCTCGGGCCGGACGTGGATCCCGGTCTGCTGCTGTTCGACTGGGGCGGCACCACGCTGACCGCCCGTGACAACGTCCAGCTGGCGCGCTTCCGGCTGGAGCCGATCGACCTGATCGCGGTGTACAACGCCACCCACGATCCGGACTTCGGCACCGACGCGGGGTGGACCCCCACCCTGCACACCCGGATCGACAACCCCCGGATCGTGCCCCTGCTGGTGTCCCTGAAGGCCGGAGCCGGCCGAGCATAGGGGCGCCGCCCAGGATCGTCTACACCCTGTGCGTGATTGTCCACCCTCCGCGTCCTAACTTCGAAGTGGGGACATCTCGCACAGGGAACGGGGCACTTCATGGGCGCAATGACGGCCAGGCGCGCTCTGGCGCTGGCTGCGGCAGCTGTCACGTTGGTCGGGCTCGTGTCCGGCCCGGCCACGGCGGGTGCCGCGCCGGCGCCGGCGCGGTTCGAACAGCTCGACCGCGGTCTGGTCAGCCTCCAGACCGCCGACGGTGCGTTTCTGAGCTGGCGGCTGCTCGCCGGCGACGCGCCGGGGACCACCTTCAACGTCTACCGGGACGGCGTGCGGATCAACCCGGCGCCGCTGACCGTGACCAACTTCCAGGACAAGGGCGCACCGGCCGGTGCCGGCTACACGGTGCGCCCGGTCTCCGGCGGGGTCGAGGCGGCCGCGGCCGACGAGCCGGTCGGCATCGCCGCCACCACCAGGGATGTGCCGATCCAGCTCCCGGCCGGCGGCACCACGCCGGACGGGGTGAGCTACACCTACAGCGCCAACGACGCCAGCGTCGGCGACCTGGACGGCGACGGGCAGTTCGAGATCGTGCTGAAGTGGGATCCCAGCAACGCCAAGGACAACTCCCAGTCCGGCTACACCGGCAACGTGTTCGTCGACGCCTACCGGCTGGACGGCACCCGGCTGTGGCGCATCGATCTGGGCCGCAACATCCGGGCCGGCGCGCACTACACCCAGTTCCAGGTGTTCGACTACGACGGCGACGGACGCGCCGAGGTGGCCATGAAGACCGCCGACGGCAGCCGGTCCGGCACCGGCCAGGTGATCGGCCACGCGAACGCCGACCACCGCAACTCCTCCGGGTACATCCTGGCCGGACCGGAGTTCCTCAGCGTCTTCCGTGGCACCGACGGCGCGGTCCTGGCCACCCAGGACTTCGTGCCGTCGCGCGGAACCGTGTCGAGCTGGGGCGACAACTACGGCAACCGGGTGGACCGGTTCCTGGCCGGCACCGCCTACGTGGACGGCTCCCGGCCGAGCATCATCATGGCCCGCGGCTACTACACCCGCAGCGTGATCTCGGCCTGGGACTTCCGAAACGGCGCGCTGACCCGGCGCTGGACGTTCGACTCGAACTCGTCCACCAACGGCTCGGCCTGGACCGGCAAGGGCAACCACCAGCTCTCCGTGGCCGACGTGGACTCCGACGGCCGGGACGAGATCCTGTACGGCTCCATGGCGGTCGACGACAACGGCAACGGGTTGTGGCAGAACAACACCCTGCACGGCGACGCCTACCACGTCTCCGACCTGGTCCCGTCCCGGGCCGGCCTCGAGGTGTTCAAACCGTCGGAGACCGGCAGCAACCCGGCGCACTGGCTGGCCGACGCCCGCACCGGGCAGATCCTGTGGAGCGCGCCGTCCTGCGGCTGCGACAACGGCCGGGGCGTGGCCGCGGACATCTGGTCCGGCAACCCGGGCGCCGAGGTCTGGTCATCGGCCGTGGCCGGGCTGCGCAGCGCCACCAACGGATCCCAGGTGTCCAGCCGCAAGCCCGGCTCGACCAACTTCGTGATCTGGTGGGACGGCGACGCGCAGCGCGAGCTGCTGGACGGCACGAACATCTCCAAGTACGGAACCGGCGGCGACACCCGGCTGCTGACCGCGTCCGGCGTGCATTCCAACAACGGCACCAAGTCGACCCCGTCGCTGTCCGCCGACATTCTCGGCGACTGGCGCGAGGAGGTCATCTGGCCGACCACGGACAATCGCGCCCTGCGCATCTACCAAACCACGGATCCGACCGGCATCTCGCGGGTCTCGCTGATGCAGGACCGGCAGTACCGCCTGGCCGTGGCCTGGCAGAACACCGGCTACAACCAGCCGCCGCACCCGAGTTTCGCGATGGGATAACGCACCGGTCCGCAATAGTCCACCAGTCGGGCGCGATTCTCCAAGAATTCGTCCCTAACGTGGCTGTCGAGGGGTCAACGATGATTCCACGGGAGAAAGAGAGAATGTCCATGCGCAAATCGATTGCGAGGCGAGCGCTGGCCGGTGGACTGACCGTCGCGGCCGCGGCTGCCATCACCGTGTGGGCGGCCGGCACCGCGTCGGCGGTCGGCTCCCCGACCGGGTTCGGCGCCGGCACGACCGGCGGCGGCAGCGCCAGCCCGGTCACGGTGTCCAGCGGCTCGGCGCTGATCAGCGCCATGCAGTCCAGCAACGCCGCGGTCATCCGGATCAACGGCATGCTGTCCATCAGCGGCATGCAGGACGTGGGATCCAACAAGACGCTCATCGGCGTCGGTTCGGGGTCCGGCATCACCGGCGGCGGCCTCGACGTCGACGGCGCCACCAACGTGATCATCCAGAACCTGAACTTCCGCAACTGGTCCGACGACGCCATCAACGTCCAGGACGCCTCCACCCGGATCTGGATCGACCACAACGACTTCAACTTCAACGGTGCCGACGGAGCCCTGGACATCAAGCGGGCCTCGGACAACATCACCGTGTCGTGGAACAAGTTCTCCAACCACGACAAGACGGCGCTGCTCGGACACAGTGACGGCAACGGCAGCCAGGACCGCGGGCACCTGCGGGTGAGCTACCACCACAACTGGTTCAACGGCACCACCCAGCGCCACCCCCGGGTCCGGTTCGGCAACCCGGTGCACGTCTACAACAACTTCTACGGCGGGGTGCGGAGCTACGGTGTCGCCTCCACCGTGGAGGGCGGCGTTCTGGTCGAGGGCAACTACTTCGAGAACACCAGCGACGCGTACCACTGCGGCGAGGGCAGCTCGCCGGCCGGCGCTTTGGTTGCCAGGAACAACACCCTGGCGAGCTCGGCGGGTTCGACCTCGGGCTGCACCGGTACCGTGCGGGGGATCCCGTACGGCTACTCGCTGGACCCGCCGGCCAACGTCAAGTCGATCGTCACCGGCGGTGCCGGTGTGGGACGGCTCGGCGTCTGACCGGCACGGATATCGGCAATTTGGCCCCCGTCGGATCACGACGGGGGCCGCGTCCTTGCTTTGCTTCGCCGATTCCGTAAACACTGTGTTGCGGTGAGTCAACGGGGACTGCGAGGCGACCATGACGGACCGGCTGACGATCGGCCTGGTCACTGCCAGGATTCACCTGGGGGTGGGCGCGACCCTGTGGAGCGGGGTGCTCGAGTCGGCGCGCCGCCACGACATCAACCTGATCTGCTTTCCCGGCGGTGAGGTGCGCACCACCGGGGGGCCGGCCAACTCGATCTACGACCTGGTCGCGCCGGACCTGCTGGACGGCCTGATCTGCTGGACCTCCACGCTCGGGTTGACGGCCGGGCACGAGCGGACCACCCGGCTGGCCAGGCGGTTCGGCCGGCTGCCGATGGTCAGCGTGAACGGCACGATCGGCGAGGACGACCATCCGCTGACCCTGGACAGCTATCACGGCACGGCCAACGCGATCGGGCATCTCATCGAGGTGCACGGCCGGCGCAGGCTGGCCTTCATCCGCGGCCCGGTGGCCAACCCGGTGAGTGTCGAGCGCTACCGGGCCTACGTCGACACCCTGGCCCGGCACCGGATTCCGTTGGACCGCAAGCTGGTCTCGGCGCCGGTCGACTTCGTCCGGGAGGCCGGCGCGACGGCCATGCGGGTGCTGCTGGACGCCCGCGGGCTGCGGCCCGGCACCGACTTCGACGCCGTGGTGGCGTCCAGCGACTTCCTCGCCGTCGACGCGCTGCGGGTTCTCGCCGAGCGCGGCATCGGCGTGCCGCACGACGTCTCGGTGATCGGGGTCAACGACTCCCCCGAGGCCCGGCTGTCCGATCCGCCGCTGACCTCGGTGTCCATGCCGTTCGCCGAACTCGGCGCGCTGGCCGTGGAAAGCCTGCTGTGCCGGATGGGTCGGCTGTCCGGTGTGCGCCGCCCGGCGCCGGCGTCGTCCCTGGTCATCCGGCGGTCCTGCGGCTGCCCGGACGCGCTCACCGCGGATCGCGACGACGTGGCGCCTGCGCGCGTCGCCGGGCCGCCCTTGGAGGAGTTGTGCACGGCGTTGCGTCGCTCGATCGCCGGGGACGGCACCGAGTTCCTCGGCGAGATCGACCGCATGGTCCGGGCCGCGGTGCTGGGCAGCCACGAGACCGACGCCTGGGACGCGGCACTGCTCGACCTGCGCCGGCAGTTCCTCCCGGAACTCACCGGGGCACCGCGGGCCCGGGCCGAGCGCATGCTCGGCACGGCCCGGCTGATCGTCGCGGACGCCGGGCGACGGCGGCTCGAATACGAGCGGTGGCACGCCGAACAGACCGCCCGGCGGCTGCGCGAACTCGGGAACGCGCTTTCCTCGGTGGTGGACGTGCCGGCGCTGACCGAGGTGCTCGACCGGCAGCTGCCCGGGCTGGGCATCACCCACTGGCACCTGGCGCTGGGCTCCCCCGCCACGCTGGACGGGGCGCTGCCGGCCGGCCGGCGGTTCGCCATGGTGGCCGAGCCGTTCTCGGTCAACGACGAGCTGTTCGGGCTGGGCCTGTTCGAGGTGGGCCCGCAGGACGGCGCGGTCCACCGGGCCGTCGCGGACCAGATCAGCGCCGCGCTCAAGGAGATCAAGCTGTTCGGCGCGGTCCGGGACGCCCGGGACGCCGCCGAGAAGGCCAACCGGATCAAAACCACGCTGCTGTCCAGCGTGAGCGACGAACTGCGCACGCCGGTCGAGGGCATCCTCCGGCAGGTCGCGATGGCGCTGGAGTCGGTGGAGTCGCTGTCGTCGGCACCGGCCGGGCTGACCGACCGGCTCAAGGAGATCAACGTCAGCGCCGAGCACCAGCTCGGGGTGATCTCCGACCTGCTCGACCTGACCCGGGCCGAACTGGACACCCTGGACCTGTCGGCCGAGCTGGTGGATCCGCGGGCGCTGATCGAGGATGTGTTCCGCACCCGGCTGCCGCACCGGCTGCCGCTGATCCTGGCCGACCGCAGGCGGTTGCGGCAGGCGCTGGTCACTCTGCTCGGCAGCGCCGACCGGCTGGCCGCGGACACCGGGCGGGTCAGCGTCGCCGCCGACGTGCAGCTGCCGAACCTGCGGATCCGGGTGAGCTGCACCGACGGGGAGTCGCCGCAGGAGGAACCCGAGGCGGACGGCCGCGGGCTGGGCCTGCCGATCACCCGCCGGCTGCTCACGCTGCACAACGGCGCGCTGCGGTTCGAGCCTCGGCCGGACGGCGGCACGTTCCAGGTGTCCCTGCCGCTACCGACGCCGGACGGCCAGCCCGGCACCGGTCGGCCGGTCGACCCGCTGCTGCTGGCCGGCGGCGCGCGGGCGGCGCACGAGGCCGCCGTCCTCGGCCGCCGGCTCGGCCTGCCGGTGCGCCAGCTGCACGCCGGCACCGACGGCATCCTCGAGGAGCACCGGCCGGCCGCCGTCGTCTGGGATCTCGCCGACACCAGCCCCGAGGACTGGTCGGTGGTCCGCCACCTGCACGAGCACCCCCGGCTGCGCCGCACCCCGTTCCTGGTCTTCGGCACCAGCCGCGCCCGCGACCTCGCCGAAGCGATCCGCTGGGCCCGCCCGGCCGAGTCCGCCGGCCCGATCGTGATCGCCGACCCCGACCCGGAGATCCAGTCCTGGTACCGCCGCCTGGCCACCCAGGCCCGCCCCGGTCACCTGGTCCTCGCCGCCGGCGACGGCACCACCGCGCTTTCCCTGCTGGGCCAGGAAGTTCCCAGCCTGCTCGTGGTCGCCCACGAACTGCCCGACATGGACGGTCTGGACGTGCTGGACCGCCTGCACGGCGGCCCGGACGTCCCCGCCCTCGTGCTCAGCTCGGGCGCACTGTCCACTCACGACGTCGCCCGCGCCGAACCGCACCCGCGGGCGGTGTTGCTGGGCAAGGGAATCCTGTCCGAGGCCGAGACCGTCGAGCTGTTCGGCCGGCTGCTCAACCCCGGCAACCCGGTCCCGCACCGCGGCAGCCTGCTCATCCGGCACGCCCTGGCGTACCTGCACCAGCACTACCACCACCAGATCACCCGCCGCCAGGTCGCCAAGGCCGCCGGCATGAGCGAGGACTACCTGAGCCGCCTGTTCCACCGCGAACTCGGCCTGTCCCCCTGGGACTACCTCAACCGCCTGCGCATCGAGCAGGCCAAAGAACGCCTGCGAGACTCCGACGAGAGCATCCAGGTGGTCGCCCGCCGCGTCGGCTTCCACGACCGCGCCTACTTCAGCCGCATCTTCCGCAAACTCACCGGCGTCCCACCCCAAGCATTCCGCGAGCACGCACACGGCCAGTAGACCCGCCAGACGAACTGAGCCCGGCACCCACCTGGCCGGGCTCAGTCCGCTGTGGAGATCGATTGTGGGCCCTGAGCGGCGCTGACGGCCCGCACCGCTCAGGGCGTCGACACCCCCGGAGTACCTACACGGTCAGTGGGCAGGTGTTCCGGTATTCCTGGGTGTCGCTCCCGGACGGGCCGGGGCACAGGAACTGGAGATAGCGGGTGTCGTTGTCGACGAACGCCTTCAACCAGCTGATCATCAACCGCGCCTGGAGCGAGTTGGCGGACTGCGGGAAGAAGTGGCTCGCGCTGTTGATTTCCTCGTAGGCCTTCTCGGTGCCGGTGATGCTGTTGTAGAAGGGCTCCGAGTGGCTGCTCACCGGCGCGACGGTGTCGGACTCGCCGCCGATGATCAGGGTGGGTACCCGGACGGTGGACCAGCTCTTCGTGGTGTGCCACGGGGCGAGCGGGATGGCCGCCTGCAGCGACGAGCGCGACCGGGCCGCGGACAGTGTGCCGCCGCCGCCCATGGAATGGCCGGAAACGGCGAGCCGGTTGCGGTCGATCCGGCTGGCCGCCGGACTGCTGTTCACCGCCCAGTCGAGGGCGGCGAGCAGTTGGGAGCCGCGGGAGTCGGGCTGGTCGAATCGCGAGTTGGTCTCGATGCCGACCACCACGAAGCCGAACGAGGCCAGGCGCGGGCCGAGCCAGCTGATGCTCGACCAGGCCGCGGTGAAGCCCGGCGAGATCGCCACGGCGCCGAAGGTGCCCTGGCTGGTGTCGGTCGGGTAGTAGATCACCCCGCCACCGAAACCGGAGACGAGCGAGGAGATGTTGGACTGGGTCGTGGCGAACGTGCCCCGGGACGCGTTGACGCTGGTGAGCGTCGGGTCCGGGCCTCGCTGGAAGGGGTTCTGCTGGGCGGCGGCGGTGCCGACGCCACCGCTGACCACAGCGGCGGCGATGGTCAGCGCGGCGGCCGCCCGGGTGGCGCGGTACCGCCACGTCTTGGCGCTGGTTGATGGACGCACGTCGTTGTACTCCCTACGTGTCACGGATGCCCACAACTGGGACAATCCGTGATTGTTCGGCCTTCCAACACGCTCCGCATCGGCGTAATTACCGGTGATAGCCGCCCTGACGTGGTGACACCGGTCACGCGTCCTCCTTGACTACCGCTGGGTTCTGGTCGCCAGCCCGGTCCACCGGGGATAAGATGTCGATCACCGGGCTCACCCCGACCGCCGGATCTGGTAACTCGCCTTTCACCTTTAGTCGCGACCGGTCAACGCACTCGATGGTGTGAACAACACTTGCACTGGCGTTTGCCCCGGTGAGCGCGGCGGAACCACACCACGGAATTTTCTGGCTGGTCAAAGGAGATCGGCGTCATGGGGCTTCATGGGGAACGAACGATGCCGGGTAGACCCCGGCCGGTCCGGCCGTGGGTACCGCGGCCGCGTTCCGACACACTGCCCGACCTGTTGCCTCGAGCCGGCCACGATCTGATCACCGGGATCGACAGCGTGCTCGACCGGCTCGGCTCGGTGCCGGATCGCCAACTCGCCGACGACCTGAAGGCGGCCCTGGCGCGCACGGCGGCCTGCGGCGACACCTGCCGGGTGCGGACCGCGGCGGACGCCGTCCGGGCCGCGGCCGACCTGCTGGTCGCCGGCTCGGTGGACCGGGCCCGCCTGGTCCTGATCGAGGCAAGGGCCGGGCTATCCGGCCCCGGGCACAACGCATAACCGAACCCGTGGCTCGCGGAACCGCCCGGCCATAGTCTGCCGGCGCAGATTCCCTACGCCACGGAAGAATGGTCGATGTCGACAAGTCGAGTTCTGGTCCGGACAGCGGCGGTTCTGGTCACCATGCTGGGCCTGGGGGTGGCCGCCGGACCGGTCACGCAGGCCCAGCCCGAGCCGCAGACGCACCAGCCCCGGCCGGCGGTGGTCAGCCTCGGTGACTCCTACATCTCCGGCGAGGCGGGCCGCTGGCGCGGCAACTCGGCCGACCCGGCCGGCGACCGCAGGGGCACCGACCGCGCGTTCGTGGCCGCCCCGGAGGGCCCGCGCTACGACCCGGCCATCGTCTACGGGCCGACCGCGGCCAACGGCTGCCACCGGTCCGACGTCGCCGAGATCACCCACGTGCGCCGGCTGATCCGGCCGGCCACGGTCAACCTGGCCTGCTCCGGCGCCACCACCGCCAACGTGCTGCGGGCCGGCGCCGGCGGCGTGCCGTTCAAGGGCGAGGCGCCGCAGAACGACCAGCTCGCCCTGGTGGCCCGGCAGCACCGGGTGACCGCGATCGTGCTCTCCATCGGCGGCAACGACGTGGGTTTCTCCGACATCGTCACCGCGTGCGTGCTCGCTTTCCTGACCAACGGTGCGCCGTGCCGGGTGACCCAGCAGCCGGTCGTCGATCAGCGGCTGCCGGTCATGCGCGAGGCGGTCGGCCGTACGATCGACGACCTTCGCGCCACCATGGCCGACGCCGGCTACCGGGACGGCTCGTTCCGGCTGGTGCTGCAGTCCTACCCGACCCCGCTGGCGACGGCCGCCCAGATGCGCTACCCGCAGGGGCCGCAGCGGCAGACCGTGGGTGGCTGCCCGGTGCTGGACACCGACGCCGACTGGGACCTGGCCGCGCAGATCTCCGCCGCGCTGCGCACCGTCGCCGCGGACAAGGGTGTCCAGTTCCTCGACCTGACCGGTGCGTTCGCCGGCCACGAGCTGTGCAGCGCCCGCGCCCAGCAGTCCGACGGCACCCCCGCCGACGCCACCGACGAGTGGCTGCGCTGGATCGACCTGGCCGGCCAGGGCGACCTCAACGAGTCCCTGCACCCCAACGCCTTCGGCCAGCGCGCCCTCGGCCGCTGCCTGTCCCTGACCCTGCTGGTGCGCCGGGACGTCAGCTGCCACCCGGTGCCGAACCGCCCGGCCAGCTGGATGTACCTGCGCACGCTGCGCTGAGCTCAGCGGGAACCGGTCGGCGAGCGCAGGCCGGCGGCGATGCGCAGGATCGGGAAGACGTGGTCGCGCAGGTCGGACTCGTAGCCGGCGATGGCGGTGGTCGGGTCGGTTTCGCCGCGGGCGGCGCGGCGCAGGGCCTCGGCCAGGCGGGCGGCGCCCCACAGCGCGATGTTGGCGCCTGCGCCGAAGCACGGCGGGGTGGCGTGGATGGCGTCGCCGAGCAGGGTGACGCGGCCGGCCGGCCAGGGCGGCGGGACCGGCAGGCGGCGGCCGCGGTGGACGAAGAACGAGGCGGGGTCGATCCGGTCGACCAGTTCGCGGACGACCGGGTGCCAGTCCCGCACGGCCTCGGCGATCGCCGGTTCGCTCGGCGGGTCGTCCCCGGCGAGCGAGCCGGTGATCGTCAGGTAGTCGGCGGTCGGGTCGATCCGGGCGTGCGGGGCCAGTTCGGCGCACGCCGCCGCGACCGGCTGTTCCGGCCGCCAGGCACCGATCGTGAGCAGGGTGCCGGTGCCGTCGGCGATCGCCGCGATGCCGTCGAAGACGGCGTCCGGCAGGCGGGCGGCCAGCTCCGCCGGGAGCGGGACGCGGCCGTAGCCGACCCAGGTACCGGTGTCCACCGGGGTCAGGTTCGGCAGCCGGGCGACCCGCACCGCCGAGTCGATCCCGTCCGCCCCGACCAGCACGTCGCCGCTGACCGCGCGGCCGCCGGCCAGCTCCAGCACCACCAGGCTGTGGTCGGCCCGGTAGCCGGCGACCGGCGCGTCGAAGCGGATGGCGTCCTCGATGCCGGTGCGCAGGATCTGGCGCAGGCTGGCGTTGTCGGCGGCGGCATGCGGGCGCGGTCCGCCGTTGGGCGGCCCGAGATGCGGCCGGGCGACCTCGGTCAGGTCGGGCCCGAGCGCCAGGGTGAACTGGCGCCGGGCGGTCGGCCGGGAGGTGCGCAGGTGCAGCCGGTGCAGCTGCTCGGGCAGGCAGCGGCGCAGCGCCTCGCCGCCGTCCGCGTTGAGGTGCAGTCGGTAGTTGGCCCGGTCGAGGTCACCGGCGCGCTCGTACACCGCGCAGCTGATGCCCGCCCCGCGCAGGCCCTGGGCGAGGCAGAGACCGCCGAGACCGGCGCCCGCGATCAGCACGTGCACGCGTCACTCCAACATCCGGGATATACCCTGTCAAGATCAAGTTCGGCCGGCGCGGCCGCAGGAACGTGATGTTGCGGTCCACCACGGCCCAGACCAGCAGGCCGACCGCGAGGCCGAGGCCGACCACCGCGATCGGCGGCATCCGGTGCAGCGTCAGGTCGAGCACCGCGTAGTGGGTCAGGTAGATGGCCAGCGACGCGCTCGCCACCGGCGCCAGCACCAGGACCAGCACCCTTGGCAGCCGCAGCTGCGGCACGAACACCAGGATCACCAGGCCGAGCAGGACCACCGCGTCCCGGATCGGTTCACCGAAGTAGCCGGGCACCAGCAGCGCGGCGATCCCGGCCACGATCAGCTTGCGGACCGGGCCCTCCGCGCGGTACGCGAGCCAGCCGAGCACGAAGAACCAGAGCACGCCATGGGTGGCCATGGCCCGCTCGGGATACGCCGGGGTGTCGTGCGCGGTCAGGTTGACCAGCAGCGCGGCGCCGAGGCACAGCAGGGCGAACCCGAAACCGTGCCGGCGCTCCCAGCGCCGCACCGGCGGGATCGCGAACAGCACCGCGAACAGCAGCAGCGTCTGCACGAGTGCCTCGACGAACCAGTAGCCGCCCGCCCCGGTGCGCGCGTAGGTGTTGACCAGCAACACGTTCGCCCAGGTGACGTCGGTGGTCTCGAACACCCGCCAGCCCAGCCACACCATGGACGGGATGGCGATCCGCACCGCGCTACGCAGGATCCCGCGCGCGGTGCCGGTGTCGCGGGACAGGCAGAACCGGGCGAAGCTCCAGCCGGCCACCATCAGCAGCAGGTGCGCGCCGCCGAGCACCTCGAACAGATACGCGTGCGTGCCGACCACCAGCACGATGGCGACCGCCCGCAACACGATGTTGGTCTCCACGGTCGCGGTGCGCACCGGCCGGGACCGGGCCCTCGGCGCCAGCCGGTCCAACTCGCCGACCGGGGTGAGGTGCCAGTTCCGCGGCACGTAGCCGAGCGCCCGTTCGATCTCGATCGACATCTGCACGTAGCACAGCGAGTCGCCGCCCAGGCTGACGAACGTGGCGTCGTCGTCGATGGCTGCCCGGCCGAGCACGGCGGCGAACCGCTCGTGCACGGACCGGCCCCGCTCGGACTCGGCCGGCGGGTCGGCGGCCAGCCGCCGGATCGCCGGGTAGTCGACCTTTCCGTTGGGCAGCCGGGGAATCGTGTCGACCGGCAGCACCCGGACGTGGCTGGCCGGTAACCCGAGCCGGCGGCGCGCCGCCGCCCGCACCTCGACAACGCCGGCCCGCTGCACCGCGACCACCAGCGCGTCGTCGGTCCCGGTGCAGGCCACCTCGGCGCCGGCACCGGCCAGCACCCGCTCGGCCTGCCGTAGGTCGATCCGCAGCCCGAACAGCTTGACGAACCGCGAGGTGCGGCCGACCACCTCGTAGAGGCCGTCGGGGGTGCGCCGGGCGATGTCGCCGGTGCGCAGCGCGTCCACGGTGCGGCCGAGGGCGAGGTCCGCGGGACTCTCGGCGTAGCCGAGCATCACGTTGGGACCGCGGTAGAGCAGCTCACCCTGATCGGGCACGTCGGACGGCAGGATCTCGAACGAGCCGCCGGAGATCGGCACCCCGATCGCGGCCGGGTGCGCCGCGGCCAGCTCCGGCGGAAGGTAGGCCATCCGGGCGGTAGCCTCGGTCTGGCCGTACATCACGAAGAACCGCCAGCCACGCCGCCGGCCCAGCTCGGCGTACTGCCGCACCCGCTGCGCCCCGAGGGCGCCGCCGGCCTGGGTCACGTACCGCAGGGTGGGCAGCTCCAGCCCGGCGAACCCGACGCGCTCCAGCAGGTCGAAGGTGTACGGCACGCCGTGCAGGCTGGTGCCGCCGTTCTCGCGGAACATCGCCCAGAACCGCTCCTCGAGCACCGAGTCGCCGGAAAGCAGCAGCGCGGCGCCGCGGAGCAGGTTGCTGTTGATCACCGAAAGGCCGTAGCAGTAGTGCATCGGCAGCGTCGCGGCGGCCCGGTCGGTGTCCCGGATGTCCAGGTAATCGGCGATGGCCTCGGCGTTGGACCACAGGTTCGGTGCGGAGAGCCGGACCAGCTTGGGTGAGCCGGTTGAGCCCGAGGTGGACAGCAGTACGGCCAGGTCCGGGTGCAGCTGGTGCGCCGAGCCGGGCCGCCGGTCCGCCAGCCGCCATTCCCCGCCGGAGTCCCGGTCGAGCACGACGTCCGGATCGTAGGTCCGGATCAGGGTGTCCCAGTGCGTCGAGCTGTCCGGCGCGGCGAGCAGCACCGGGTGCCCGGCCGCGAGCGCGGCCAGATAGGTGATCAGCGGGTCCAGCTCGTTCGCCGCCGCGACCTGTACCAACCGCCGGCCAGGCCCCAGCCGGGCGGCCACCTCGGCCACCCGGTCGGCCAGCCGCGCATGGGTCAACGCGGCGCCGTCCGGGGTCACGACGGCCAGTCGGTCACCGTGCCGGCGCAGGCCGGTCACGATTGGGAGGCTCCACAAGTCAGGCATAGCTAACTAAGCTTAGGCTAACGACGCCATGGCCAGGCATACCTAATTAGGCATCGCTTGCCTAACGAGACTGGAGATGTGATCAACGATGCGGGTCAGCCGAATCGCCGCGCTCACCATCGGTGCCGCACTCGTGGCGGTGGTGCCGGCCTGCGGAGAGTCGGTCGGCCAGAACGGCACGATCACCCTTTACGCCGCGCAGCACCAGGAATTGATCAAGCCGATGGTGGAGGCCTTCGAGAAGGAGACCGACATCAAGGTCAACATTCGGATGGGCGGCGACTCCCAGTTAGCGAACCAGATCGTTCAGGAGGGCGGGTCCTCCCCCGGCGACGTCTTCGTGACCGAGAACTCACCGGCCATGACGCTGGTCGACCGCGCGGGCGGGTTCGCCAAGGTCGACGAGGCCACCCTGAACCAGGTGCCCAGCCAGTACGTCCCGTCCAGCCGCACCTGGGTCGGGTTCGCCACCCGGTCCACCGTCCTGGTCTACAACAAGCAGAAGCTCACCGAGGACGCGCTGCCCGCCTCGCTGATGGACCTGCAGCAGCCGCAGTGGCAGGGCCGCTACGGTGTGGCCGCCGGCGGCGCGGACTTCCAGGCCATCGTCAGCGCCGTGCTGGCCACCAAGGGTGAGGAAGCGGCGGCGCAGTGGATCGCCGGGCTGAAGAGCAATGCCAAGGTCTACCAGAACAACCGGGCGATCCTGAAGGCGGTCAACAACGGCGAGGTCGACGCCGGCGTGATCTACCACTACTACTGGTACCAGGACCAGGCCGAGTCCGGCGCCGACAGCAACAACACCGCGCTAAAGTTCTTCGGCGCCAAGGATCCCGGCGCGTTCCTGAGCGTATCCGGGGCCGGCGTGCTGAGCGCGAGCAAGCAGCAGGACAAGGCGCAACAACTGGTGAAGTACCTCACCGGCAAACCGGGCCAGGAGGTTCTGGCCAAGAACGAGGAGGCGCTCGAGTACCCGGTGGCCGCGGATGTGCCGCCCAACGCCAAGCTCAAGCCACTGTCCGAACTGGATCCGCCGGTGATCGACGTGGCCACCCTGAACGGCCCCAAGGTGGTCGAGCTGATGCGGAACGCCGGTCTGCTCTAGTGTCCACCGGCACGCTTCTGCCCACGCGGGACCGGCCGACCCGTCGGCCGGGACGCGAGCGGTTGCCGCTGCCGATGCTGACCGCGGCGCTGGCGGTGACGCTGGTGATGCTGGTGCCGCTGCTGTTCGTGGCGGTGGTGACGGTGGAGACCGGGGCCGCCGAGGCGGTGCGGCTGATCGTGCGGCCGCGGGTCGGCGAGCTGCTGTGGAACACCGCGCGGCTGGCCGTCGGATGCATGCTGTGCTGCGCGGTACTCGGCACCGTCGCCGCTTGGCTGGTCGAACGCTCGAACCTGCCGGGGCGCAAGGTGTTCAACGTGCTTCTGGTCGCGCCGCTGGCCATCCCGGCATTCGTGAACAGCTACGGCTGGGTGTCGCTGCTGCCGTCCGCGGCCGGGTTCCTCGGTGCGCTGGTGATCGTCACGCTGTCCTACTTCCCGTTCGTGTACCTGCCGGTGGCGGCCAGCCTGCGCGGCCTGGATCCGGCGCACGAGGAGGCCGCCCGCTCGCTCGGCCACGGTGCGCTGCGCACGTTCCTGCGCACCGTGCTTCCGCAGCTGCGGCCGGCCATCCTGGGCGGCGCGCTGCTGGTCGGGTTGCA
This sequence comes from Actinophytocola sp., assembly GCF_035762905.1. Classification (GTDB taxonomy): domain Bacteria; phylum Actinomycetota; class Actinomycetes; order Mycobacteriales; family Pseudonocardiaceae; genus DASYTH01. The sequence goes on from NZ_DASUCC010000023.1 coordinate 24,190, forward strand.
CCTGCTCGCCGAGTTCGGCGCACTGCAGATGCTGCGCTACCCCACGTTCACCACCGCGATCTACGACCAGTACCAGTCCACGTTCAACGGCGCGGCCGCCAACATGCTGGCCGGCGTGCTGGTGCTGTGCTGCCTGGTGCTGCTGATGGCCGAGCTGCGGCTGCGCGGCAAGGCCCGGTACGCCCGCACCGGTTCCGGCTCGGCCCGGCCGATCGACCGGATCCGGCTGGGCCGGCTGACCGGGCCGGCGGTCGCCGGGCTGGTGGCGCTTTCCATGCTGGCGCTCGGGGTTCCGCTGTTCAGCCTGGGCTACTGGCTGGCCGTCGGCAGCTCGTCCACAGTGGACACCGAGCTGATCCTGACCAGCACCGGCACCTCGCTCACGCTCGGCGCGCTCGGTGCCCTGGTGACCACCGCCGCGGCGCTTCCGGTGGCCTGGCTGTACGTGCGGCGCCGTGGCCGGGTGTCCACCCTGCTCGAGCGCATCACCTACACCGGCAGCGCGCTGCCCGGCATCGTGATCGCCCTGGCCCTGGTGACCATCGCGGTCCGGGTGACCCCGGGGCTTTACCAGACGACCAGCGTGGTGATCGTCGCCTACCTGATCCTGTTCCTGCCAAGGGCCGTGGTGAACGTGCGGGCCACCCTGGCCCAGACCCCGCCGGTGCTCGAGGACGTCGCCCATTCGCTCGGCGCCGGCCGGTCCGCGACGCTGCGCCGGGTCACCCTGCCGCTGATCGCACCGGGCCTCGGAGCCGGTGCGGCGCTGGTGTTCCTCGGCGTGGTCACCGAGCTGACCGCGACCCTGCTGCTGGCCCCGACCGGCACGCAGACGCTGGCCACCCAGTTCTGGAACTACAGTGACAGTGTCGACTACGGTGCGGCGGCGCCCTACGCGGCGCTCATGGTGCTGATCTCCGCGCCCGCCACCTATCTGCTGACCCGGGCCGTGCGAAGGGAGTCCGCGTCGTGACCGCGCTCACCATCGCGGGGGTCACCAAGTCCTATGTGGACACACCGGTGCTCTCCGGCGTGGACCTGCACGTGCCGCACGGCAGCCTGACCGCGGTGCTCGGGCCGTCCGGGTGCGGCAAGACCACGCTGCTGCGGCTGATCGCCGGGTTCGCCGACCCGGACGCCGGCACCATCGCCTTCGGCGAGACGGTGGTGTTCCGGCCCGGGCACTCGACCAAGCCGCAGCACCGCAGGGCCGGCTACGTGCCGCAGGAGGGGGCGCTGTTCCCGCACCTGACCGTGGCCGCCAACATCACCTTCGGCCTGTCCCGCGCCGATCGCCGGGACGGCTGCCGGGTGAGCGAGCTGCTCGATCTGGTCGGCCTGGCGTCCGCGCTGTCCGGCCGCTACCCGCACGAGCTGTCCGGCGGCCAGCAGCAACGGGTCGCGCTGGCCCGTGCGCTGGCCCCGCGGCCCGAGGTCGTACTGCTCGACGAGCCGTTCTCCGCGCTGGACGCCGCCCTGCGCGAAGGCACCCGGCGGGCCGTCGCCGCCGCCCTGCGCTCCGCGGGCGCGACCGCGGTGCTGGTCACCCACGACCAGGCCGAGGCGCTGTCCCTGGCCGACCAGGTCGGCGTGATGCGGGCCGGCCGGCTGGTGCAGCTGGACTCCCCCGCCGCCGTCTACACCCGCCCGTTCGACACCGGCGTGGCCAGCTTCGTCGGCGAGGCGGTGCTGATGCCGGCCACGGTGTCCGCCGGCCAGGCCGTGTGCGCCCTCGGCCGCATCCCGGTCACCGGGCCCGACGAGGGCGACCTGCACGTGATGATCAGACCCGAGCAACTCGTCATCCACACCAACGGCGACCGCCGCGGCGTCCCCGCCCGGGTCCGCGAGATCAGCTACTTCGGCCACGACGCCTCGGTCCGCCTCGACCTGCTCCCCGACGGACCCTCCGTCGTCGCCCGGATCACCGGCACCAGCCTCCCCGCGCTCGACAGCGACGTCCACCTGACCCTGTCCGGCAGCGCGGTCACCTACCCGGGCTGACCGCCCCAGGCCACACCCGGGAACCAGCACCCGAACCAGGACGTCGCAACATCAACCGTTCCCAGGGAGGTGGAGGTCCGATGCCCGAGGGGGACAATCCGCTGGTCGCCGCGCCACAGGAGACGACGAACGCGGTGACCGGGATCGGTATCGCCGAGTCGTCGGTCGATCTGGCGAACGGGATCAGCAGCGGCGACTGGGTGGAGGCCGGGCTCGGCGCGTTCGGCGTCGGGCTGGAAGTCCTGTCGATGGTGATCGATCCGCTGGGCACCCTGGCCTCCTACGGGGTGTCGTGGTTGATCGAGCATGTGCGCCCACTGAAGGAGGCGCTGGACTGGTTCGCCGGTGATCCGCCGGTGATCCGCTCCTTCTCGGAGACCTGGGCCAACGTCGCCAACGAGGTCAACACCGTGTCACAGGACTTTCTGCGGGAGGCCGGCACCGGCACCGCGGGTTGGCACGGGCAGGCCGGGGATACCTATCGCGGCCACGCCACCGAGGCGGCGGACGCGCTGGCGGGGGCCGGGGCACTGGCGGACGGGATCTCGGCCGGTGTGATGATCATGGGCGAGGTGGTCGCGTTCGTCCGGGAGTTCATCCGGGACCTGGTGGGTGAACTTGTCGGACGGCTGATCGCCTGGGCGCTGGAGGTGGCCGCGACGCTGGGCGTGGCCACACCGGTGGTGGTGGCGCAGGCGACCGCGGCGATCTCCAGGGTGGTCAAGAAGGTCGCCGACCTGGTGCGCAAGCTGGTGAAAACGATCAGCAACGTCGCTCCGCGCATCCGCAAGGTCATCAGCAAGCTCGACGAGATCCTGGCCAAGCTGGCCAAGCTCATGCGCAGGGGGGACGGCTCGACATCACCGTCGGCCGCGGGTTCCCCCGGCCGACAGGCCGGCGACGCGCCGACCGTGCGCGGATCGGAGGGTGCCACGTCGCCGTCCGGCACCACGACGCCGGACACCCCGAGCGGTGCGCCGCACGCCAACGGCTCCGGGACGACCACGCCCGAACAGGCCGCGCCCCAAGGTTTGTACAGCCGCGGGCCGGAAGGAGACCGGCCGCAGCCGTGGCCGCCGGAGCGGCGCGACCCGCGCCTGGAGTACTGGGACGGCCCCGGTGAAAGCGGCCGGCTCCGGGCGTCGGCGCACAATCTGCGACAGATTCAGCAGATCTACGGAATTCGAATACATCCGAATGCGCGGGTCGGTATCAACCGAGGACTTCGCTCGGCATACGGGGAAACCGTGCCCACCGGGCGCGGGGCCCGGATCGACATCGCTCCTGAAGCATTCGTCAACGAAGAACAGCTGGCCCGCACCCTTTACCATGAAAGTGTCCATGCCGATCAGTTGGCCGGAAACGGCTGGCGATACCCTTCCACCCAGGCCGGGCATGACGCCTGGGAGAACGCCGCGCACGCGGCTGACGAGCAGTGGTGGAACGACCATCCGCTCAACCGGGGCAGGTGAACCAATGGCAGTGGTCCAGCACGCGTCGTATGACGACTGGCGGCGGGTGTACGGCGATGTCTACGAGGCCCTGCCCGAGCGGCCGGACGCCGCGTGCCCGAACTGTGGCCACCGGGCATTGCGACTGGAATTCGTGGCCCGGGGAACGGATCGCATCGGCTACGCGATGTTCTGGTGCGATTTCTGCCGGTTCGGCATCCGCATCTCCCGCACCTGGGTGCCCACCGGCGTCACCTTCCACGCCATGGACATCCCACCCGAGGAGCTCCGCAAAATCGTACCCGAATACACCACCGTCTACCCCCCACCCGACACCGACCCGGAAGACTTCGAAGAAGTGACCTTCTGACCGTCTTCGCGCCAGAAGGCGCTGTCATGGCTGAGTGCCAGCCACCGGCTTCTCCGGCGGCAACTCGCGGGGAACGGGGTCACCGGAGGGTGAGCACGCCCCACCGGGACGTGTCCACAAAGGACCGACCGGTCGGGTCGTGCCAGGTTCGGGCGGCGGTGCGGGCGCCGGCGGTGGCATCGTTGACCTGGAGGTCGAAGCCGAGCAGAGAGCCGGGGCGGGCGGCGATGCCGTCCAGTTCGATGGCCGCCTCGACCACGTAGCCGCCCGGGATGATCCGGGTGGCGCTGGTCAGGTTGTCGGCGATGCGGAAGCCGCCGAAGTTGCCGGTGACGGTCTGCCGGTTGGTGAAGCTGATCCGGTACTGGCCGTCCTCGTCGCGGTAACCGGTGTCCTTGGTGTTGGCGGGGTTGAGGAAGATCTCCACCGAGTCCTGTTCCCAGGTGTTGGGGCTGGACTCGTCCAGGGTGGGGTCGGAGACGGCGGCGAGGACGTAGAGGTGGGTGGCGTCCCACAGCAGCTTCGCGCCGGCCCGGGCGCCGCCGGTGCCGATCACCTGGACGTCGGTGGAGATCACCCGGGCGGTGGACCAGGCGCGGTCGGCGACCCCGTCGATGGTCGGGGTGCCGCGGTGCACGGCGGCCTGACCGACCGGGGCGATCAGCGTGACCGTGCCCCAGCGGGACGTGTCGGTGTCCTGCCCGCTGCTGTTGTCGTTCCACGACACCGGAGTGGACCCGTCGCGCAGCCGCAGGTCGAACCCGATCGCGCGGTCCACCGCGCCGGCCGCGCGCAGCGGGATGGCGGCCTCGAGCCGGTAGCCGGTCGGGGTCGGGCGGGTCTCTGCCCGGAACCCGGGTGCGTGCGAACCGTCCCGGGCCACCCGGTAGCGGGCGTCGTCCGGCTCGTACGCCGGGGTCTTGCCGTTGTTCTGGTCGACGAACAGGTCGACCCGGTCACCACGGTCCCGGGTGCGGTCGGTGATCTCGGCGAGCACGTACAGCGTGCGGTCGTCCCAGCGCAGCTGGAAGTTCGCGGCGGCACCGCCACGCGAGTTGACATCGGTGCCGGGCAACAGGTTCCACTCGTCGTCGCGCTGGCCGTCGACCTGCACGCGGCCACCCGGTGCGGTGTGCCCTCGGGTGATCTGCGGCAGCCGGGCGGGATCGACCAGACCCCAGTACGCGGGCTTGGACTGCAACTGCTCGTCGAACAGCAGCGGCAGATCCAGCCGGGGGAACGGGAAGTCCTTGAGCCAGGTGCCGTCGTCGGCCACGCCCCACACGGTCACCGAGTCGATCTTGTCTCGGTGCCGGCGGAACAGGTCGAACAGATCCCGGTAGCGATAGCCCTGCAGCGCCATGGTCTGCGCCGGGATGGCCGGCAACGACTCGACGAAGTTGGTGTAGGTGCTCACATCCAGCTCGGTCACCTGCTGCTCGACGCCGAGCGTGGCGAACTGGGTGATCGATTTCTCGATCTCGCCGATCCGCTGCCGTTCGATGTTGACGTGCAGCTGGTGGCCGATGCCGTCCACCGGAACGCCTTCGGCGCGCAGCATCCGGACCAGATCGAAGATCTTGGCTCGCTTCTCCGGATACTCGGAGTTGAAGTCGTTGAGGTACAGCCTGGCGTTCGGTGCCACCTCGCGGGCGACGCGGAACGCGGTGCGGATGTAGTCCAGCCCGGCGATCTCGTAGAACCTGCTGCGCCGCAGGCCGTCCGGCTGCACCTCGTCGACGACCTCGTTCACCACGTCCCAGGCGTAGATCTGGTCGGCGTAGCGCCCGGCCAGCGCGCGGATGTGGTTCTCGATCCGGCGCAGCAGCAACGCCTTGTCCTCGGGGCTGCTGGTCAGGTCCACCCCGTCGCGCTGGAACACCCAGGCCGGGATCTGACTGTGCCACACCAGGGTGTGACCGCGCAGCCCGATGCCGTGCTGGGCGGCGAAGCTCGCCAGGGTGTCCGCGTCGGCGAAGGTGAACCGGCCCTCCTCCGGCTCGGTGGCGTCCCACTTCATCGCGTTGCCGGCGGTGATCGAGTTGAAGTGCTTGCCGACCAGTTCGGCGTGCACGCCGAGGGTGTTGCTCGGCACCATCGCGGCGCCGATCTTGAAGTCGTCGGCGAACACGTCCTTGAGCGACGGGATGTCCGGCTCGATCGGCAGCGGCCGCACGAAGGTGCGCTCGAAGTCGTCGAGGTAGAACGACGCGGTGCCACTCGCGGTCTCCACGTAGCCGGTCAGGAAGTCCACGTCGCTGCCAAGGGTGTACGAGCCGGCCAGCCGCACCCACGCGTCCGCGGTCACCCCGGCGGCGCTGGCCACCGTCTCGAACGACTGGCTGCCCGCCAACCGGCGCTCGACGGACAGCCGCAGGTCCGAGGCCGGTTCGCCGGGCGCGAGTTTGACCCAGACCGAGAAGTCGTACCGCTTGCCCTTGGTGACCCGGCCGAGCAGGTTGCGCGCCGGACCGTAGAACGCGCTGGCGCGCCCGGTGGTGAGCAGGCTGTGCGTGCCGCTGTGCGCGTCGGCGGTGGTCGCGGTGAGCACCTCCGGCCCGATCCGCGGCACCCAGCCCTGCGCGGTGCCGTCCTCGAAGTCGTCGGCGAGCGGGGCCTCGTCCGGCGGTCCGCCGGGCGGCGCCGCGGTCTGGGTGACCGTGACGTCGTCGATGTCGAACGCGGCGGTGGCGTCGGAGGTCTCGACGTAGAGCTGGAGCTGGGCCGATTCGGTCGGCACCGTGTAGGCGCCGCGCAGCTCGACGAAGCCGGCGTCGGTCACCGCGCCGTTGGCGATGAAGTCGAACGCGGTCGAGCCGCCGACCGGCTGGCGCTGCATGGTCAGCTGCAGCGTCGCGGGCGCGGTGCCGGCGACGAGCCGGGCCCGCAGGGAGATCACGTATCCGGCGCCGGTGACCAGCACCGGGGCCAGCTCCACGCTCGGGCCGTTCCAGCTCTCGGTGCGCCCTGTGGTGCGCAGGCCGTGCGTTCCGGAGTTGGCGGCATCGGGGGTGGCCGCGACGATGGCGCTGCCGCGGCCGAACCACCCTTGGCTGGTGCCGTCCTCGAAGTCGTAGCCGGCGACGACGACGGGGTCGTCGGCCTGTGCGGTGGGCGCGAGCGGGGCGGCGGGCAGCAACAGCCCAAGCACAGCCAGGCCAGCGATCCGCGCGCGGGTCGGGGTCCGCATCGGATGTGTCCTTCGAAAGTTTCGGGCACCTAACGGTATCTCCGGCCGAGAACTCTAGGTGTACCGGGACACATCGGGCAAGAAGCGATTACCACACCGGATCATGCGACACGACGGCTCCGAAATTTGCGAGAATCCCCCTGGGTCGCCGCCACCAAGATCAGCCGGTACCGCTCGATCCACTCGGCAACCCGGGTCTCGCGTCGATGCTGCCCCGCACGTCGCCGGCCTCATGCCGTTCCTTATCGCTGACGAACAGCCGGGTGGCCGCATTAGCATTCGAATACGATCTCCTGCCGATCCGGCATGCCTTCCGTTACTCACCAATGGTTCATTGCATGACAATCCGCCATTGTCAAGTATGGCCGGCAGTGGAAATTTCCTTGAGTCGACTGGTTCAAATGGCACAATGCCGATCCGGCCGAACAGGTATCGTCGGGGGCACCATGAGTGCCCTACCAGCGGAACCTCCGCTCTTCGACAGTTCGGTCGTCACGGCGATCAAACGCCGGGTGGACACTTACATGGAACTGTTGGATCCGGTCCGCAGGGACGACGCGATCCGCACGAAGGAAGCCGGGCTGCTTGAGCAGTTCGAGCGGTACACGGCCGACATCCTGGACCGGTACGTGCCGCCGAGCCGGCGCAACCGGGAAAGCCTGCTGTTCGCGAAGATCTACAAGGACTGGGATCCCGAACTGCCCGACGACGAGCGACGCCGCGCGTTGATGACCGCGCTGATGGCCGCCGACGTCGAGTCCCGTGGCCCGCTGCGACTGACCAGGGCACAGAACAAGCGGCTGGCCAAGGTATTCGAGAACATCGGCGCGGAATGCCGTTCCGAGGGTTTGCCGCTGCACGCCGAGATGGCCTACGACCACGCCGCCGGGATCCACCTGATGCTCGGCGACAACATGGCAAGGGACCGGTGCCTGTACGCGCGATCCCGGTCGCGCCAGATCGCGATGAAACCGAGCTGGGGCAAGCTCCGGCTCGGGGCGGCCTGGTTGCTCTGCGGCTACGGCTACAAGCCCTTCCTGCTGCTGTTCTGGGTGGTCGTGCAGCTCATCCTGTTCACGGTCTGCGTCGCCGTCGCCCTGCCGCACGGCGACTTCGTCGGCAACCTGTATCTCTGCCTGATCAACTATCTCGACCCGCACGACGCCGACGGCCTGCCCGGTGCCGCGCAGGTCCTCCTGGTCGTCGAGAGCTACTTCAGCCTGGTGTTCGGCAGCATCTTCTTCGCGCTGCTGGTGCACCGGTGGTTCCGGATCTGAGCCTGCGGCACGGTCACCAGTTCGCTTCGTGCTGCCGGACGTGGTCGACGACGTCGAGGGTGCGCAGGGCGATCTGGTCACGGACCCAGGCCACCTGCGCGTTCCACTGGCGGCTGAAGCCGGGGCGGTTCTCCAGGGCTTCCCACAGCGGGCTCATCGCGGGATCGACGTGGGCGCCCGGCATCCAGAGGTGGACGAGGCGCTTCACCGCGGCGTTGAGCAGGTCGTTCGAGTCGGGGGCGACCATGGTGCCGTGGTCGTCCTGAGCGATCACGTTGTCCAGCGCGGTGATCAGCCAGTCGTGCAGGGCGAGATCCTCGCAGAACCGCTCGGCGAAGGAGAGCAGGTCGGGCGGCAGGATCAGCTCGACGGTACGCAGGACATCGCTGTTCACATGGAGGTTGACCGCAGGCGTCCGGTCCGGCTCGGCGATCGCGGTCCAGCGCATCCGGGTGGGCCGGGACCGCATGCCGGTGCGGTGGTCGAGTTGGGGACGCCGCTGGATGACGCTGACCAGGTACTCGCTGATCGCGCCGAGGTCGAGGGTGCGGTTGTCCGGGGTGGGGGTGTTCCGGTAACCGCGGGCGATCTGGGCCAACTCGGCCTTCGAGATCACCTCGACGGTGCCGCGGCGGTCGGCGTAGTGCGACCATGCCTGGCGGTCCTTGCCGGGCGCGCGGACCACCCGGGCCCTTGCCGAGGACTGCAGCACCAGACCGTCGGTGACCACGGCGTGCGACCGGACCGTGCCGATGGCCTGGGTCTTGGTCAGCGGCTCGGTGGGAATCTTGCAGTCGACGCAGACCAGGCGGTCCGGGGACACCGAGCGGTTCACCGGGCGGTTGGTGACCCGCACCCGCCGGCCCGGGATGATCTCCAACAGCGCGACCACGCCCGACCGGGGCAGCCGGCCGGAGTTGTGCAGCAGCCCGGTGCGGATCTCACCCACGATCAGCATCGGGCACCGGGCTCGGGTCGGTGGTGTCGGTGAAGACGTGCGAGATCCGCTGGGTGACCCGGCGCGGGATCGCGATGTTCTCGGTCCGGCCGCGCTCGATCACCTGGTCGATCACCGCCTGATCCAGGTCGATGTGATTGAGGATCACGTCCACCGCGTGCTCGATGCCCAGGTATGAGCGCGGCATCACGGACAGGGTGCGGTACGCGGCGAACGGTGCGGCGTCCGGGTTGAGCCGCATCACCGCCGGCAGCTGCGGCCACGTGTCCGGCCACTCCCCGTCCGGCGGCGGCGGTTGCGGCACGGCGACCGGATCGGCGTAGTAGCGCAGCATCCCCAGCCGGAGCAGGTGCCAGATCGACGCGAGCAGCGGGCAGGACCACACCCGGCGCCGGATCAGCCGGCCGTCCACCTGCTCGGCGAGGTCCTTCCACAGCTCCACGTCCAGGAAGATCGAGTGGTTGCGGCCGCCGAACTCCATCGGCGGCTGCCACGGCTTGACCTGCATGGCCTGGCCGGACTGGGTGTCCGAGGCCGGCGAGCGCTCGCCGTTGCACAGCCAGCCGGACTCGTGCAACGGCGGCCGCGAGCCGTTGGTTCCGGCCGGCGGCTCGGGCAGCAGCATCGCCACGACCATCTCGGCCAGCTGCACCGGATCCCGGTCCGGCCGGTCGGTCACGGCGCAGCCCGCCTCCCGGGCCAGGTAGTCGATCTCGACCCCGCACTCCGCCGCGATCCGGGTCAGCTTGTCCACGATCTTGCCCGGGCTGGTGTCGTCCCGGAAGTAGTCGTCGACCAGGAAGCACGTGCTCACCCGCGGCCGCGCCTGACCGGTCGCGGCCATTGCCGCCTGCACCCACGGCGCCACCTGACGGAACTGGGCCCGGATCCGGTCCTCGCCGTTGAGCAGGTCCTCCATGTAGAAGTGGCCGACCTCGATGGACAGATGCGACAGCGGCAGGTTGCTCGGCCGATCCTGTTCGGTCGCCTCGCTATAACCGGAGTTCGGTGTACTCACAGCCCTTCCCACTCCGCATCATCGGTGAGCTTGCGGGCCAGTTCCCGGTACGCCTTGACCGTAGCGCTGTTGGCGATCTTCTGCGCCACGTTGGCATCGGAGATCACCTGTTCACGCCACTGCAGCACCGGCTCCATCGGGGTGCTGCCGAGCGTGCGGCTGCGGCCGAGCTTGAAGTCGAGGGCCAGCTTCTTCAGCTGGTCGTCGCAGCTGCGCAGCCAGGTCGCCTGCGCCGCGCGGTCGGTGGCCAGCGGCGTGTTGAGCGTCGGCACGGCGGTACGCACGAACCTGATCGAGTTCTGCAGCTCGTCCTTGTCGTGCCCGGCGTCCACCCCGACGTCCAGGATCCCGCGCGGGTCGTAGACCAGACCCGACGCCGCGACGATGTGCTGCCGGGTCCACCGGTGGTACACCAGCCAGCGTGCGGTGATCGAGTCGAGTGCCGGGTCCGCGGTGGCCCACAGCGCCATGTTCACCGCGTGCGAACGCCCGGCGCTGAGATCCACCAGGCAGATGTCGAACTCCCGGTCCAGCCGGCTGAACAGCTCGACGCACCGGGCGATGCAGCCCGGCGTGCTGTTGAACTCGGCGCCGCCACGGTCACCGGGGAACATCACCAGCCGGCCGGCCCTGGTGTTGGCGGTGCGCAGGTCGGTCCGGGTGGAGTTCTGCCAGACGTCGATCGCGAACGGGTCGGTGGTGGTGCCCTCGATGAACGAGTGCAGGCCGTCCCGGTCGATCCCGCGCTCCACCTTGGGAATCTCGAAGATGGCCCCGGCGGTCGGCGAACCAAAGTCGAAGTCCAGGTACGCGACGTTGCAGTGCTGTGCCAGGTGATAGGCCAGATTGCAGCTGGTCACCGAACGGCCGGTGCCCCCCTTGTCCGACGCGGCGAAGACCAGCATGGCTCAGATCCCCCTGGTGGCGTCGAGGTGCGCGACGGCCATCTCGTCCAGCCGGCGCAACGCATCCATGGCCAGCGCGTTGGCCGTGCCCGGTTGCTGGATCAGGATCCGGCGGGCCCGCGCGAGGGTCGCCTCGATGCTGGTCAGCTCGTCCCGCCTGGCCGAGCCGTCGTCCACGTCGGCGTCCTGCAGCATCTCCCGGTTGAGCAGGTGATCCGCCTCGTGCAGCAACTCCTGCGCCCGGTTGATCACCGCCGTGCTGCGCACCGGGGCCTCGTCGAACGTGCGGGCCGCGGCGACCAGGCCCTCCACCACCCGCTCGGTGAGGTACCAGGACGGCAGGTCCATCGGCTTGCGATCCTCGTTGGGGAACAGCACCTCGCCCGGGTCGTCCCACAGCCCCTCGCCGTCGCCGTAGCTGATCCGCCGCCGGGACAGGTGATCCATGGTCGCCTCGGCCAGGCGCATCAGCTCCTCGCGGGCGCCGACGTTGCCGGACAGCCGGGCCGCCTGCAGGGTGCGCTTGAGCAGCAGCGGGGCGAAGTCGGCCACCCGCCAGAACAACTGCGGGCCCAGGTCGGCGGTGCCGCCGAGGCGCATCTGCACGCCGGGCACGTGCAGGTTCACCGCGACGTCGTTGACCATCACCCGGCGGGTGATCCGGCCGCGCTGGGCCAGCGACTCGAAGACGGCCACCGCGCGGTTCAGGTCGTCGTCGGTCGCCTCCCGGTTCTCCATGTCCTGCACCAGAACCGAGGACACCAGCAGGCTGTAGTAGTCGGACTCCTCGCCGTCCGACGTCTGCCACGGGATGTCCTCGAGCGGCCAGGTGGAGTCGCCGAACCGGGCGATGATGGACCAGTAGCGCTGGGTCATGTCCCAGCGCAGCTGCAGGGCCTCGCTCAGCCGGCGCTGGTCGTCGTTGAGCAGGCCCAGTTCGCGGGTTCGGGTGGACCGCAGGTCGTTGATGCCGTCCAGCGCGACCACCGTCGAGTACAGGTACGGCCGCGGGTCGGCCACGCCCGCCTCGAAACAGATCTTGGGCTGGGTGGAGAACCCGGTCTGCTCGAGGTCGATGGTCAGCTGGGCGGAGTTGCGCACGATGCCCCAGCCCCAGCCGCACTCGAACAGCCGCTCCTCCTCGGCAAGACCGACCTCGACGTCGATCCCCAGCCGGACGTCGTCGCGCAGCCTGGCCCGGACCCGGGTCAGCCGGGTGCGCAGGTTGGCCAGCACCACCTGCTCGGGGGCCCGGGTCTGGTTCACCATCCGCAGCATCACGGCCCGCTCCGGGTCGCTCGGCAGCACGGTGTTCACCACGAAGCTGCGCAGCAGGCCGACCATGGCCGCGGTCAGCCGGTCGTTGACCGCCTGCTCGAGCTGCTCGATCTTCTGCACCAGCGCCGGCCGGCGGGCCAGCGGCCGGAACACGCTCAGGAAGCCCAGCGTGGCCAGGCACAGCGTCACCGACATCGAGTAGGAGTCGACCACGCCGAGCCGGCGCTGCTCCTCGGTGACCCGCACCGAGCCGGCCGCGTCCGGTCCGTCGTTCTCACCCAGCCGCAGATAGCTGCCGCCGGCGAAGGTCGGCTCGCCCTGGTCGTCGGTGTACCGCTCGATGTACTCGGTGAGAACGTCGATCACGCGCTGCGGGACCGTCGCCGGGCCGCCGAGCGGCTCGAGCGCCGCGGCCACGTCATCGGCCATCGCGTCCGGCCGGTCGAGAGCGAGATTGGCCAGCTCGGTCGCCGGATAGAGCAGGCAGAGCACCTGCTCGGCGTCGCTGATGGAGTTCGGCTCGTCCCGGCCGCCCCATATCCACTTGCCGTCCTTGAAAGACGCGCGAATGACCGAACGCCAGATGTCAAGGATTTGTCGCCTCGGTTGAATTCTCACGCTGCCGTCCTGGAGGGGAATGTCGGCCTATGGGAGTAAAGCTGTTGGACAAGCCACGTCCGGTGCGATGCTCGGCGCCGGCGGTACGCTAGCACTCACTGGTGACCTCCGGCGGCACAGGTGGTCCGGTCCGGCCGCAGGCGACGATCGTGCCGCTATAACCGGCGCGCAAGGGCTCGTCCCCGACGTCGACCCGTTCGACGGTCACATCGTAGGCCCTTGACCTGAGGCATCGCCAGACCTCTGCGCAGCTCACAGGGGTGGACGGGTAGCTCCGTCCGGCGACTTCATATCCTCGCGAATCCTCCATGAATGCGACCGCGAAAGGCGAGTCCGGTCGCAAGGCGTTGATAAAGTGGTTCACCGCCGCGGTGAACTCCTCGCGCCGTTGGGTGATCGACTCGGCGACAAAGAACATGGTGCCCACGTCCCACCGCTGGCCGTTCGAGTCAAGATCGAAAACACTGCCCCGGATGACGTCGACACACCGGGCCAGCTCGGCCCTCGCGTGCCCGTCGAGGTGGGCATAGCTCGGCCGTTCGGACAGAATTCGCCAGAACCTGGACCAGACCCCGGTCCACGACGGCCAGTGCGCCGCACGCTGCCTGGCCAGCCACGCGATGTTCGCCGGCGAGTAGTCGTAAAGGGTCAGGCGGTCCACGAACGGCAGCATGGCAAGCGCCGGATAGAGATTCGTCCCGGTGCCGACGTCGATCCCCCGGCGCCCGGTTCGTGCCGGGTTGTCGGCAAACTGCTGCGCGAAGAAGTCCCGGACGAGCTCGACCATTTGCCGATCTTCGTCGCGCAGTACCGCGTAGTTGTCCGCCAGGTATGTTTCCGGGTCAAACTCGTGCCATGGGTAGTCTTCATTACGTCGTTCAGTCGATGCCACCATGCCCCTCATGGTCCTCGAGTTCATATTGCATACCCCGAGCAACCAGTCAATTTAGCACGCGGCAGGACGCGCCCATTGGCAAATTCACCTCAAAGGAGGAGTTCGAAATTTCGGGCCGGCACCGCCCGGCACCAGGGCATCCGGGGCGAGCGGGATGTCCTCGGGAACCGCGGCGCCGGTGAGGACCGCGGCGGCGAACGCGGCCAGGGCCGGTGCCATTTGGATGCCGTAGCCGCCCTGACCGGCCAGAAAGGCGAACCCCGGATGGTCCGAATGGACGCCGACGACCGGGTCGCCGGTGGGCGAGAACGTTCGCAGCCCGGCCCAGGAACGGCGCACCGTGCGCAGGTCAAGCCGGGTCACGGCATTGATCGACTCGATGGCCCTTGCGATCTCCGGTTCGTGCGGCCGGGCGTCGCCGGGCCCGCACGGTTCGGCGTCCGCCGGTGAGGCGAGCACGGTCCGGCCCTCCGGCTTGAAGTAGAACCGTTCGGTGGTCTCGGCGACCAGCGCACCGCGCGGATCCCAGGGCAGCTCGGCCGGCACCGGCGAGACGAACAGCGTGCGGCGGCGCGGTTGCAGGCCGAGCGGCGGGACGCCGGCCAACCCGGCCACCGCGTCCGCCCAGGCGCCGGCCGCGTCCACCACCAGACCGCAGTCCAGGACCAGGTCCCCGGCGTTCACCCGCCAGCCGTCGCCGCACCGGGCCAGCGCGATGGCCGGGGTGCCGGCCAGCACGATGCCGCCCCGGGCGCGCAGACCCCGCACGTACCCGTGGTGCAGCGACATCGCGTCGACGTCCCGGCTGGCCGGGTCCAGCGCGGCCGCCGTCAGGGCGCCGACCCGCAGCGCCGGGCAGACGTCAACCGCCTCAGCCTGGGTCAACGCGCGCAACGCACCCGGCCCACCGGCTCGCTCGGCGACCATCGCGACGACCTCGGCCGCGCCGGGTTCGTCGAAACCGACCCACAGCACCGGCCGGCGGGTCAGCAGCGGCGACACCTCGAACCGGCGGCCCAACTCGGCGAACCGCGGCCCGCTCGCCCCGGTGAGCGCGCGCACCGTGGGCGTGCCGTAGCTGGGCAGGTACACCGCCGCCGAACGCCCGGTGGCGTGCGTGGCCAGCATGCGCTCCGCCTCCACCAGCACCACCCGGTGCGTGGCGGCCAGCTCGTAGCCGACCGAGACCCCGGCGATTCCGCCACCCACGACCACCACGTCACAGGTCGCGGGCACCCGCTACTGCCCGGACATCTGCTCACGCAGGCTGCGCGGGCGCATGTCCGTCCACACCTCGTCGACGTGCGCCGAGCACTCCTCCTTCGTGCCGGTCATCCCGTCCGGCCGCCAGCCGGCCGGCACCTCGTGGTTCGCCGGCCACAGCGAGTACTGCTCCTCGTCGTTGACCAGGACCTGGTAGGTGGCCTCGTCGTTGGCGCTGTTCGTCATGTCGCTGCTACTTCCTCTCTCGGGGGCTGATCTTCCTGGGGCACATGGCGGGGGTACCGGCGCAGGGTCGGGTTGACGGTAACCAGGATGGTCACCACCGTCATTCCGGCCGCGCAGAGCAACACCGCCTGGGTCGGCGGGACCAGCGCGGCGAGCACGCCGCCCAGCGCGGGTCCGAGCGCCGCGGCCGTGCCGGCCACGACGCTCATCACCCCGGACAGCCGCCCGCGCAGCTCGTCCGGGGTGAGCAGGAGCTGATGGGTCAGGATCGTGGTGTTGGCGGTCGGCGCCAGCAGAGCCATGCCGGCGAACAGCGCGCCGAGCAGGTAGCCGCTGTCGATCAGCGCCGCCAGCGGGGTGAGCGCGGTCAGCGCCCAGAACACCCCGATGATCGACACGTATGGGCTGAGCACCTTGAGCAGCACGGGCGCCAGCAACGCCCCGAGGATCCCGCCGACGCCGAGCATCGCGGCCATCACGCCGATCTCGCCGGACGGCACGCCCCGGCTCTGCGCCAGCACGATCACCACAAGGTAGAACGCGTTGAAGAACAGGTTCAGCGCGATCGCGCACAACGCGGTCACCCGGATCTCGCGGCGCCGCAACACCCAGCGCAGCCCGGCGCCGATCTCCCGCCCGAGGTCGCGGATCGGCCGCGGCACCACCGCACGCGGCGGAACCTTGAGGAACAGCAACGCCACGAACGCCACCGCGTGCGTGATCACGTCCAGGGCGAACGGCACCCAGCGCCCGACCGCGAACAGGAACCCGCCGGCCGCGGTGCCCGACATCTGCCCGATCGCCGCCCGGCCGGTGTTCAGCGCCACCGCCGTCGACAGCTGCTGCTCCGGCACCACGCTGGGCAGGCAGGCGTCCTCGGCCGGCTCGAACAGCGCCCGGCACACCCCCATCACGATGGCGACGACCACCATGTGCGAAACGGTGGTCATGTCCCACCACACCGCCGCCACCAGGCTGGCCAGCGTGAGCGACTGCACCGCCTCGCACCCGAGCATGATCTTCCGGCGATCCCACCGGTCCACCAGCGCCCCCGCCGGCAACCCGGCCAGCAGCTGCGCCAGCGCGTCGGCGGCGAGCACCAGCCCGGACGCCGCCGCCGACCCGGTGATCGCCAGCACCAGCAACGGAAACGCGATCAGCGAGGCATTGAACCCGATCTCGGACAGTACCTGCGAACCCCACAGGATCGTGTAGTTCCGGTTGCGCGACAGGGGAACGGTCACCGCGCCCTCCGAATGCCGGCGGTACAGCGGACAACCCCCGGCGAGTCGCCGGTGCGGCGGGTGGGTGGCGCCGGCGCGCCGCCTGCACGGCCGGCGCCACCCGGGGAGGACGCGGTGCGGATGATCACCGGGCCTCCCGGCATTCCTGCGCGATGCCGCGCAGAGCGGCGGCGAAGTCGGCCGCGGCTTGTTCGACCTGCGCCGCGGGGAGCAGATCCGCCTGGTAGTACCAGGTGAACGCCATCCGGCCGTCGCCGGTCTCGCCGACCACGTCGATCAGATGGTCGGGGCGGTCGGCCGGATCGTGATCCTGGCCGACGGAGGTGTGCACCGCGTGGTAGAGGGTCTGGCCCTCGTCCTGGGCGCGGGTGTCGAACTGGCCCAGATAGTTGAACGCCACCTGCGGGTCGGGTCCGGACGGGGTGAGGCCGCCGAGGTAGCGCAGCGCGCCGTAGCCGAAGCCGTTGCCGGGCACGGCGCGCAGTTGCCGGCGCACGGACTTGACCAGGGTGCGCCAGTCGCCGTCCGGGACGTCCAGCGCGATCGGGTACAGGGTGGTGAACCAGCCGACGGTGCGGGACAGGTCGACCGCCTCCTCGCCGTCGAACACGTCCTCCCGGCCGTGCCCCTCCAGGTCGAGCACGATCCGGGAACCGCCGGTCCACCGGGACAGCGACCACGCCAGCGCCGCCAGCAGCACGTCGTTGATCCGGGTCCGGTACACCGCGGGGGCGCCGCGCAGCAGCGCCTCGGTGTCCTCCCTGGACAGCTCCACCGGCACCGAGCCGACCGGTGCGTCCGACGACCCGGAACCGGTCACCGGAAGCACCGCACCGTCCACAGTGGACGACCAGTGCTCCAGCTCGTGGTCCAGCCGGCCGGCGGCCACGTGGTCGCGCAGCCGGACCGCCCAGTCCCGGAACGAGGTGGTCTTCGGGCCCAGGTCGATCTCCTCGCCGCGCAGCGCCGCATGGTAGGCGGTGTCCAGGTCGTCGAGCAGGATCCGCCAGGACACCCCGTCCACCACCGCATGATGTCCCACCAGCAGCAGCAACGGGTTGACCTCCGCGCCCCGGTCGAACAGCGCCGCCTTGAGCAGCGGCCCGGTGCCGAGGTCGAATCCGGCATGGAGCTCGTCGGCCAGCCGCTCCAGCTCCGCGTCGGGCGCGGACACACCGGACAGATCGTGGCACTCCAGCACGGACACCGGCTCGATCCCGGCGTTGTGCTGGTGCCACTGGCCGCTGTGCGCCTCGAACCGCATCCGCAGCGCGTCGTGCTGAACCAGCAGCGCCTCCAGCGCCCGGCGCAGCGCCGCCACGTCCGGCCGGCCGGCCAGCTCGGTCAGGTGCGACTGGTTGAAGTGGTGCGGATTGGCCCGGCCGGACCGGAAGAACCACTCCTGGATCGGGGTCAGCGGCACCGGTCCGACCACCGGGGCACGTTCCCCCGGCGTGTCGTCCACTGTGGACACGACGGTCGCAAGGGACGCGACGGTCTGGTTGGCGAACAGGTCCTTGGTGGTCAGCCGCAGCGCCCGCTGCCGGGCCCTGGCCACCACCTGGATGCTCAGGATCGAGTCCCCGCCGAGCGCGAAGAAGTTGTCGGTCCGGCCGACCGTGGGCACGCCGAGCACGTCGGCCCAGATCTCGCACAGCGCGGTCTCCACCGGACCCTCGGGCGGCACGTGCACCGCGCCGGTGCCGGTGCTCGCCGGGTCCGGCACGGGCAGCGCGTCCCGGTTCACCTTTCCGTTGGGGCTCAACGGGATCTTGTCCAGGACCACGAACGCCGACGGGATCATGTGGCCGGGCAGGTGCTCGCCGAGGTAATCCCGCAGCTCGGCCGGCGAACCACCCACCACGTAGGCAACCAGCCGCTTGTGCCCGCCGTCGGCCTGCCGGACCGCGGCGACCGCCTCGGTCACCGCCGGATGGCGCAGCAGCACCGTCTCGATCTCGCCCAGCTCGATCCGGAAGCCGCGGATCTTGACCTGGTCGTCGATCCGGCCGGCGAACTCCAGCACCCCGTCCCGGCTCCAGCGGACCAGGTCGCCGGTGCGGTACATCCGCGACCCGGGCGGGCCGTACGGGTTGGCCACGAACCGTTCGGCGGTCAGGCCGGGCCGGTCCAGGTACCCGCGGGCCAGTCCGGCACCGGTCACGTACAGCTCGCCGGGCACGCCGACCGGAACCGGGCGCAGGTTCGCGTCCAGCACATGCACCACGGTGTTCCAGATCGGCCGGCCGATCGGCGGCGCCGAGGTGCCGGCGGCAAGCGGTTCGCTCCACGTGGTGACCACGGTGGACTCGGTCGGCCCGTAGGCGTTGATCATCCGCCGGCCGGCCGACCACCGGTTCACCAGATCCGCCGAGCACGCCTCGCCGCCGACGATCAGCGTGCGGAACGACTCCAGCGGCACGTCCGGCACGGTGGCCATGGCCACCGGCGGGATCAGGGCGTGCGTCACACCGCGCGTGGTGATCACCTCGGCCAGTTGCTCACCGAGCAGCGGACCGGGCGGCGGCACCACGAGTGCGGCACCGGCCGGCAGCGACATGCACAGCTCCAGCACCGAGGCGTCGAAGCTGGGCGAGGAGAACTCCAGCACGCGGTCCCCCGGCCGCACCTGGAAGTGCGCCACCTCCGCGGCGGAGAAGCTGGCCAGCCCGGCGTGCGTGACC
>NZ_DASUCC010000024.1:0-78930 GCF_035762905.1 Actinophytocola sp.
GTCGGCTCGGGGCACTCCACGCCGGGGACCTCGTTGAGCATCCGGACGATGGTGAGCCGGCGACGGTCGAAGGCCTCGCGCATCTCCGCGACCGCGCTCAGGTCGCCGCTGAGCGCCGCGATGGCCGCCCGCTGCGCCACGTTGTTGACGTTCGAGGTGAGGTGGGACTGCAGGTTTGTGGCGGCCTTGACGACGTCCTTGGGGCCGATCAGCCAGCCCACCCGCCAGCCGGTCATCGCGTAGGTCTTGGCCACCCCGTTGACCACCACGCAGGTGTCGGCCAACTCGGGCACGGCCACCGGCATGGACACCGCCCGCACGCCGTCGTAGACCAGGTGCTCGTAGATCTCGTCGGTGATCACCCAGACGCCGTGCTCGAGCGCCCACCGGCCGATCGCCTCGACCGCCTCCGGCGGGTACACCGCCCCGGTCGGGTTCGACGGCGAGCAGAACAGCAGCGCCTTGGTCCGCTCGGTGCGGGCCGCCTCCAGTTGCTCGACGGTGGCCAGGTAGCCGGCCGACTCGTCGGTCACCACCGGCACGGGCACCCCGCCGGCCAGCGTGATCGCCTCCGGGTAGGTGGTCCAGTACGGCGCCGGTAGCAGCACCTCGTCGCCCGGGTCGATCAGCGTGGCGAACGCCTGGTACACGGCCTGCTTGCCACCGTTGGTGACCAGCACCTGACCGGCGGTCACCTGATACCCGCTGTCCCGCGCGGTTTTCGCGGCGATCGCCTCGCGCAGCTCCGGTAACCCGGCCGCCGGGGTGTACCGGTGGTTGCGCGGGTCCCTGGTCGCCGCCGCGGCGGCCTCGACGATCGGCGCGGGGGTCGGGAAATCGGGCTCGCCCGCGCCGAACCCGATCACCGGCCGGCCGGCCGCCTTGAGCGCCTTGGCCTTCGCGTCCACCGCGAGTGTCGCCGACTCGCTGATGCCGCCGATGCGCGCTGACACACGCCGTGCTGCCATGTGCTCATCGTGTCAGACGACTCGGTTGGGGAGTTCCACAGGTGTTGCCGTAGACTGCGGAACTTGGAACGTCACGGTCAGCCCCATGGTCACAGTGGGGAGGGTCGATGACGTCCACCAAACGCGGCTCTCGAAGATCCTCCGGCGGCCGCGTAGGGGCGTAGCTCAACTGGCAGAGCAGCGGTCTCCAAAACCGCAGGTTGCAGGTTCAAGTCCTGTCGCCCCTGCACCAGAACCATGATCGTGAGCGGAGGAACTGGCGTGGCCGAGGACCGGAACACGGAACGGGAGGACGGGCAGAAGCGCCCGTCGCGTCCGGTCACCGCCGCTGCCCGGCGGGAACGCCGTGCCGCCCCGCGGCCGGCGGCGCGCAAGGACGCGGCCGGTGCGGAGACCGAGACCACCGAGACGAAGGTGAGCCCGAAGGGCAAGTCCAGCGCGGACGCCAAAGAGCGGCCGCGGCGCAGGGGCAAGGCCGAACCGGAGCCCAAGTCGGCCGATGCCAAGGGCCGGCCGACCCGGTCCCGGGACGACAGCAAGGCGACCAAGGTCGGCTTCTTCGGCCGGATCGTGCGCTTCCTCCGCGAGGTGGTCGCCGAGCTGCGCAAGGTCATCTGGCCGACCCGCAAACAGATGATCACCTACACGGCCGTCGTGCTGGTGTTCCTCGCAGTCATGACCGCATTGATCTTCGGGCTGGACATCGTCCTGCAAAAGGGCGTGTTGTGGCTGTTCGGCTGAGGCCGTACGCAGAAAGGAAGCGAGAGCCATCGTGAGCTCCGACAACGGCACCGTTGGCAGCGAGGAGCTGACCAGCCTGCCCGGCGACGTCGACCTGACCGACGGCGCCGAACCGGCCGCGCCGGCGGACGCCGAGGAGCCTGCCGAGTCCCAGGACACCGCGGAGGCCGCCGAGGAAGAGTTCGACCCGGCGGCGGAGATGCGCGAGGTGCTGCGCAACGCCCCGGGCGAGTGGTACGTGGTGCACTCCTACGCCGGCTACGAGAACAAGGTCAAGGCCAACCTCGAGACCCGGATCCACTCCCTGGACATGGAGGAGTACATCTTCCAGGTCGAGGTGCCGACCGAGGAGGTCACCGAGATCAAGAACGGGCAGCGCAAGCAGGTCCAGCGCAAGGTGCTGCCCGGCTACATCCTCGTCCGGATGGAACTGAACGACCCGTCCTGGTCGGCCGTGCGGAACACGCCGGGCGTGACCGGGTTCGTCGGGGCGACCTCGCGGCCGTCCCCGCTGTCCCTTGAGGAAGTGCTGAAGTTCCTGGTCCCGCAGGCGCAGCAGGCCAAGCCGGCTGGCGCGGGCAAGACCGCGGCCGCCACGCCGAAGGGCCCGGTCGTGGAGGTGGACTTCGAGATCGGCGAGTCGGTCACCGTCATGGACGGCCCGTTCGCCACGCTGCCCGCCACGATCAGCGAGGTCAACGCGGACGGGCAGAAACTGAAGGTGCTGGTGTCGATCTTCGGCCGGGAGACGCCGGTCGAGCTGTCGTTCAGCCAGGTCTCCAAGATCTGACCGGTTCCCGATCGGGGATCGGCAGGCATCCGGCCGCCGCCATTCGGCCGGGTGAACATCAACCAAGGACAACGGAATGCCACCCAAGAAGAAGAAGCTTGCGGCGATCATCAAGCTGCAGATCACGGCCGGCCAGGCCAACCCGGCGCCGCCGGTCGGTCCGGCGCTCGGCCAGCACGGCGTGAACATCATGGAGTTCTGCCGGGCTTACAACGCCGCCACCGAGGCGCAGCGCGGCACCGTGGTGCCGGTCGAGATCTCGGTGTACGAGGACCGGTCGTTCGACTTCAAGCTCAAGACCCCGCCCGCGGCGAAGTTGCTGCTCAAGGCCGCCGGTGTGGAGAAGGGCAGCGGCGAGCCGCACCGGAACAAGGTCGGCAAGGTCACCTGGGACCAGGTGCGGGAGATCGCCGAGCAGAAGAAGACCGATCTCAACGCCAACGACGTCGACCAGGCCGCCAAGATCATCGCTGGCACCGCCCGGTCGATGGGCATCACGGTCGAGTGAGCGCCAACCGCAGAGCACGGCCTGTGGACGCAGTCGAGTAATTCCCCGAGAACGTGTGGGAGGACCGGCGCTGGTCCTGACCACAACTGATCCATAAGTGAGGAACAGCAATGGCAAAGCGCAGCAAGGCTTATCGCGCGGCCAGCGAGTTGGTGGACCGGGAGCGGCTGTACTCGCCGCTGGAGGCCGCCAGGCTCGCCAAGGAGACCAACAAGGTGAAGCTGGACGCGACCGTTGAGGTCGCCATCCGGCTGGGCGTCGACCCGCGCAAGGCCGACCAGATGGTGCGGGGCACGGTGAACCTGCCGCACGGCACCGGCAAGACCGCTCGCGTCGTGGTGTTCGCCACCGGTGACAAGGCGACCGAGGCCGAGGCGGCGGGCGCCGACGTGGTGGGCGTCGAGGAACTGATCGAGCGGGTGCAGGGCGGCTGGACCGACTTCGACGCCGCGATCGCCACCCCGGACCAGATGGCCAAGGTGGGCCGGATCGCCCGCATCCTGGGCCCGCGCGGCCTGATGCCGAACCCGAAGACCGGCACGGTCACCATGGACGTCGCCAAGGCGGTCCAGGACATCAAGGGCGGCAAGATCAACTTCAAGGTGGACAAGCAGGCCAACCTGCACCTGGTGATCGGCAAGGCGTCGTTCGACCCGGAGAAGCTGGTGGAGAACTACGCCGCCGCGCTGGACGAGGTGCTCAGGGCCAAGCCGTCCGCGGCGAAGGGCCGGTACCTGAAGAAGGTCACGTTCAGCACCACGATGGGCCCGGGTATCCCGGTCGACCCGCAGCGCACCCGCAACATGCTGGCCGACGAGCCGGCGGTCTGAGCGGGGCAACCCAGCACGAGGCGGCCGGAGCGCGTGGGACACCCCCAGTAGGTGCATGATCCCCCGCGCTCCGGCCTAGCTCACCCGATCATGGAATCCGTCCACTCGATGTGGTGGTTCCACAGCCAGGTGAGATCCTCCCGCCCGCCGATCCCCAGCTTGAAGATCAGCGGCAGCATCAGCCGGACCGGTCCCGGCACCTTGCCGTTGCCGTTGCGCCTGCCCTGGGCGACGGCCCGCTCGACGCGGGCGCGGCGCAGCCGCTCGTAGCCGGCGAACGCGGCGTCGATGCCGGGCAGTTCGCGCAGGCAGTGGGCCAGCGTCAGCGCGTCCTCCATGGCCATCGCCGCACCCTGCCCGGCGGAGGGGGACATGGCGTGCGCGGCGTCACCGATGATGATCATCCGGTCCCGGTGCCAGGTCGGCACGGTGGGGAAGTCGTAGGTGTTCCACGGCGGCGCGATGTCCGCGGTGGCCTCGACCAGCCGGGCCGCGACGGCGTCCCCGGCGACCAGCGTCGTCAGCCGGGCCCGCCACTGCTCCGGGGTGATCGCGGCCAGGTCCGCCCGGCTCAGCTCGATCGGCTGGGGCGGGTTGGCGAACCACCAGACGCTGCCGTCCGGGTGCGGGACGTAGCCGAAGAAGCAGCGCCGTCCGAAGATCATCTGATACTCGCCGGGCGCACCGTCGACCGGCACGCCCCGGGCGATCCCGCCGGTGTTGAGCAGCGGAACGTAGTGCGCATCGGGCGCGGTCGGGTCGATCAGCCTGCGGGTCACCGACCGGATCCCGTCGGCGCCGATCAGCAGGTCGCCGCGCGCCTCGGTGCCGTCGGCGAAGCGCGCGCGCACCCCGTCCGCGGTGCGCTCGGCGTGCACCAGCCGCTTGCCGTGTTCGACCCGGATGCCGCGGCGCACCGCCTCGGCTCGCAGCGTGCCGTAGAGCGCCTCCCGCATGACCGTCTGGGTCCGGGTGCCGTCCGGCAGTTCGCCGAGGTCGAACCCGGCCAGCCGGTTGCCGCGGGCGGTCCGCAGCACCATGCGCGGGGTGTCGAACCCGCGCTCCCGTACCGCGGTGTGCAGGTCGAGCGCGCGCAGCACGTCCAGCCCGTTGACCGCCAGCGACAGGAACGAGCCGACGCCGGCCGCGTCGCTCGGGTACGCCTCGTAGACGGTGGCGTCGATGCCCGCGTCCCGCAGCGCCATGGCGGTCACCGGGCCGGCCACCCCACCGCCGACGATCATTGCCTCGTAAGTCATACGATGACTATACATATCATGACTATAAGCCACAAGCGGTTTCCGCGAGGCGGTTAGGGTGTGCGCATGACGAGTAGTGCCGGCGGGCGCTCGCCGCTCGCGGCGATCCTGCTCGCGTTGCTGTTCGAGGCGCCGATGCACCCGTACCGGATGCAGCACCTGATCAAGGAGCGGCAGAAGGATCAGGTCGCCAACGTGGCCCAGCGCAACAGCGTCTACCAGACGATCTCCCGCCTCCAGCGGGACGGCCTGATCGCCGTGCGGGAGACCACCCGAGCCGAGAACCGGCCGGAGCGCACGGTCTACGAGATCACCGACGCCGGCCGGGAGGCCTTCCTCGAGTGGATGCGCACGACGCTGTCCACGCCGGCCCGGGAGTTCCCGATGTTCCCCGCCGCACTGTCCAACATGGTCCTGCTCGAGCCGCGCGAGGTGGCCCGGCTGCTCGAGCAGCGGGCGGACGCCATCGAGGTCGGCCTCACCGACCACGACGCCCTGGCCGCCTCGGGTGCACTACCCCGGATGTTCCTGATCGACGACGAGTACCGGTTCACGCTGATCCGGACCGAAGTGGCCTGGCTGCGCGGGGTGGTCCGGGACCTGCGGTCCGGAGCGCTCACCTGGAGCCCTGAGTTGTTACGCACGTTCATGGACCACGACCTCTGACGGCGCGATCAGCAGGTCTCCAGCCGGTGTCCGATGATCACCCACGTGCCGTTGAGCTTCCCGTTCTGGTCGCGGACCTGCTCGAGGGTGAACTCACCCAGCCGGGGCCGCACCTGGATCGTGCAGGAAGTCACCACGGCCTCGGTTTCCGTCTGCGACAACACCGGGTCCCGGGCGCCGATGAACGGGTCTCCGTAGGCGTTGCGCCAGTTGGTGTTCGGTGGCTTGTCGATCTCCCCGTTTAGCTTGGCCACGGCCAGCTCGCAGGTGGCGGCTCCGAAGTGCTTCGCGAAGTCCTGCTCCTTGCCGCTGCCGAACTGACCGCAGACGAAGGCAGCCTCCCTGCGGGCCTCGTCCGCGTTGTTGGCCTTGTCGAACTGGGCGATGTGCGCATAGACCAGCCGGACGGCCTCTTTCGGCGTCCTGGCGCTGATCTTGTTGGTCTGGTTGGTGCCGCCGCCGGTCTCCGAGGCGGGCAGGTCATCGTTCTTGTTGCCGAAGTAGTAGTCGAAAGCGAAGAGCAGGCCGAGCGCGACGACCAGCAGCAGGGCCAGCTTGCGGACCGCCTTGCTGGTGAGCACCCGTTTCCACAACGGTTTCGACGGCGGCGGGCCAGCACCGGGCGGGACCCCGCCGTGCTGGCGGATCAGCTCCTGAAACTGTTGGAACTGCTGGAACTGACGAACCTGCTCGGGATCGACCGGCGCGGGCTCATTCGGTCGCAGTGCGGGTGGCCTTCCGCGCTGCTCGTAATCGGGCACGACTTACATCATGCAGGGTGATTTGAAGACCCGACACCCGGTCACGTAACCTGTTCGAGGTTCTACCGAAGACCGCTGGTCCCGCTTCGCCCTCGGGTGCGGCGGCGAAGGTCCCGCGAACGAGCGGGCGGCCCGCGCAGGAGGACGCGGATCGATCGGGCACCTGTGTGCCCGCAACGCCCCGTGCTGCTGCGCCGGGGCGTTCGTCGTCTCCGGGCCTGGTGTGCCGCGGTCACCAGTCACCAGAGAGGAGGCGACGCTCATGGCGAAGCCGGACAAGGTGACGGCTGTCGCCGAGATCGCGGACCGGTTCCGCACCAGCTCGGCGGCCGTCATCACCGAGTACAGCGGCCTCACCGTGTCTCAGATCACCAACCTCCGTCGCTCTCTCGGCACCGGCGCGACCTACCGCGTTGCGAAGAACACCCTGGTCAAGCGGGCAGCCGCGGACGCAGGGGTGGAGGGTCTCGAGAGCCTGTTCGTCGGTCCCACCGCGATCGCCTTCGTCACGGGCGAGCCGGTGGACGCCGCGAAGGCACTGCGGGACTTCGCCAAGGACAACAAGGGCCTGGTCATCAAGGGCGGCTACATGGACGGCCGCCCGCTCTCCATCGAAGAGGTCACCCAGATCGCCGACCTCGACTCGCGGGAGACGACGCTCGCCAAGCTGGCGGGCGCCATGAACGCCGTCCTCGCGAACATGGCCGGCCTGCTGGCCGCGCCCGCGTCGGAGACGGCTCGCCTGGTCGCCGCGCTGGAGGAGAAGAGGTCGGGCGGGGACACCCCCGCGGCCGACGCTCCGGCCGAGAGCTGAACGAACACACCAGCACAGACAGAGAGGATCCGCCAGCATGGCGAAGCTCAGCACCGCGGAGCTGCTCGACGCGTTCAAGGAGATGACGCTGCTCGAGCTGACCGAGTTCAAGAAGCAGTTCGAGGAGACCTTCGACGTCACCGCCGCCGCCCCGATGATGATGGCGGCCGGCCCGGCCGGCCCCGGCGCCGCTGCCGAGGCCCCCGAGGAGAAGGACGAGTTCGACGTGGTCCTCGAGGCCGCGGGCGACAAGAAGATCCAGGTCATCAAGGTGGTCCGGGAGGTCGTCTCCGGCCTTGGCCTGAAGGAGGCCAAGGAACTCGTCGAGGCGGCGCCCAAGGCGGTCCTTGAGAAGGTCAACAAGGAGGCGGCCGACGCCGCCAAGGAGAAGCTGGAAGCCGCGGGGGCGACCATCTCGCTCAAGTGAGCGGCTGAACACAGCTGGCCACGGGGCCGGTGCCGAACTGTCGGCACCGGCCCCGTTTTGCTTGTCCGGACCGGGTTTGCCAGGCCGACGACGGGGGTATCAGGCAGGCCAACTGGCGAGTAACCTCTGCGCTTCGCACTCGTTGCACCTGGGTGAGGCCGCATGGACCGGGAGGTTGGATGGGCGCCGAGGTGGTGGTCGAGGGCCTGACGAAGTCCTTCGGCAAGCAGGCCATCTGGCGCGACGTAACGCTCACGCTGCCGCCCGGCGAGGTCAGTGTCATGCTCGGCCCGTCCGGCACCGGCAAGTCGGTCTTCCTCAAGTCGATCATCGGGCTGCTCAAGCCGGACCGCGGCCGGTGCGTGGTCAACGGGGTGGACATCGTCACCTGCTCCGAGCACCAGCTCTACCAGGTGCGCAAGCTGTTCGGCGTGCTGTTCCAGGACGGCGCGCTGTTCGGCTCGATGAACCTCTACGACAACGTCGCGTTCCCGCTGCGCGAGCACACCAAGAAGAGCGAGACCGAGATCCGCCGGATCGTCTTCGAGAAGCTGGAGCTGACCGGCCTGCAGGGTGCCGAGAAGAAGTTACCCGGCGAGATCTCCGGTGGGATGCGCAAGCGCGCCGGACTGGCCCGGGCGCTGGTCCTGGACCCCGAGATCATCCTGTGCGACGAGCCGGACTCCGGGCTGGACCCGGTGCGCACCGCCTACCTGTCCCAGCTGCTGATCGACCTGAACGCGCAGATCGACGCCACCATCCTGATCGTCACGCACAACATCAACGTGGCCCGGACCGTGCCGGACAACCTCGGCATGCTGTTCCGCCGCGAGCTGATCATGTTCGGCCCCCGGGAGGTGCTGCTCACCTCGAACGAACCGGTGGTCGAGCAGTTCCTCAACGGCCGGCGGATCGGCCCGATCGGCATGTCCGAGGAGAAGGACGAGGCCACCGCGGCCGCCGAGGCGGCGCACGCCGCGGCCGGGCACGCCGACGGCTCGCCGGACGAGGATGTGCGCGGCATCGTGCCGCAGCTGCAACCGACCCCCGGCCTGCCGGAGCGGACCGCCGTGCGCCGCCGCAAGGACCGGGTGATGCGCATCCTGCACTCGCTGCCGCGGGCCGCCCAGGAGGGGATCATCGAGTCGCTCACGCCGGAGGAGCGGCGCCGGTACAACGTGCATCCGCACCTGCTGGCCCGGTCCGGCGGCCGGCACACGGCCCCGCCCGACCCGGGCACCCCGCCGCCGGACCAGCCGTCCCGGCCGACGCCGTACCCGCGGCCGCGGACCGGATCCGGTGAGGCCGGATGACCGCCCGCACCACCTCGGCGCCGGCCAGGTTCCCGGGCGCGGGCGCACTGCGCGAGACCGGCCGGCTGTTCGCCCTCGGCCTCGACGTCATCGTGCTGACCTTCCGGCGGCCGTTCCAGGTCCGGGAGTTCATCCAGCAGTGCTGGTTCATCGCCAGCGTCACCATCCTGCCCACCGCGCTGATCGCCATCCCGTTCGGCGCGGTGATCGCCATGCAGCTGGGCACGCTGATCATCCAGCTCGGCGCGCAGTCGTTCACCGGCGCGGCGAGCGTGCTGGCGATCATCCAGCAGGCCGCCCCGGTGGTCACCGCGCTGATGGTGGCCGGTGCCGGCGGCTCGGCGATCTGCGCCGACCTGGGCGCGCGCACGATCCGCGAGGAGATCGACGCGATGCGGGTGCTGGGCGTCAACCCGATCCAGCGCCTGGTCGTTCCCCGGGTGCTGGCCATGATGGTGGTCGCCCTGCTGCTCAACGGCCTGGTCAGCGTGGTCGGCGTGATGGGCGGCTACTTCTTCAACGTCGTGTTGCAGGGCGGCACGCCGGGCGCCTACCTGGCCAGCTTCTCCGCCCTCGCCCAGTTGCCCGACCTGTGGATCAGCGAGATCAAGGCGGTCATCTTCGGGTTCATCGCCGGCGTGGTCGCGGCCTACCGCGGGCTCAACCCGAGGGGCGGGCCGAAGGGCGTGGGTGAGGCGGTCAACCAGTCCGTCGTGATCACCTTCCTGTTGCTGTTCTTCGTCAACTTCGTGCTGACCGCGGTGTACCTGACCGTGGTGCCGCAGAAGGGAAGCTGACGATGCGCCCGCTCGCCACGCTCGACCAGCTCGGCGACCAGCTCTCCTTCTACCTGCGGGCGCTGGCCTGGATCCCGCGCACGCTGCACCGCTACACCCGGGAGATCCTGCGCATCCTGGCCGAGGTGAGCTTCGGCAGCGGGGCGCTCGCGGTGATCGGCGGGACGATCGGCGTGATGGTCGGCATGACCGTGTTCACCGGCACGGTCGTCGGCCTGCAGGGCTACGCCGCGCTGGACCAGATCGGCACCGCCGCGTTCACCGGGTTCGCCTCGGCCTACTTCAACACCAGGGAGATCGCGCCACTGGTGGCCGGGCTGGCGCTGTCCGCCACGGTCGGCGCCGGGTTCACCGCCCAACTGGGTGCCATGCGGATCTCCGAGGAGATCGACGCGCTCGAGGTCATGGCCGTGCCCAGCCTGCCGTTCCTGGTCACCACCCGGATCATCGCCGGGTTCATCGCGATCATCCCGCTGTACGTGATCGGCCTGCTGTGCTCGTACCTGGCCTCCCGGACGATCACGGTGTACTTCTACGGCCAGTCGGCCGGCACCTACGACCACTACTTCAACCTGTTCCTCCCGCCGGAGGACGTGTTCTGGTCGTTCGGCAAGGTGCTGATCTTCAGCGTGGTGATCATCCTGGTGCACTGCTACTACGGGTACCGGGCCAGCGGCGGCCCGGCCGGGGTCGGGGTGGCGGTGGGTCGTTCGGTGCGCACCACGATCGTCACCGCGGCGCTGCTCAACTTCTTCATCGGCTTCGCCATCTGGGGCACCACGACCACGGTGAGGATCGCCGGATGAGCGAGCTTGCGAGCGAATCATGGGCACTGCGGATGGCTCGCCAGCACCGAGCTTGCGAGGTGGTGGTCAGATGAGACGGGGTGCCACGATCCGCAGGCGGCTCCTCGGCCTGGGCTTCATCGTGCTGGTCGTCGCGCTGATCGGACTGTCGATCGCGTTGTACAACAAGGTGTTCACGCCGGTGGTGACGGTCAAGCTGCAGACCGACAAGCTGGGCAACCAGCTGGGCGTGCTCGGCGACGTGAAGGTGCGCGGGCTGCTGGTCGGGCAGATCCGGGCGATCTCGCCGACCGCGCAGGGCGCCGAGCTGGACCTGGCCCTCGACCCGGACAAGGTCGGGTTGATCCCGAGCAACGTCACCGCGCAGTTCATCCCGAAGACGCTGTTCGGTGACCGGTACGTGGCGTTGCAGATCCCGGACGACCCGGCGCCGCGGTCGCTCGCCGAGGGCGACGTGATCCAGCAGGACAAGTCCACCCGGGCGGTCGAGCTGGAGGCCGCGCTCGAGCATCTGCTGCCGGTGCTGCAGGCGGTGCAGCCGGAGAAGCTGGCCACCACGCTCTGGGCGATCTCCACCGCGCTGGACGGTCGCGGCAAGGCGCTCGGCGAGACCATCGCCGACATCGGCGCGCTGGTCGGCGAGCTCAACCCGCACCTGCCGCAACTGCAGCACGACATCACCGCGCTGGCCGACCTGTCCGACACCTACACCGAGGCGCTGCCGGACATCGTGACCGCGCTGAACGACCTGTCGGTCACCGCGCAGACCGTTGCCGAGCAGCGGGCGAACCTGGACGCCGTCTATGCCGGGGTCACCACCGCCACCCGCAACCTGGACGGGTTCCTGCGCGCCAACCAGGGCAACCTGATCCAGCTCGCGGACAGCTCCCGGCCGACGCTCGAGCTGCTCGGCCGGTACTCGCCCGAGTTCCCCTGCTTCTTCAAGCAGATGGCCGATCTGGTCGACCCGGCCAACGAGGTGCTTGGCCGCGGCGACTCCCCGCCCGGACTGAGCGCGACCATCGAGGTGGTGATCAACCGCGGGCCGTACGAACCGGGCCGGGACACCCCGCGGTTCGACGAGCACCGGGGTCCGCGCTGCTACGACCCGGCCGACTTCTGCAACCCGTTC
This sequence comes from Actinophytocola sp., assembly GCF_035762905.1. GTDB lineage: Bacteria > Actinomycetota > Actinomycetes > Mycobacteriales > Pseudonocardiaceae > DASYTH01. Next base: position 11,813 of record NZ_DASUCC010000024.1, read on the forward strand.
CCGGAGCAGCCGCCCGGCGGACCGCTGCGGGACGGCACCGCGCCGACCCCGCCGCCCCGACCGGCGTGTGCCAAGCAGCCGCCGTCGGGCACGATCCCGGCGGCGGCGGACGGGCTGGGTCTGGCCAACTCTCCGGGCGAGCGGGACCTGCTCGCCCACCTGCTGGCACCGGAGCTGGGCACCGATCCGGAGCGGGTGCCGGGCTGGAGCAGCCTGTTGGTCGGACCGCTGCTGCGCGGGGCGGAGGTGAGCTTCCGGTGAGCGAGCCTGTTCGCGAACAATCGGGCCTGCGGGGTCTGACCGCCGCCCTGGTCAAGCTGGTGATCTTCGCGGTGGTCACGGTCACCGCGACCGCCGTGCTGGCGATCAGCATCGCCAACACCGACCTCAGCTCGACCGACAGCTACACCGCTCGGTTCACCGACGCGACGCTGCTGCTGCCCGGCGACGACGTGCGGATCGCGGGCGTGCGGGTCGGCCAGGTGGAGGACGTCACGATCGCCGATCGCACCCAGGCCGAGGTGCGGTTCTCGGTCAGCTCCGGGCGCAAGCTCCCGGCCGGGGCGACCGCACAGATCAAGTTCCGCAACATCGTCGGCCAGCGCTACCTGGCGCTGGGCCAGGGCACCGGCGGCGGCAACCCGAACGACGTGCTGGCGCCGGGCGGCAACATCCCGGTGGAGCGCACCCGGCCGGCGCTGGATCTGACCGAGCTGTTCAACGGGTTCAAGCCGCTGTTCCAGGCGCTCAACCCGGACCAGGTGAACAAGCTGTCCTACGAGCTGATCCAGGTGCTGCAGGGCGAGGGCGGCACGGTGGAGACGCTGCTGGCCCACACCGCCTCGCTGACCTCGGCACTGGCCGACAAGGACCAGGTGATCGGCGAGCTGATCACCAACCTGAACACCGTGCTCGACACGGTCAACGCCCGCGGGCCACAGCTGTCCGAGCTGATCGTGACGCTGCAGCAGCTGGTCTCCGGGCTCGCCGCCGACCGCGAGCCGATCGGGCAGGCGGTGGACGCGCTCGGCGGCCTGGCCCGGTCCACCTCGGGCCTGCTCGAGCAGGCGCGGGCCCCGCTCAAGCAGGACATCGCCAACCTCGGCCTGCTGGTCGGCCGGCTGAACGAGCACCAGCCGGAGGTCGAGCACTTCATCCAGTTTCTGCCGGTCAAGACCGCCACGCTGAGCCGGACGGTGAGCTACGGCTCCTGGTTCAACTTCTTCCTGTGCTCGGCATCCGGCTCGGTCAGCATCCCCGGCCTGATCACCCGGCCGATCGACGTCCCGGTCGTCGACGCCACCGCCGCGAGGTGCTCATGATGAAGTCCTTCGGCGCCCGCAACCCGATCCCGATCGCCGTCATCGGGATCGCCGTCATCGCCCTGGCGCTGATCGCCGCGGTGTTCTCCGACGACCTGCCGATCATCGGCGGCGGCACCACCTACAGCGCGGAGTTCAGCGAGGCGGCCGGCCTCGAGCCGGACGACGAGGTGCGCATCGCCGGCGTGAAGGTCGGCAAGGTCCGCGAGATCGAGCTGGACGGCGATCGGGTGGTGGTCACGTTCAAGGTGAAGGACGCCTGGCTTGGTGACCAGACCTCGGCGGCCATCAAGATCAAGACCCTGCTCGGGCAGAAGTACCTCGCGCTCGAGCCGAACGGGGTGACCGTGCTCGACCCGGACGAGCGGATCCCGCTCGGCCGCACGGTGGCGCCCTACGACGTGCTCGAGGCGTTCCGCGGGTTGGCCGAGACCGTCGACGAGGTGGACACCGACCAGCTTGCGCGCAGCTTCGAGGTGATCACCGAAACCTTCGCCGATACTCCGGACGAGGTGCGTGGCGCGCTGACCGGGCTGCAGTCGCTGTCCAGGACGGTGGCCGCGCGGGACGAGGAGCTGGCCCGGCTGCTGTCCAACACCCGGCAGATCAGCCAGACCCTGGCCGAGCGGGACGCCGAGGTGGCCCGGCTGCTCGAGGACGGCAACCTGCTGCTCGCCGAGATCGACCGGCGGCGACAGGCGATCGCCACCCTGCTGGACGGCACGGTCCGGCTGTCCACCGAACTGCAGGGCCTGGTCACCGACAACGCCGAGCAGCTCGGGCCGGTGCTGGCCAGCCTGGACACGCTGACCACGATGCTGCAGCGCAACCAGGACGCGCTGGCCAACGGGATCAAGAACATGGCGCCGTTCGTGCGGCTGTTCAACAACGCCGTCGGCAACGGGCACTGGTTCGACAACTACATCTGCGGCCTGCTGCCCCCGGCAACGCCGCTTCCCGGCATCAACGCGCAGGGCTGTCTGGGGAGGGTCAACGGATGACGATCCTCCCGCCGCGCCGGCGCGGCGCCATGCGCACCATCGCCATCGTCGCGGTGCTGGCCGTGCTGGTGGCCGGGTTCCTGTGGTGGGTGCTGCGGACGGCCGACGCCAAGAAGTACAGCGCGGTGTTCGACGGCGTCGTCGGGCTCTACGAGGACAACGACGTCCGGGTGCTCGGGGTGAAGGTGGGCACCGTGGACGCGGTGATTCCGCAGGGCGACACCGTGCGGGTGGAGATGTCGGTCGACCCGGACGTGCGCATCCCGGCCGGTGCGAACGCGGTGATCGTCGCCCCGTCCCTGGTCAGCGACCGGTACGTGCAGTTCACCCCGGCCTACGCCGGCGGCCCGGAGCTGGCCGGCGGCACGATCCTGCCGCGCGAGCGCACCTCCACCCCGCTCGAGGTGGACGACCTGTACGCGAGCCTCAACCGGGTCAGCACCACGCTGGGCCCCAACGGGGTCAACAAGAACGGCGCACTGTCCGACCTGCTGAACACGCTGGCGGCCAACACCGAGGGCAACGGGCAGGCGATCAACGACACGGTCACCCAGCTGTCCCAGCTGTCCAGCACGCTGTCCGGCAACTCCGAGGACCTGTTCGCGACGGTGGACAACCTGCAGCGGTTCACCAGCACGCTGGCCGACAGCGACGCCGCGGTGCACGAGTTCTCCCAGCGGGTGGCCGGGGTGACCGGCTTCCTGGCCGACGAGCGGGCCAACCTGGCGGCGACCGTGAACCAGCTCGGCATCGCACTGGGCATGGTGCAGAAGTTCATCGACGACAACCGGGGCCGGATCAAGTCCAATGTGGACAAGCTGGCCGGGGTGACCCAGGTGCTGGTGGACCAGCGGGCCGCGCTGGCCGAGGTGCTCGACGTGGCACCGCTGGCGCTGTCCAACATCATCAACTCGTACAACGGCTCGTCCGGCACGCTGGACAGCCGGTCCAACCTCAACGAGCTGACCGAGCCGCCGATCGTGCTGGTGTGCAACCTGGTGCGGCAGCTCAGCCCGAGCCAGCTGCCGCCGCTGCTTGCCGACACCTGTGACTCGCTCACCCCGGTGGTCCAGGGGCTGGTGCCGCTGCCGTCGGTGGCCGAGGTGCTCGTGGCGCTGCAGCAGGGCAAGCTGCCGCCGCTGCCGTTGCCGCTGGCCGGCACGGTGTACGGGACACCGGGGGCGATCCGATGATCCGCCGCCTCGTCCTCGCCTGCACCGCCCTGCTCGCCGTCGGCGGCTGCGCCTTCACCGGGATCTACGACATCCCGCTGCCCGGCGGCGCCGACGTCGGCGACCACCCGTACCGGGTCCGGGCGCAGTTCCGGGACGTGCTGGACCTGGTGCCGCAGTCCGGGGTCAAGGTCAACGAGGTGGCGGTCGGCCGGGTCGAGGACATCGCGCTGGCCGCAGACGGCTGGACCGCCGAGGTGACCATGCTGGTCAACGGCGACGTGGCGCTGCCGGCCAACGCGCTGGCCAAGCTGCGCCAGTCCAGCCTGCTCGGCGAGAAGTACGTCGAGCTGTCCCCGCCGCCGCCCGCGGCGGCCACCGGCCGGCTGGCCGACGGCGCGCTGATCCCGGTCAACCGCACCAACCGCAACACCGAGGTCGAGGAGGTGCTCGGCGCGCTGTCCATGTTGCTCAACGGTGGGGGAGTGGAACAGCTGCAGAACATCTCCCGGGAGTTGAACGCCGCGCTGGAGGGCAACGAGCAGAACATCCGGGCGGCACTGGACAATGTGACGGTATTCGTGTCCACTTTGGACGCGAGCCGGGCCGAGATCACCCGTGCGATCGACGGCCTCAACCGGCTGGCCGGCACCCTGGCCGCCCAACGCGACCAGATCGCCGGCGCGATCGACAACCTCGGCCCGGGCCTGCGGGTTCTGGCCGACCAGCGCGAGCAGTTGGTCACCATGCTGCAGGCGCTGGACTCGCTGTCCGCGGTCGCGGTGGACACCGTCGACCGCGCCCAGGCCGACATCGTCGCCGACCTAAAGGCCCTGATGCCGGCCCTGGCCAAGCTCGGCGAGGCCGGCAACGACCTGCCCAAGGCGCTCGAGCTGCTGCTCACCATCCCGTTCCCGGACGAGGCGGTGAACGACGTGCGCGGCGACTACTTCAACCTGTTCGCCAAGATCGATCTCAACCTGCAGTCGGTGATCGACAACCTGAGCCGGTCCCGGAACAACCCGCTGGGAAACCTGGCGGTCCCCGGGGCCCAGGCCCCGCCCGCCGCTCCCGCGGTTCCGTTCCCGCTGCCCCCGATCGGCCCGCTGCCGGGTGCCCCTGCCCCGCCGAGCCCGGGCGCCACCTGCGGTTTCCTCGACGCCCTGCTCGGGAGGTGCGCCCCGTGATCCCGACCGGGACCCACCGCACCCGCATCGACGTGCCGGCAGCGCGGCCGGCGCGGTCCGGCATGCCGGCCGTGACCCGGCCGGCATGCTCGGTCCGTTCGGGGTGGTGCTGATGCTCACCCGCACCGTCCGCCTCCAGCTGATCGCGTTCCTCGTGATCGCGGTCCTGGCCGTGGTGTACGCGCTGTTCCGGTTCACCGGGCTTGGCGCGGTGTTCGGCGACGAGGGGTACACGGTCCGGATGAACCTGACCGAGTCGGGCGGGATCTTCAGCAACGCGGAGGTGTCCTACCGCGGGGTGAACGTCGGGCGGGTGGGGGAGATCCGGCTGACCCGCGAGGGGCTGCAGGTCGATCTCGAGATCGACCCGGACGCCCCGCAGATCCCGGCCGACCTGGACGCGGTGGTGGCCAACCGGTCCGCGGTCGGCGAGCAGTACGTCGATCTGCGGCCGCGCGACGACGAAGCGCCTTACCTGACCGGGGATTCGGTGATCCCGGCCGACCGGACCAGGACCCCGATCGGCACCGACACCGTGCTGCGCGATCTGGACAGCCTGGCCGCATCGGTGCCGACCGACGCGCTGCGCACGGTGGTCGACGAGCTGTACCTGGCGTTCAAGGGCACCGGCCAGGACCTCCAGGTGCTGCTGGACAGCACCCGCGACCTCACCGACCGGGCCACGGTCTACCTGCCGCAGACCATCTCGCTGATCGACACCGGCGGCACCGTGCTGGACACCCAGAACGCCGAGTCGGCCAACCTGACCGCGTTCGGCAACGACCTTCGGCTGCTGGCCGAGCAGTTGCGCACCTCCGATCCGGACCTGCGCCGGCTGATCGCCAACGCGCCGCCGGCGGCCACCGCGGTCACCCGGCTGCTGTCCGAGTCCGGCTCCGGGCTGAGCTTCCTGATCGCGAACCTGCTGACCACGTCGAACATCCTGCGGGTCCGGGGCGAGGGGCTGGAGTACACGCTGGTCGCCTACCCGGTGCTGTCCGCGGCCGCGCAGGGCGTACTGGCCTCCGGGGACGGCACCGTGCACCTGGGCCTCGCGCTGAACCTGTTCGACCCGCCGCCGTGCACCCGGGGCTACGAGCAGACCGTCCGGCGGGACGGGAACCAGACCGGCCCGCCGGCCCCGCTGCCGGCGCAGACCTACTGCGCGGAGCCGGCCGGCAGCCCGATCAGCGTGCGCGGGTCGCAGAACGCCCCGTTCAACGGGGTGCCGAAGACACCGAGCCAGGCCGACATCGCGGCCAATGCCGGCCGGCCCCAGGAACAGGTCGCCGGGCTGGCCAGAGGCAGCCTGCCGGGCACCGTGACCCAGCCGGGCATCGAGGGGTTGCGCAGCCTCGCGCAGATGCTCGGCCTGACCAGTTGACATGACGACCAGAATTTTCCGTACCAGCCTGACTACCCTGGAGTAGCAATGACAAGTGTGGACGACGGCGTGGAACCGGGCGCACACCGGCGCTGGGCGAACCCACTGCTGCTCGGCGCGGTCGCCCTGGCCGTCGCGGCCGTGGTGGTCGCCGTCTGGTTCGGCGTTTCCTGGTTGCGGGCCAGCAACGACGACACCCTGGCAAGGGCCACGGCTCGGGACGAGGTGGACCGGGTGGCCCGGCAGGCGATCATGACGTTCCAGACGCTGGACTACCGCAAGGTGGACGAGAGCCTGGCCAACTGGGAGGCGGCGTCCACCGGCGACCTGCACAACGACGTGGCCGGCCGCAAGGAGTCCAGCAGGCAGGCGATCGTGGACGCGAAGACGGTGACCACGGCCCAGGTGCTCTCGCTCGCGGTGACCGATCTGAACGAGTTCGAGGGCAAGGCCTCGGTGATCGCCGCCGCCGTTGTGGACGTGGCGACCGAGGGCCAGCAGCCGGCCAAGAAGTACATGCGGATCCAGGGTGCGCTGCAGCGCACCGCCGACGGCTGGAAGTTGTCCGCCGTCGGCTATGTCGATCCCGCCCGCTCCTGACCTGATCGAGAGGATCCGCGTTGCCTCCCACCCGTCGCCACCCCAGAACCCCGACCCCACCGCCCCGGCGCCCCCGGGTGGCCGGTCTGCGCCGGCCGGCCGACCCGCAGCGGACCGCGCCGGCCGACGCCCCGGACCCGGCCGAGCCGGCCACCCCGGACCCGGTTGACGCCGCCGATCCGGCGATCGAGGAAACCCTGGTCGTCGGGTCGGTGATCGGCGACGACACCGACGACCGGGAGCCAGAGGACGACGACCTCGCCGCGCCGAAACCCCGGCCCCGCCCGGCCGGCAAGCGCCGGGACGCCGGCACCACCCAGCCCGACGACCTGGCCGAGGCGGAGGCCGAGGCCGGGACCGCCTACCAGGACCTCGCCGAGCCGGTGCCGCGCCGGGCCAGCCCGTACGCCCTCGCGATCGTGCTGGTCGTGGTGGCGGTGCTGGCGGCCGGCCTTGCGGTCTGGTTCCGCGGCGAGGCGAACAGCGCCCGCGAGTCGGCCGACGTGAACAACGCGGCGCTGACCGATCCGGCGGCCGCCAGCGAGCTGGTCGCGCAGCTGCGCGGTGCGCTGGAGCAGGTGCTGTCCTACAACTACACCGACCTGGAGCGCACGGCGAACGCGGCGCGGGAGCACCTGGCCGGCAAGGCGCCGTGCGAGTACGAGCAGCTGTTCGGCGAGGTGCGCAAGCTCGCGCCGGAGCAGAAGATCGTGGTCAGCGCCCAGGTGCGGGAGATCGGGCTGGTCCGGCTTGAGGGCGACCGGGCGGTGCTGCTGGCCTTCGTCGACCAGCGGTCCACCCGGGCCGACCAGAACCAGACCGCGGTCAGCGGGGCGCAGTTCAACGTCAACGCCGAGCGCCAGGACGGCCGGTGGAAGATCACCGGCTTCGACCTGCTCGGGCAGCCCCTAGCGGACGGGAAGGCCGCGCCGCAGTGCTAGAGCACCGCTGGTGTCCCGGGGCTGGAATCGCTCCAATCGACCGCGACCCGCGGCGTTTCCCCAGGTCGGCATGCACGGAGAGTAGCCAATACCTCGACTAGAGGTAGGGATCATGGTGCGGCATCTTGACTCGGCGGCGCCGCAGGGTCACGCTGTTTGTCAGCGCGCACTCCAGCGAGAGGATTCCCTTGAGCGGCGGGCCTGGACAGTCGCCGGTTTGATGGCTAGACTGCCCCTTTGCGCTGCCCACTTTCGCATGCCCTAGACTGGTGGGTACCACCGCACCCTGTGCCAGACGCGCTACCTCCCGCTAGCGCGGCTGCGCAGACCGCTCATAGTCCCTGGAAGGACGCATCTTGGCAGTCTCCCGCGCGACCAAGGCCACTGCGACCAATTCCACTGCATCGAACTCAGGAATCCCCGGCGCGCCCCGGCGTGTGTCGTTCGCGAAGATCCGCGAGCCGCTGGGTACACCCAACCTGCTGGACCTGCAGATTCAGTCGTTCGAGTGGTTCACCGGAGCCGAGTCCTGGTTTCAGCGACGCATCGACGCCGGTGACGACAACCCTATCGGGGGCCTCGAGGAGGTCCTGAACGAGATCTCCCCCATCGAGGACTTCTCCGGCTCGATGTCCCTTTCCTTCTCCGACCCGCGCTTCGATGAGGTCAAGGCCTCCGTCGAGGAGTGCAAGGACAAGGACATGACCTACGCGGCGCCGCTGTTCGTCACCGCGGAGTTCACCAACCACACCACCGGCGAGATCAAGAGCCAGACGGTGTTCATGGGCGATTTCCCGGTGATGACCGACAAGGGCACGTTCATCATCAACGGCACCGAGCGGGTCGTGGTCTCCCAGCTCGTCCGTTCCCCCGGCGTCTACTTCGACACCAGCGTGGACAAGACGACCGACAAGGACGTGTTCAGCGTCAAGGTCATCCCGAGCCGCGGTGCGTGGCTCGAGTTCGACGTCGACAAGCGCGACACCGTCGGGGTCCGGATCGACCGCAAGCGCCGTCAGCCGGTGACCGTGCTGCTCAAGGCGCTCGGCTGGAGCACCGAGCAGATCCGTGAACGCTTCCACTTCTCCGAGACGCTGATCGCCACGCTGGACAAGGACCACACGGCCGGCACCGACGAGGCGCTGCTGGACATCTACCGCAAGCTGCGCCCGGGTGAGCCGCCGACCAAGGAGAGCGCGCAGACCCTGCTGGAGAACCTGTTCTTCAAGGAGAAGCGGTACGACCTGGCCAAGGTGGGCCGGTACAAGGTCAACAAGAAGCTCGGCCTTGCCGTGCCGGTCGAGACCGGCGTGCTCAGCGAGGACGACATCGTCACCGCGATCGAGTACCTGGTCCGGCTGCACGCCGGCGAGACCACGATGCCGGCCGCCGGTGGCGACAACGAGACCGTCCCGGTCGAGGTGGACGACATCGACCACTTCGGCAACCGGCGGCTGCGCACCGTCGGCGAGCTGATCCAGAACCAGATCCGGGTCGGTCTGTCCCGGATGGAGCGGGTCGTCCGGGAGCGGATGACCACCCAGGACGTCGAGGCGATCACGCCGCAGACCCTGATCAACATCCGGCCGGTCGTGGCCGCGATCAAGGAGTTCTTCGGCACCTCGCAGCTGTCCCAGTTCATGGACCAGACCAACCCGATCGCCGGGCTGACGCACAAGCGCCGGCTCTCCGCGCTGGGTCCCGGCGGCCTGTCCCGGGAGCGGGCCGGCATGGAGGTCCGCGACGTCCACCACTCGCACTACGGCCGGATGTGCCCGATCGAGACCCCGGAAGGCCCGAACATCGGGCTGATCGGCTCGCTGTCCTCCTACGGGCGGGTCAACCCGTTCGGCTTCATCGAGACGCCCTACCGCAAGGTGGTCGAGGGCCAGGTCACCGACCAGATCGACTACCTGACCGCGGACGAGGAGGACCGGCACGTCATCGCGCAGGCCAACGCGCCGCTCGACGACCAGAACCACTTCGCCGAGGAGCGCGTCCTGGTCCGCAAGAAGGGCGGCGAGGTCGAGTTCATCGAGCCGTTCGACGTGGACTACATGGACGTCTCGCCGCGGCAGATGGTCTCGGTGGCCACCGCGATGATCCCGTTCCTCGAGCACGACGACGCCAACCGCGCCCTGATGGGTGCGAACATGCAGCGTCAGGCGGTCCCGCTGCTGCGCAGTGAGTCGCCGCTGGTCGGCACCGGCATGGAGCTGCGCGCCGCGGTGGACGCCGGCGACCTGGTGGTGGCCACGAAGTCCGGTGTGGTCGAGGAGCTGTCCGCGGACTTCATCTCGGTGATGGCCGACGACGGCACCCGGCGCACCTACGGCCTGCACAAGTTCCGCCGGTCGAACCAGGGCACCTGCATCAACCAGAAGCCGATCGTGGCCGAGGGTGACCGGGTCGAGGCGGGTCAGGTGATCGCCGACGGTCCGTGCACCGAGAACGGCGAGATGGCGCTCGGCAAGAACCTGCTGGTCGCGATCATGCCGTGGGAGGGCCACAACTACGAGGACGCGATCATCCTCTCCCAGCGCCTGGTGGAGGAGGACGTGCTCACCTCGATCCACATCGAGGAGCACGAGATCGACGCCCGGGACACCAAGCTCGGCGCCGAGGAGATCACCCGGGACATCCCGAACGTCTCCGAGGAGGTGCTCGCCGACCTCGACGAGCGCGGCATCATCCGGATCGGCGCCGAGGTCGGCGCCGGCGACATCCTGGTCGGCAAGGTCACCCCGAAGGGCGAGACCGAGCTGACCCCGGAGGAGCGGCTGCTCCGCGCGATCTTCGGCGAGAAGGCCCGCGAGGTCCGCGACACCTCGCTGAAGGTGCCGCACGGCGAGACCGGCAAGGTCATCGGCATCCGGGTGTTCAGCCGGGAGGACGAGGACGAACTGCCCCCGGGCGTCAACGAGCTGGTCCGGGTGTACGTGGCGCAGAAGCGCAAGATCCAGGACGGGGACAAGCTCGCCGGCCGGCACGGCAACAAGGGCGTGATCGGCAAGATCCTCCCGGTCGAGGACATGCCGTTCCTGCCGGACGGCACGCCGGTGGACGTCGTGCTGAACACGCACGGCGTGCCGCGCCGGATGAACATCGGCCAGGTGCTGGAGACGCACCTCGGCTGGATCGCCAAGCAGGGATGGCAGATCGACGGCGACCCCGGCTGGGCGAACCGGCTGCCGGAGGAGCTCTACTCGGCCGAGCCCGGCACGAACACCGCGACGCCGGTGTTCGATGGGGCCAAGGAGGACGAGATCACCGGTCTGCTCGGCTCGACGCTCCCGAACCGGGACGGCGAGCGGCTGGTCGGCGAGGACGGCAAGGCGACGCTGTTCGACGGCCGCTCCGGCGAGCCGTTCCCGTTCCCGGTCGCGGTCGGCTACATGTACATCCTCAAGCTGCTGCACCTGGTCGACGACAAGATCCACGCCCGGTCCACCGGCCCGTACTCGATGATCACCCAGCAGCCGCTCGGTGGTAAGGCGCAGTTCGGTGGCCAGCGCTTCGGTGAGATGGAGTGCTGGGCGATGCAGGCCTACGGCGCCGCGTACACGCTGCAGGAACTGCTCACGATCAAGTCCGACGACGTGCTCGGCCGGGTCAAGGTGTACGAGGCGATCGTCAAGGGCGAGAACATTCCGGAGCCCGGGATCCCCGAGTCGTTCAAGGTGCTGCTCAAGGAGCTGCAGTCGCTGTGCCTCAACGTCGAGGTGCTCTCCAGCGACGGTGCCGCCATCGAGATGCGCGACTCCGACGACGAGGACCTCGAGCGCGCCGCGGCCAACCTCGGCATCAACCTGTCCCGCAACGAATCGCCGTCAGTGGATGACGTCGTGAACTAGTACCGCGCCGCGCCGGGTGCTCCGTGCACCCGGCGCAGGCCCGATCCCCGTCAGACATACCAACAAAAGGGGAAAGAACCGACGTGCTAGACGTCAACTTCTTCGATGAGCTCCGCATCGGCCTGGCGACCGCTGACGACATCCGCCAGTGGTCCTACGGCGAGGTGAAGAAGCCCGAAACCATCAACTACCGCACCCTGAAGCCGGAGAAGGACGGGCTCTTCTGCGAGAAGATCTTCGGCCCGACCCGGGACTGGGAGTGCTACTGCGGCAAGTACAAGCGCGTCCGCTTCAAGGGCATCATCTGTGAGCGGTGTGGCGTCGAGGTGACCCGTGCCAAGGTCCGCCGGGAGCGGATGGGCCACATCGAGCTGGCCGCGCCGGTCACCCACATCTGGTACTTCAAGGGCGTGCCGAGCCGGCTCGGCTACCTGCTCGACCTCGCGCCGAAGGATCTCGAGAAGATCATCTACTTCGCCGCGTACGTGATCACGACGGTGAACACCGAGCAGCGGCACGCCGACCTGCCCAGCATGGAAGCCGACATCGGTGTCGAGCGCAAGCAGGTCGAGGCCAAGCGGGACGCCGACATCGAGGCGCGCGCGCAGAAGCTGGAGGCCGACCTGGCCCAGCTCGAGGCCGAGGGCGCCAAGAGCGACGTCCGCCGCAAGGTCAAGGAGGGCGGCGAGCGGGAGATGCGCCAGCTCCGCGACCGGGCGCAGCGCGAGCTGGACCGGCTCGAGGAGATCTGGACCACCTTCACCAAGCTCGAGCCGAAGCAGCTGATCGCCGACGAGCAGCTCTACCGCGAGCTGACCGACCGCTACGGCGACCACTTCACCGGCTCGATGGGCGCCGAGGCGATCCAGAAGCTGGCCCACGACTTCGACGTCGAAGCCGAGGCCGACAACCTGCGCGACACGATCCGCAACGGCAAGGGGCAGAAGAAGCTCCGCGCCCTCAAGCGGCTCAAGGTGGTCGCCGCGTTCTCGCAGACCAGCAACTCGCCGATGGGCATGGTGCTGGACTGCATCCCGGTGATCCCGCCGGACCTGCGGCCGATGGTTCAGCTCGACGGTGGCCGGTTCGCCACCTCGGACCTGAACGACCTGTACCGCCGGGTGATCAACCGGAACAACCGGTTGAAGCGGCTGATCGACCTGGGTGCGCCCGAGATCATCGTCAACAACGAGAAGCGGATGCTGCAGGAGGCCGTCGACGCGCTGTTCGACAACGGCCGGCGCGGCCGTCCGGTCACCGGCCCGGGCAACCGGCCGCTGAAGTCGCTGTCCGACCTGCTCAAGGGCAAGCAGGGCCGGTTCCGTCAGAACCTGCTCGGCAAGCGGGTCGACTACTCCGGCCGGTCGGTCATCGTGGTCGGTCCGCAGCTCAAGCTGCACCAGTGCGGCCTGCCCAAGGCCATGGCACTCGAGCTGTTCAAGCCGTTCGTGATGAAGCGGCTGGTCGACCTCAACCACGCGCAGAACATCAAGTCCGCCAAGCGGATGGTGGAGCGGGCCCGGCCGGCGGTGTGGGACGTGCTCGAGGAGGTCATCACCGAGCACCCGGTGATGCTCAACCGGGCGCCGACGCTGCACCGCCTGGGCATCCAGGCCTTCGAGCCGCAGTTGGTCGAGGGCAAGGCGATCCAGCTGCACCCGCTGGTCTGCGAGGCGTTCAACGCCGACTTCGACGGCGACCAGATGGCGGTGCACCTGCCGCTTTCCGCCGAGGCCCAGGCCGAGGCGCGAATCCTGATGCTGTCGTCGAACAACATCCTGTCGCCGGCGTCCGGGCGTCCGCTGGCCATGCCCCGACTGGACATGGTCACCGGCCTGTTCCACCTGACCCGGCTCAAGGACGAGGGCATCGGGGCCGGACAGGCGTTCTCCTCACCGGCCGAGGCGATCATGGCCTTCGACCGCAAGTCGATCGAGCTGCAGTCGCCGATCAAGGTCCGGATCCACGACCGCACCCCGGCCGGCACCGACCGGCCGGAGACCTGGGAACCGGGCACCGCATGGCTGGCCGAGACCACGCTGGGCCGGGTGCTGTTCAACGACCTGCTGCCGGAGGACTACCCGTTCATCAACGAGGCGATGCCGAAGAAGCGGCAGGCCGCGATCGTGAACGACCTGGCCGAGCGGTACCCGATGGTCACCGTGGCCCGGACGCTGGACAAGCTCAAGGACGCGGGCTTCTTCTGGGCCACCCGGTCCGGGGTCACGATCGCCATCTCGGACATCGTGGTGCCGCCGAACAAGCAGGAGATCCTGGACTCCTACGAGCTCAAGGCCGACGCGGTCGAGAAGCGCTACCAGCGCGGGCAGCTGTCCCACTCCGAGCGCAACAACGAGCTGGTCAAGGTGTGGGGCCAGGCGACCGAGGAGGTCGCTCGGGCCATGGAGGACAACTTCCCCGAGGACAACCCGATCCCGATGATCGTGAAGTCGGGTGCGGCGGGCAACATGACCCAGGTCCGGTCGCTGGCCGGGATGCGTGGTCTGGTGTCCAACCCGAAGGGTGAGTACATCCCGCGGCCGATCAAGAACAACTTCCGCGAGGGCCTGTCCGTGCTGGAGTACTTCATCGCCACGCACGGTGCCCGGAAGGGTCTGGCCGACACCGCGCTGCGGACCGCCGACTCGGGTTACCTGACCCGGCGTCTGGTGGACGTGTCGCAGGACGTCATCGTCCGCGAGGTCGACTGCGGCACCAGCCGCGGCATCGTGATGACCATCGGCGAGGCCGGCGCGGACGGCGGGATCGTGCGCGACCAGCACGTGGAGACCAGTGTCTACGCGCGCACGCTGGCCGAGGACATCACCGACGAGGCCGGCAACGTGCTGCTCAACCGGGGCGACGACCTCGGCGACCCGGCGATCGAGAAGCTGGCCAACGCGGGCGTCACCAAGGCCAAGGTGCGCAGCGTGCTGACCTGCGAGTCGGCGGTCGGGGTGTGCGCCACCTGCTACGGTCGGTCGATGGCCACCGGGCAGCTGGTGGACGTCGGCGAGGCGGTGGGCATCGTGGCCGCGCAGTCGATCGGTGAGCCGGGCACGCAGCTGACCATGCGTACCTTCCACCAGGGCGGTGTCGCCGGTGAGGACATCACCACCGGTCTGCCGCGTGTCCAGGAGCTGTTCGAGGCCCGCGTGCCGAAGGGCAAGGCGCCGATCGCCGACGTCGACGGCCGGGTGCGGATCGAGGACGGCGACCGGTACTGGAAGATCACGCTGATCCCGGACGACGGCAGCGAGGAGATCGTCCTGGACAAGCTGTCCAAGCGGCAGCGGCTGGCGCTCACGCCGGACGGTGCTCCGCTGGCCGACGGCGATCACGTGCGCGTCGGGCAGCAGCTGCTCGAGGGCACCCCCGACCCGCACGAGGTGCTGCGGGTCATGGGTCCCCGCGAGGCCCAGCTGCACCTCGTCGACGAGGTGCAGAAGGTCTACCGGGCCCAGGGTGTGTCCATCCACGACAAGCACATCGAGGTGATCGTCCGGCAGATGCTGCGCCGGGTGACCATCCTCGACTCCGGTGCGGCCGAGTTCCTTCCCGGTGCGCTCATCGAGCGGTCCGAGTTCGAGCGGGAGAACCGCAGGGTCGTCGCCGGTGGCGGCGAGCCCGCCTCCGGCCGCCCGGTGCTGATGGGCATCACGAAGGCCTCGCTGGCCACCGACTCGTGGCTGTCCGCCGCGTCCTTCCAGGAGACCACCCGCGTGCTCACCGACGCCGCCATCAACGGCCGCTCGGACCAGCTCGTCGGCCTCAAGGAGAACGTGATCATCGGCAAGCTCATCCCCGCCGGCACCGGCATCAACAAGTACCGGAACATCCAGGTGCAGCCGACCGAGGAGGCCCGGGTCGCCGCATACGCGATCCCGTCCTACGACGACGGCTACTACACCCCGGACGTCTTCGGCACCGGCACAGGTCCGGCCGTCCCGTTGGACGACTACGACTTCGGCCGCGACTACCGCTAACCACCCCACCCCGACGAAGGCCGCCCTCCCCAGGGCGGCCTTCGCCATGCGGAAAACGGGTCCGGCATCCGAGGTCCCTCTTCGGTCCGGTGAGTTCCGGGCTCCGGCCTCCGAGTGCCGATTTCGTGGCTTGCGGACTTGCAGATAGCAAATCGCGGATCGGGAATGGCAGCATGCGGTTGCCCCCGGCGATTCGCCGGGAATCGCCGGAATGGCGGCAGCTGACGGATCTGGCCGCCCTTCTGGGCGGAATTAGCCGTCTCAACGGCGGTTTCGGTTGCCGCATGACCTGTCTTACCGTCAGCAGACCAGGTTGGGCCTCCTCGCGCCAACTCGGTCGAGGAGGTGCGTGCGGTGGGACCTTGGTGAGCGAGGGGAACTGCGCTCGGCACCTTCGGCTCCGCCCGGCGGTGTTCGTGGCCACCGGGGCGGATGGGCAGGTCGCGCTGCTGCGCGGAGCCGGGTGGGGGGAGCACATCGGGGTGCTGAGCGCGGGCCAGCGGGAACTGCTCGGGGAGCTCGCGGCGGATGAGCACCCGGAGGCGGCACTGCTCGACCGGTTCGGGCCCGGGACGGCGGCACTGCTGGACCGGTTGCGGGCCGGCGGGTGGCTGACCGCCCGGCTCTCCTTTCGGAACCGGTCGCTGATCACCGTCCGGCCCCTTGGACCGCACCTGGAGCCCCGGGCCGCTCCGCTGCGGGCGCCGCGGTTGTCCAGGTTCGCGCTCATGCGGCGCGCCGGCGACGAGTTGGTGTTGGAGTCGCCGCGGTGCCGGGCCTCGGTGGAGATTCACGACCTGGACGTCCTGACCGTGCTGCACCGGATGGCGGGCTCGGCGGAGCCGTGTGTTCCGGCCGGGCTGACCGCCGGCGTGGTCGCGGAGCTGGTCGGCGAGCTGGCCTGGTACGGCTTCGTCCGGGACGCCGAGGAGGACATGCGCGCCGATCTGACCACCGAGCAGTGGAGCCCGCACGAGCTGTGGTTCCACGCGCGCAGCCGAGCCGGGTACCACGACGAGCCGTTCGGCCTCACGCGGTGGGCCGACGGGCGGCACGCGCCGCTGCCGGCCCGGCGGGCACCCTGGGCGGTGGAGGCCGCGCTGCCGCTGCCGGTGCCGGACGGTGCCGAGCGAGCCGGGATGCCGTTCGCGGCCGTGCTGGAGGCCAGGCGGTCGGTCCGGGAGCCGGACGACGAGCACCCGCTCACCGTCGCCCAACTGGGTGAGTTTCTGCACCAGGCGGCCGGGGTCCGCCGGGTGCTCCGGGACGACCGGAACGAGGTGTCGCTGAGGCCGAGCCCGTCCGGCGGTGCGCTGCACGGCCTGGAGATCTATCCGGTGGTCACGCAGGTGACGGGCCTGGCGTCCGGCATGTACCACTACGACCCGTTCGGTCACCGGCTCGAACCGGTTCCGGCCGCCGAGCCCGCCGTGCGCCAGCTGGTCTGGCGGGCCGCCGAGGCGGCCGGCGGCGGCCGCTCGCCGCACGTGCTGCTGGTCTGCACCGCCCGGTTCGGCCGGGTGATGTGGAAGTACCAGAGCATGGCCTATGCCCTGATCCTCAAGGACCTCGGCGCCCTGCTGCAGACCATGTACCTGGTCGCCACCGCGATGAACCTCGCCCCCTGCGCCATCGGCACCGGCGACTCCGACCTGTTCGCCCAGGCCACCGCCCTCAATCCCCTGGAGGAGGCGAGCGTTGGCGAGTTCATGCTCTCCAGCAGGACAACGTAGTACCGCCGTACTATCCTGCGGTCATGGAGCAGGTCCCCGTACGCGTGCTGAACCAGGACACCGCCGGCGTACTGGCCCGGGTGGAGAACGGTGAGGTGGTCGAGATCACCAGCCGCGGCAAGCCGATCGCCCGGATCATCCCGATCGTCCCTCGGGAGATCGAAGGCCTGGTCGCCGCCGGGCGCCTGATCCCGGCCACCGACCGCACCCCGTTCCCGATGCCGCCCGGCGACGTCGATGAGACCGGCTCCGCGTCGGCCGCGCTCATCGCCATGCGGGAAGAGGAGCGTTGGTGATCTATCTGGACAGCTGCGCGATCGTCAAGTTGATCGCCCCGGAGACTGAGACCCCGGCGCTGGTCGGCTGGCTTGATGACCACCCTGGCGAGCGGGTGACCTCGGCGCTGTCCGAGATCGAGGTACCGCGGGCACTGCGCCGGGCCGCCCCACGTCGGCTCGGCATCATGTCGGGCGTGCTGTCTAGAATGGCCCGGTTCGAGGTCGACGCGCCGGTCCGGGCTACGGCCGCCGCGTACATGGATTCCACCCTGCGTTCGCTGGACGCCATCCACCTGGCGACCGCCGAGAATCTCACCGCGTCCGGCATGCGGATCAGCGCGTTCGTGACCTACGACAAGCGGCTGGGAACAGCGGCGGCGGAGTCGGGGTTGACCGTGGTGGCACCCGGGGCGGTGTGAGGGGACCCCGCTTTGACCTCGGTTGGCGGGGGAAGGTATCTTACCTACTTGTGCCCGACTCTTGTCGGGTCGGTCGGTGTGCCTGGGCGTGACGCTGGGCATGTCGAGTTCCTCGCGAACCCCAGAGGATTATTCACCCGAACGGGTGCCTGACTAGGGCGACACGCCCGACCTCGGGGTACGGGGGGACCGGGGAACACACAAGGCAAACATGCGACGTTGAGAAGAGAAAGCCGGTCTATGCCCACGATCCAGCAGCTGGTCCGCAAGGGCCGCCAGGACAAGGTCGCCAAGCAGAAGACTGCGGCTCTCAAGGGGAGCCCGCAGCGGCGTGGCGTGTGCACCCGCGTGTACACCACTACCCCGAAGAAGCCGAACTCCGCGCTGCGCAAGGTCGCGCGTGTCAAGCTGACCAGTGGCATCGAGGTCACGGCGTACATCCCGGGGGAGGGCCACAATCTCCAGGAGCACTCGATGGTCCTGGTCCGCGGTGGCCGGGTGAAGGACCTGCCTGGCGTGCGTTACAAGATCATCCGCGGCTCGCTGGACACGCAGGGCGTCAAGAACCGCAAGCAAGCCCGCAGCCGGTATGGAGCGAAGAAGGAGAAGAGCTGATATGCCACGCAAGGGTCCGGCCCCCAAGCGGCCGCTGATCTCCGACCCGGTGTACAGCTCTCCGCTGGTCACCCAGCTGGTGAACAAGGTGCTGCGGGACGGCAAGCGCTCCGTCGCGGAGCGCATCGTGTACGGGGCGCTCGAGGGTGCCCGCGACAAGACCGGCACCGACCCGGTGGTCACGCTCAAGCGCGCGCTGGACAATGTCAAGCCGACCATCGAGGTGAAGAGCCGGCGGGTCGGTGGTGCCACCTACCAGGTGCCGATCGAGGTCAAGCCCGGCCGCAGCACCACCCTCGCGCTGCGCTGGCTGGTCAACTTCTCGCGGCAGCGCCGGGAGAAGACCATGGTGGAGCGGCTCATGAACGAGCTGCTCGACGCGAGCAACGGACTCGGGGCGAGCGTGAAGCGCCGCGAGGACACCCACAAGATGGCGGAGTCCAACAAGGCCTTCGCCCACTACCGCTGGTGATTCGGTGCCGGCCCACCGGCCGGCGCTGACGCTGTACAAGACAGGGGAACAGACCCGTGGCACTCGACGTGCTCAACGACCTGGCCAAGGTCCGCAACATCGGGATCATGGCTCACATCGACGCGGGCAAGACCACCACGACCGAGCGGATCCTCTTCTACACCGGGATCAACTACAAGATCGGCGAGGTGCACGAAGGCGCCGCGACGATGGACTGGATGGAGCAGGAGCAGGAGCGCGGCATCACGATCACGTCCGCCGCGACCACGTGCTTCTGGGACGGCCACCAGATCAACATCATCGACACGCCTGGCCACGTCGACTTCACCGTCGAGGTGGAGCGCTCGCTGCGGGTGCTGGACGGGGCCGTTGCCGTCTTCGATGGCAAGGAGGGCGTCGAGCCGCAGTCCGAGCAGGTCTGGCGGCAGGCCACCAAGTACGACGTGCCGCGGATCTGCTTCGTCAACAAGATGGACAAGCTGGGCGCCGACTTCTTCTTCACCGTGCGCACGATCTCCGAGCGCCTCGGTGCCCGCCCGCTGCCCATCCAGTTGCCGATCGGCGCGGAGAGCGCGTTCGAGGGCGTCATCGACCTGGTCGAGATGCGCGCGCTGTACTGGCACGGCGAGGTCAAGAAGGGCGAGGACTACACGGTCGAGGAGATCCCGGCCGAGTTGCTCGAGCAGGCTCAGGAGTACCGCGAGCGGCTGATCGAGGCGGTCGCGGAGGCCGACGACGATCTGATGGAGCTCTACGTCGCCGGTGAGGAGCTCACCGTCGATCACATCAAGGCCGGCATCCGCAAGCTCACCATCGCCCGCGAGGCCTACCCGGTGCTGTGCGGCTCGGCGTTCAAGAACAAGGGCGTGCAGCCGATGCTGGACGCGGTCATCGACTACCTGCCGTCCCCCGCGGACGTGCCGGACGTCGAGGGCCTGCTGCCGGACGGCGTCACCACCCGCACCCGCAAGCCGAGTGTCGAGGAGCCGTTCTCGGCGCTGGCCTACAAGATCGCCGCGCACCCGTTCTTCGGCAAGCTGACCTATGTCCGGGTCTACTCCGGCAAGGTCACTCCGGGCTCCCAGGTGATGAACTCCACCAAGGAGCGCAAGGAGCGCATCGGGAAGCTCTTCCAGATGCACGCCAACAAGGAGAACCCGGTCGACGAGGCCCGCGCCGGCCACATCTACGCGATGATCGGTCTGAAGGAGACGACCACCGGCGACACGCTGTCCGACCCGGCCAACCCGATCGTGCTGGAGTCGATGACGTTCCCGGAGCCGGTCATCTCGGTGGCCATCGAGCCGAAGACCAAGGCCGACCAGGACAAGCTGTCCACCGCCATCCAGAAGCTCGCCGAGGAGGACCCGACCTTCCGGGTCAGCCTGAACGAGGACACCGGCCAGACGATCATCGAGGGCATGGGGGAACTGCACCTCGACATCCTGGTCGACCGGATGCGGCGGGAGTTCAAGGTCGAGGCCAACATCGGCAAGCCGCAGGTGTCGTACCGCGAGACCATCCGCAAGACGGTCGAGAAGTTCGAGTACGTGCACAAGAAGCAGACCGGTGGCTCGGGCCAGTACGCGAAGGTCATCATCAAGCTGGAGCCGTTGCCCACTTTGGACGGTGCGCTGTACGAGTTCGAGAACAAGGTCACCGGTGGCCGGGTTCCGAAGGAGTACATCCCGTCGGTGGACGCCGGCGCCCAGGACGCCATGCAGTACGGCGTGCTGGCCGGATACCCGCTGGTGGGCATCAAGGTCACGCTGCTCGACGGGTCCTACCACGAGGTGGACTCCTCCGAGATGGCGTTCAAGATCGCCGGTTCGATGGCGCTCAAGGATGCCGCCAGGCAGTCCTCCCCGGTGCTGCTCGAGCCGATGATGGCGGTCGAGGTGACCACGCCCGAGGACTACATGGGCGACGTCATCGGTGACCTGAACTCCCGGCGTGGGCACATCCAGGCCATGGAGGAGCGCAGCGGGACCCGCGTCGTCCGAGCGCTGGTGCCGCTGTCCGAGATGTTCGGGTACGTCGGCGACCTGCGGTCCAAGACCCAGGGTCGGGCGAACTACTCGATGCAGTTCGACTCCTACGCGGAGGTTCCGACGAACGTCGCGAAGGAGATCATCGCCAAGGCGACTGGCGAGTAATACAGATCCGGTGCGGAGCCGGACGGGGCTTGCCTCTATGGTTCCGCACTACCGAACCTGACAACGCGGTCGGCCACGGCAGCGTAAGAACAAGTCCAGGAGGACGAAGAAAGTGGCGAAGGCGAAGTTCGAGCGGACCAAGCCGCACGTCAACATCGGGACCATCGGTCACATCGACCACGGCAAGACGACGCTGACCGCGGCGATCTCGAAGGTCCTGCACGACAGGCACCCGGACCTCAACCCGTTCACGCCGTTCGACGAGATCGACAAGGCGCCCGAGGAGAAGGCCCGCGGCATCACCATCTCCATCGCGCACATCGAGTACCAGACCGAGAAGCGGCACTACGCGCACGTGGACTGCCCGGGTCACGCCGACTACATCAAGAACATGATCACCGGTGCGGCGCAGATGGACGGCGCGATCCTGGTGGTGGCGGCGACCGACGGCCCGATGCCGCAGACCCGTGAGCACGTGCTGCTGGCCCGCCAGGTCGGTGTGCCCTACATCGTGGTGGCGCTGAACAAGGCCGACATGGTGGACGACGAGGAGATCCTCGAGCTGGTCGAGCTGGAGGTCCGCGAGCTGCTGTCCAGCCAGGACTTCCCGGGCGACGACCTGCCGGTGGTCCGCGTCTCCGCGCTGAAGGCGCTTGAGGGCGACGCCGAGTGGGGCGCCAAGCTCATGGAGCTGCTGGACGCGGTGGACGAGAACGTGCCGGAGCCGGTCCGCGAGACCGAGAAGCCGTTCCTGATGCCGATCGAGGACGTGTTCACGATCACCGGCCGCGGCACCGTGGTGACCGGCCGGGTCGAGCGCGGCATCGTCAAGGTCGGCGAGGAAGTCGAGATCGTCGGCATCAAGGAGAAGTCCCAGAAGACCACGGTCACCGGCGTCGAGATGTTCCGCAAGCTGCTCGACCAGGGCCAGGCCGGGGACAACGTCGGTCTGCTGCTGCGCGGTATCAAGCGCGAAGAGGTCGAGCGCGGCCAGGTCGTGGTGAAGCCGGGCACGAACACCCCGCACGTGGAGTTCGAGGCCAACGTGGTCATCCTGTCCAAGGACGAGGGCGGGCGGCACACGCCGTTCTTCAACAACTACCGCCCGCAGTTCTACTTCCGGACCACGGACGTGACCGGCGTGGTGACCCTCCCCGAGGGCACCGAGATGGTCATGCCGGGCGACAACACCGAGATGAAGGTCGACCTCATCCAGCCGATCGCGATGGAAGAGGGTCTGCGGTTCGCCATCCGCGAGGGTGGCCGCACCGTGGGCGCCGGCCGGGTCACCAAGATCATCAAGTAACCACCCCAGTTTGGGACGCCATCTTTCCATGTGGCATCCTTGACAGGTTGCTCGTTGTCGGGCGGCCGGTCGGTTCACCAGCCGGCCGCCCTGACGCGAGTTCGGCCCGTCTCCGGCGGGCCCTCCCAATGACCACCCCCAACGGCACGGCCAAGGGGTCGGTCTGCGCGACGGGCGCGACACACCCGACCGCGTGGACCGGAGCGGCACTCAAGAAGGACGGCAAGCCACCATGGCGGGACAGAAGATCCGCATCAGGCTCAAGGCCTACGACCACGAGGCGATCGACGCGTCCGCGCGCAAGATCGTCGAGACCGTGACACGCACCGGTGCTCGGGTCGTCGGGCCGGTGCCGCTGCCCACCGAGAAGAACGTCTACTGCGTCATCCGCTCGCCGCACAAGTACAAGGACTCGCGCGAGCACTTCGAGATGCGCACGCACAAGCGTCTGATCGACATCCTCGACCCGACGCCGAAGACGGTCGACGCGCTGATGCGCATCGACCTGCCGGCCAGCGTCGACGTCAACATTCAGTGAGGCCTGAGTAGTTATGTCTGACAGGCAGATGAAGGGGATCCTGGGCACCAAGCTCGGGATGACCCAGGTCTTCGACGAGAACAACCGGATCGTGCCGGTGACCGTCATCAAGGCCGGGCCGAACGTGGTCACCCAGATCCGGACCAAGGACAGCGACGGCTACGCGGCCGTGCAGCTGGCGTTCGGCGCCATCGACCCGCGCAAGGTGAACAAGCCGCGCACCGGGCACTTCGACAAGGCGAAGGTCACGCCGCGCCGGTTCCTCGCGGAGCTGCGCACCACCGACGCGGACAGCTACGAGGTGGGCCAGGAGATCACCGCCGAGGTGTTCGAGCCGGGCACCGTGATCGACGTGACCGGCACCAGCAAGGGCAAGGGCACCGCCGGCGTGATGAAGCGGCACGGGTTCAAGGGTCTCGGCGCTAGCCACGGCACCCAGCGCAAGCACCGCAGCCCGGGCTCGATCGGCGGCTGCGCCACGCCCGGCCGGGTGTTCAAGGGCCTGCGCATGGCCGGCCGGATGGGCCACGTCCGGGTCACCACGCAGAACCTGACCGTGCACCAGGTGGACGCCGACGCCGGCCTGATCCTGATCAAGGGCGCAGTCCCCGGCCCCAAGGGTGGCCTGGTGTTCCTCAAGAGCGCCGCGAAGGGTGATGCGTAGTGACCACCAGCGTTGAGGTCAAGACCCCGGACGGCAAGACCGACGGCACCGTCGAGCTGCCCGACGAGATCTTCGACGCCCAGGCCAACATCGCGCTGATGCATCAGGTCGTGGTCGCTCAGCAGGCCGCGGCCCGGCAGGGCACGCACGACACCAAGACCCGCGGCGAGGTTCGCGGCGGTGGCAAGAAGCCGTACCGGCAGAAGGGCACCGGCCGGGCCCGCCAGGGTTCGACCAGGGCGCCGCAGTTCGCCGGCGGTGGTGTCGTGCACGGCCCCACGCCGCGCGACTACAGCCAGCGCACGCCGAAGAAGATGAAGGCGGCGGCCCTGCGCGGCGCGCTGTCCGACCGGGCGAGGGCGGGTCAGCTGCACGTGATCAGCGGCCTGGTCGACGGGGACATCCCGTCCACCAAGGCGGCCCGCAAGGCGCTCGAGGCGGTCACGGCGGCCAAGCGCCTGCTGCTGGTGCTGACCAAGGACGAGGACGTCAACTGGGTGTCCGCGCGCAACCTGCCGAACGTGCACATCCTCTCGCCCGACCAGCTCAACACCTACGACGTGCTGGTCAACGACGACGTGGTGTTCTCCCGGACGGCGCTGGACGCGTTCCTGGCCGGCCCGGTCTCGGCGACCCTGCCGAAGGCCAGGGGCTACGCGCGGGAGAGCGAGGTCGCCGAGGAGCCGAAGGCCAAGCCGGCCAAGAAGGCCAAGGCGGAAACCGCCAAGGCGGACACCGCGAAGAAGGAGCCCGCGAAGAAGGAGCCGGCCAAGAAGGAGTCCGCCAAGAAGGCGGACGCCGAGCCGGCCGCGGCGGAGACCGACTTCGGTCCGGGCAGCCACGCCCCGCTCGAGGACGGCTCGGAGCCGGAGGGCTACCCGATCAAGGGCAACACCTCCTCGAAGCTGTACCACGTGCCGGGTAGCTCGCACTACAACCGGACCGCCGCCGAGGTGTGGTTCGCCACCGAGGAGGACGCCGAGAAGGCGGGCTTCCAGCTGCCGCCGTCGCAGCGGAAGGCCAAGGAGGACAAGGAATGATTCCCGACCCCCGCGACATCCTGCTGGCGCCGGTGATCTCCGAGAAGTCCTACGGGCTGCTCGAGGAGAACAAGTACACCTTCGTGGTCGCCCCGCACGCGAACAAGACCGAGATCAAGATCGCGGTCGAGAAGGTGTTCGGCGTCCAGGTGGTCAGCGTGAACACGCTCAACCGGCAGGGCAAACGCAAGCGCACCCGCACCGGGTACGGCAAGCGCAAGGACACGAAGCGCGCGATCGTCACGCTGACCGCGGACAGCAAGCCGATCGAGATCTTCGGCGGACCGGCCTCGTAAGGACTGAGTACACATGGGTATTCGCAAGTACAAGCCGACGACGCCGGGCCGTCGTGGTTCCAGCGTCTCGGACTTCGCCGAGATCACCCGGGACCACCCGGAGAAGTCGCTGGTCCGCCCGCTGCACGGCAAGGGCGGCCGCAACGTGCACGGCAAGATCACCACGCGGCACAAGGGCGGCGGCCACAAGCGGGCCTACCGGCTGATCGACTTCCGGCGGCACGACAAGGACGGCGTTCCGGCCAAAGTCGCGCACATCGAGTACGACCCGAACCGCACCGCCCGGATCGCGCTGCTGCACTACGCCGACGGCGAGAAGCGCTACATCCTCGCGCCGGAGAAGCTGCGCCAGGGGGACAGGATCGAGAACGGTCCGCGGGCCGACATCAAGCCGGGCAACAGCCTGCCGCTGCGCAACATCCCGGTCGGCACCGTGGTGCACGCGATCGAGCTGCGGCCGGGCGGCGGGGCCAAGATCGCCCGTTCGGCCGGTGCCAGCGTGCAGCTGGTCGCCAAGGAGGGCCCGTACGCCCAACTGCGGATGCCGTCCGGCGAGATCCGCAACGTGGACGTGCGCTGCAGGGCGACGGTCGGCGAGGTCGGCAACTCCGAGCAGGCCAACATCAACTGGGGCAAGGCCGGCCGGATGCGGTGGAAGGGCAAGCGCCCGACCGTGCGCGGCGTGGCCATGAACCCGGTGGACCACCCGCACGGCGGTGGTGAGGGCAAGACCTCCGGCGGTCGGCACCCGGTGAACCCGAAGGGCAAGCCCGAGGGCCGCACCCGTCGCAAGGGCAAGCCGAGCGACCGCATGATCGTCCGCCGCCGCCGTACCGGCAAGAAGCGCTGAGCAGGGAGGAGTAAGACATGCCGCGCAGCTTGAAGAAGGGCCCGTTCGTCGACGACCACCTGCTCAAGAAGGTGGACGTGCTCAACGAGTCGGGCAAGAAGACCGTGATCAAGACCTGGTCCCGCCGGTCCACGATCATCCCGGACATGCTGGGCCACACCATCGCGGTGCACGACGGCCGCAAGCACGTCCCGGTCTTCATCACCGAGTCCATGGTCGGGCACAAGCTGGGGGAGTTCGCCCCCACCCGCACGTTCCGGGGCCACGTCAAGGACGACCGCAAGGCGCGCAGGCGCTAGGCCAGACAAGTAAGGGAAAGCAACGCGATGAACGCCCGCAACGCAGAGGTGGCGCAGGAGGAGCTCCCGCGCGCCATCGCTCGGGCTCGCTACGTCCGGGCCACCCCGATGAAGGTGCGCCGGGTCGTCGACCTCATCCGGGGTCGCAGCGCCAGCGATGCCCTGGCCGTGCTCCAGTTCGCCCCGCAGGCCGCAAGTGAGCCGGTGGCCAAGGTGCTCGCCAGCGCCGTGGCCAACGCCGAGAACAACCTCGACCTCGACCCGGACACGCTCTGGGTGAGCGCGGCCTACGTGGACGAGGGCCCGACCCTCAAGCGGTTCCGGCCGCGCGCGCAAGGTCGCGCCTACCGGATCCGCAAGCGCACCAGCCACATCACCATCGAGCTCGAGTCGATCAAGATCGAGAAGAAGCCCGCGAAGGCTGCGACCGCCAAGAGCGGCGGCCGCAAGTCCAGTGCGAAGAGGAGTGCCAGCTAGTGGGACAGAAGATCAACCCGCATGGCTTCCGGCTGGGGATCACCACCGACTGGAAGTCCCGCTGGTACGCCGACAAGCAGTACGCGGAGTACGTGGCGGAGGACGTCAAGATCCGCCGTCTGCTCTCCAAGGGCATGGAGCGGGCCGGCATCTCCAAGGTGGAGATCGAGCGCACCCGGGACCGGGTGCGGGTCGACATCCACACCGCCCGGCCGGGCATCGTGATCGGCCGGCGCGGCGCCGAGGCCGACCGGATCCGCGGCGAGCTGGAGAAGCTGACCCGCAAGCAGGTGCAGCTGAACATCCTCGAGGTGAAGAACCCCGAGGCGGACGCGCAGCTGGTCGCCCAGGTGACCGCCGAGCAGCTGTCCAACCGGGTGTCGTTCCGCCGCGCGATGCGCAAGGCCATCCAGTCGGCCATGCGCTCGCCGCAGGTCAAGGGCATCCGGGTGCAGTGCAGCGGCCGGCTCGGCGGTGCCGAGATGTCCCGCTCCGAGCACTACCGCGAGGGCCGGGTGCCGCTGCACACGCTGCGCGCCGACATCGACTACGGCTTCTTCGAGGCCCGCACCACCTTCGGCCGGATCGGCGTCAAGGTGTGGATCTTCAAGGGTGACGTGGTCGGCGGCCGGCGCGAGCGGGACACCGCGGCGCACGCGCCCGAGCAGCGCGCCCCGCGGCGCGAGCGGCCGACCAGGGCTCGCCGGTCCGGCGCGACCGGCACCACCCCCACCGGCACCGATGCGGGTCGTGCGGACGCGGCCGCGGCAGCGTCCGCCGAGCAGGCGGCGGCCGAGACCAACAACGCGGCGACCAACGGTGTCGGCGAGGCGCCGCGGGCAGCCAACCAGGCCGACACGGAGAACGGGGAGGGCTGAGTCGTGCTCATCCCACGCAAGGTGAGGCACCGCAAGCAGCACCACCCGAAGCGGGCGGGTGCGGCCAAGGGCGGTACCCGGGTCAACTTCGGCGAGTACGGCATCCAGGCGCTGTCGCCTGCGTACGTGACGAACCGGCAGATCGAGTCCGCACGTATCGCCATCAACCGGCACATCCGCCGTGGCGGCAAGGTGTGGATCAACATCTTCCCGGACCGGCCGCTGACCAAGAAGCCGGCCGAGACCCGGATGGGTTCCGGCAAGGGCTCGCCGGAGTACTGGATCGCCAACGTCAAGCCGGGCCGGGTCATGTTCGAGCTGAGCTTCCCGAACGAGACCGTGGCGCGTGAGGCACTGCGCCGGGCCATGCACAAGCTTCCGATGAAGTGCCGCATCGTCACGCGCGAGGGTGGTGACTTCTGATGGCATCCGGTATCCAGGCCGCCGAGCTGCGCGAGCTCAACGACGAGGAGCTGGTGCTGCGGTTGCGCGAGTCGAAGGCGGAGCTGTTCAACCTCCGGTTCCAGATGGCCACCGGTCAGATGGACAACAACCGCCGGCTGCGCACGGTCCGGCACGACATCGCCCGGATCTACACCGTGATGCGCGAGCGCGAGCTAGGCCTCTCGGTGTCCCCCGACGAGGCGCCGAACAGTGAGGGTGTGGCATGACCGAGCCGATCGACACCGGCGAGATCTTCCATGACAAGAGCCGTGGCCGCCGCAAGGTGCGCGAGGGCCTCGTGGTGTCCGACAAGATGAACAAGACGATCGTGGTCGCCCTCGAGGACCGCAAGAAGCACCCGCTGTACGGCAAGGTGATGCGGTCCACCACCAAGGTGAAGGCGCACGACGAGGAGAACACCGCCGGCATCGGCGACCGCGTGCTGCTGATGGAGACCCGGCCGCTGTCGGCCACCAAGCGCTGGCGACTCGTGAAGATCGTGGAGAAGGCGAAATGATCCAGCAGGAGTCCCGACTGCGGGTCGCCGACAACACCGGTGCCAAGGAGATCCTGTGCATCCGGGTGCTCGGCGGTTCGGCGCGTCGCTACGCGGGCATCGGCGACATCATCGTCGCGACGGTCAAGGACGCGATCCCGGGTGCCGCCGTGAAGAAGGGCGACATCGTCAAGGCGGTCGTGGTCCGCACCGCGAAGGAGAAGCGCCGTCCGGACGGCAGCTACATCCGGTTCGACGAGAACGCCGCGGTGCTGATCAAGCCGGACAACGAGCCGCGCGGCACCCGCATCTTCGGTCCGGTCGGCCGCGAGCTGCGCGACAAGAAGTTCATGAAGATCATCTCGCTGGCACCGGAGGTGCTCTGACATGAAAATCAAGAAGGGCGACACCGTGCTCGTCATCGCGGGCAAGGACAAGGGCGCCCGGGGCAAGGTCATCCAGGCCTACCCGAAGGACGACAAGGTGCTCGTGGAGGGCGTCAACCGGGTCAAGAAGCACACCCGGATCACCCAGACCCAGCGCGGCGCGAAGTCCGGCGGGATCATCACGCAGGAAGCGCCGATCCACGTCAGCAACGTGATGCTGGTCCACGACGGCAAGCCGGTCCGGGTCGGCTACAAGATCAACGATGACGGCCGCAAGGTGCGCATCGCCAAGGGCCCGCACGGGAAGGGGAAGGAGATCTGATGAGTACCGCAGAGAAGCTCGTTCCCCGGCTGAAGACCCGCTACCGCAAGGAGATCGTGCCGGCGCTGCAGAACGACTTCAAGTTCGGCAACGCGATGCAGATCCCCCGGGTGGTCAAGATCGTGGTCAACATGGGCGTCGGCGACGCCGCCCGGGACGGCAAGCTGATCGAGGGTGCGATCCGCGACCTGGCCACCATCACCGGCCAGCGGCCGGAGGTCCGCAAGGCGCGCAAGTCCATCGCGCAGTTCAAGCTGCGCGAGGGCATGCCGATCGGCGCCAAGGTCACCCTGCGCGGCGACCGGATGTGGGAGTTCCTGGACCGGCTGCTGACCATCGCGCTGCCCCGTATCCGCGACTTCCGTGGCCTGTCGCCCAAGCAGTTCGACGGCAACGGCAACTACACCTTCGGTCTCAACGAGCAGTCGATGTTCCACGAGATCGACCCGGACAGCATCGACCGGCAGCGCGGCATGGACATCACGCTCGTCACCACCGCGGTCAACGACGAGGAGGGCCGGGCGCTCCTGCGGCACCTGGGCTTCCCGTTCAGGGAGAACTAGCCAATGGCGAAGAAGGCTCTGGTCCACAAAGCGGCGCGCAAGCCGAAGTTCAAGGTGCGGGCGTACACCCGCTGCCAGCGCTGCGGCCGGCCGCGCGCGGTGCTGCGCAAGTTCGGCCTGTGCCGGATCTGCGTGCGGGAGATGGCGCACCGCGGTGAGCTGCCCGGCGTGAGCAAGTCCAGCTGGTGAGGCTCCAGCTCCCCTCCACGACTCCAGAGGTTCGCCACAGGCCCGGCCCGGCCGGGAACCACGGCGAGAAAGGTTGACAGGTCACCATGACGATGACCGACCCGATCGCAGACTTCTTGACTCGTCTGCGCAACGCGAACTCGGCGTACCACGACGAGGTCGTCCTGCCGCACTCCAAGCTCAAGGCGAACATCGCGGAGATCCTCAAGCGTGAGGGCTACATCACCGGTTACCGCAGCGAGGACGCCGAGCAGGGCAGGAACCTGATCGTGGAGCTCAAGTACGGCCCCAACCGGGAGCGGAGCATCGCCGGCTTGCGCCGCGTGTCCAAGCCCGGGTTGCGGGTCTACGCCAAGTCGACCGGTTTGCCCAAGGTGCTCGGCGGCCTCGGCGTGGCGATCATCTCGACGTCGTCCGGGCTGCTCACCGATCGGCAGGCCGGCAAGCAGGGTGTGGGCGGGGAAGTCCTCGCCTACGTCTGGTAAGGGGAACCCATGTCGCGCATCGGAAAGCTGCCGATTCCGGTTCCGTCCGGAGTGGACGTGACGATCGACGGGCAGCAGGTCACGGTGAAGGGGCCCAAGGGCACCCTGTCGCACACCGTCGCCGAGCCGATCTCGGTCGAGCGGGCCGAGGACGGCACGCTCGCGGTGACGCGCCCGAACGACGAGCGCCAGAACCGCGCCCTGCACGGGTTGACCCGGTCCCTGGTGAACAACCTGGTCGTCGGCGTCACCGACGGATACGAGAAGAAGCTGGAGATCTACGGCGTCGGTTACCGCGTCGTGCTCAGGGGCAGCGACCTCGAGTTCTCGCTCGGCTTCAGCCACCCGGTGAAGGTCAGCCCGCCGGAGGGGATCACGTTCACGGTCGAGGCCGCGACTCGGTTCTCCGTGCAGGGCATCGACAAGCAGCGAGTCGGCGAGGTGGCCGCGAACATCCGCAAGCTGCGCAAGCCCGACCCGTACAAGGGCAAGGGTGTGCGCTACGCCGGCGAGAAAATCCGCCGCAAGGTCGGAAAGACGGGTAAGTGATCATGGCTGAAGCAACTGTGGCCCAGCGCGGCTCTGACAAGCAAGCCGCGCGAACCAAGCGCAAGCCGGTGGGCAAGGACATCTCCACCCGGCGCCGGATCGCCAAGACCCGCCGGCACTTCCGGCTCCGCAAGCGGGTCGGCGGCACGCCGGAGCGGCCCCGCCTCGTGGTCACCCGGTCCTCCCGGCACATCGTCGCGCAGCTCGTCGACGACCTCGCCGGCCACACGATCGCCTCGGCGACCAGCCTGGAGGCCGACGTGCGGGCCGTGGACGGCGACAAGAAGGCGAGGTCGGCCAAGGTCGGCCAGCTGCTCGCCGACCGGGCCAAGAGCGCCGGGATCAGCCGGGTCGTGTTCGACCGCGGCGGCCACGACTACCACGGCCGGATCGCGGCGCTGGCCGACGCGGCCCGCGAAGCCGGGCTGGAGTTCTGACATGCAGAGTGACAAGACGGGAAGGAACGCCTGATGCCGGGACGTACACGGCAATTCGGCGGCGGTCAGGGCGGCCAGGGTGGCGACCGCGGAGAGCGCGGCGACCGCCGGGACCGCCGGGACCGGCGCGACAGCGGCCGTGGCGGGGCGGCCCAGGAGAAGACCCCGCACATCGAACGGGTCGTGGCGATCAACCGGGTCGCCAAGGTCGTGAAGGGTGGTCGCCGGTTCAGCTTCACCGCGCTGGTCGTGGTTGGCGACGGTGACGGCATGGTCGGGGTCGGCTACGGCAAGGCCAAGGAGGTGCCGGCCGCGATCGCCAAGGGCGTCGAGGAGGCGAAGAAGAATTTCTTCCGCGTTCCCCGGATCGGCGGCACCATTCCGCACCCCATCCAGGGTGAGGAGGCGGCCGGCGTGGTGCTGCTTCGCCCGGCCAGCGCCGGTACCGGTGTCATCGCCGGCGGCCCGGTCCGCGCGGTGCTGGAGTGCGCCGGTGTCCACGACGTGCTGTCCAAGTCGCTCGGCAGCGACAATGCGATCAACATCGTGCACGCGACCGTGGCCGCGCTGAAGGGCCTGCAGCGTCCGGAGGAGGTGGCCGCCCGCCGCGGCCTGCCGCTCGAGGACGTGGCCCCGGCCGGAATGCTGCGCGCGCGGGCCGCCGGGCAGGGAGCGTGAGTGCCATGGCCAAGCTCAAGGTGACCCAGATCAAGAGCACCATCGGGACCAAGCGGAACCACCGCGAGTCGCTGCGTACGCTCGGCCTGCGCAAGATCCGCCAGTCGACGGTGCGTGAGGACACCCCCGAGGTCCGCGGCCTGATCCACACGGTGCGGCACCTCGTGACCGTCGAGGAGATCGACTGATGGCAATCAAGATCCATCACCTGCGCCCGGCGCCCGGGTCCAAGACCGAGAAGACCCGGGTGGGCCGCGGTGAGGGCTCGAAGGGCAAGTCCGCCGGTCGCGGCACGAAGGGCACCAAGGCCCGCAAGAACGTGCCGGTGGCGTTCGAGGGCGGCCAGATGCCGATCCACATGCGGCTGCCCAAGTTGCGTGGGTTCCGCAACCGTTTCCGCACCGAGTACCAGCCGGTGAACGTCGGCGACATCGCGCAGCTGTTCCCCGAGGGCGGCACGGTCGGCGTCGACGAGCTGGTGGCCAGCGGCGCGGTGCGCAAGAACAAGCTGGTGAAGGTGCTCGGCAACGGCGACGTGTCGGTCAAGCTGGACGTCACGGCGCACGCCTTCTCGAAGACGGCCACGGAGAAGCTGACCGCGGCCGGCGGTACCGCCACCACGCTGTAACCGCATTCTCGAGCGACGGCCGGTAGGGGCATCCCTGCCGGCCGTTTTTCGTGCCAGTATCGGTTCATGGATCCGTCGCCCCGTGACACCCGGGCCGGCGCGGCCGGTGTCCTCTTTGGTTTCACCGCCGCCGTTCTGACCGTGATCGGATCGTTCCAGCTGCTGGTCGACGTGCAGCAGAACAGCATCCATTTCACGGTGAGCAGCTGGGCGGTGCGGGCGTACAGCACGCCGTCCGGGGCCGAGGTGGAGGCCGGCTTCGCCGAGCCGCTGAACGGCGTGCCGCTGGTCGCCGCGGCCGCGGTGCTGCTGGCCGCGCTGCTGGTGGTGGCGTTGCCGGGCAGTGAACGGGTG
This sequence comes from Actinophytocola sp., assembly GCF_035762905.1. Lineage (GTDB taxonomy): Bacteria > Actinomycetota > Actinomycetes > Mycobacteriales > Pseudonocardiaceae > DASYTH01. Next base: position 44,812 of record NZ_DASUCC010000024.1, read on the forward strand.
CGCCGCAGGGCCGGGATGATCGCCGTGTTGTCCGTGGCGTTCCTGGCCGCGACCGTGTTCGGGGCCGCCCTGGAGCAGCGCTGGTGGCTGGACACCTTCGAGCCGCCGCTGTCGTCCCGGGTGCCGGGCACGGCCGAGTACTCGGAGCGGGGCGGACCGGCGCTGTGGACGCTGTTCATGGCGGTCGGGTTGGCCGCCCTGGCCGCGGTGGTCGGCTGGCGGATGTCGCGGAGCCCGGTGGCGCGGGTGGAGCCGGACACGCCGGTCCTGGGCGTCCCCGAGGCGGCGGGGGTGCACCGGTTGCCGGATCTGCCGGCGGACGACGGGGCGGTGGTGCACCGGTTGCCGGATCTGCCGGCGGACGAGGGGGCGGCGGTGGTGCACCGGTTGCCGGATCTCCCGGCGGACGAGCCCGACCATCGGTAGCCGGTTCGTGTCACCATCGGGGTCATGGAATCGTGGCCACGCGGCACCCGGGCCGGCGCGGCCGGTGTGCTGTTCGGTCTCACCGCCGCCGTCCTGACCGTGATCGGGTCGTTCCAGGTGCTGGCCGACGTGCGGCAGGCCGACTTCCGTCTCACGATCACCAGCTGGGACGACTTCATGGAGGCGATCCCGTCCCGGCTCGAACTGGCCGGCAGCCCCGGCACGCCGCTGCTCGGCGTGCCGCTGGTCGCCGCGGCCGCGGTGCTGCTGGCCGCGCTGCTCGCGGTGGCGCTGCCGGGCGACGAGCGGCTGCGCCGGGCGGCCGGGATGGCCGCCGTGGTGGCCGCCGCGTTCCTGGCCGCGACCGTCTGTGCGGCCGGCCTTGTGCAGCGGTTCTGGCTGGCCGCCTTCGACCGGTCGCTCGGGGGCGAGGGCGCCCAGGTGGGCCAATGGGTGCGCGGGGGGCCGGCCCTGTGGACGCTGCTCATGGCGGCCGGGCTGTCCGCCGTGGCCGCCGTGGTGGGCTGGCGGGCATCCCGGAACCTGGCGGAGCGGGTGGAGCCGGACACCCCGGTGCTGGGGACCCCCGAGGTGGTGGTACATCGGCTGCCGGACGCCCCGGCCAACCAGCCCGACCAGTGCTAGCCAAGGCCTCATCCAGGGGATCGGCTCAATCTCTACCTGCCCTGGGGTGCAACTGCGGGGCGTGACCCTGTTAGAGTCGTGAGCACGCTTCGGGTGGAGTGTCCCCCGAAGCGTTCCTGGCTTGCCGGCTCCTGGTGGCCAGGCCGTGTTCCTGCCGGCCCCAAACCGGCTAAGCCGCTCACCGGCGCGAATGCCGGTGACGCCGAGGAGGTCTCGCGTGCTCAGCGCCTTCCGCTCGGCTCTCGCGACGCCGGATCTGCGCCGCAAGATCCTGTTCACCCTGATGATCATCGCGGTGTACCGGATCGGGGCCACCCTGCCGTCGCCCGGGGTCTCCTACCCCAACGTGCAGAAGTGCATCGCAAGCGTCGAAGACCAGGGCGTGTTCCAGCTGCTCAACCTGTTCAGCGGTGGCGCGCTGCTGCAGCTGTCACTGTTCGCGCTGGGGATCATGCCCTACATCACGGCCAGCATCATCATTCAGTTGCTCACCGTGGTCATCCCGCGGTTCGAGCAGCTGAAGAAGGAAGGCCAGGCCGGCCAGGGCAAGCTGACCCAGTACACCCGCTACCTGACCATCGGCTTGGCCATCCTGCAGGCCACCGGCATCGTGGCGATGGCCGACCGCGGCCAGCTGTTCGGCAACTGCACCGACCCGGTCACCGGCCAGCCGATCGACATCATCCCCAACAACTCCGTCTGGGACCTGACGATCATCGTCATCACGATGACCGCCGGCACCGCGGTCATCATGTGGCTTGGTGAGCTGATCACCGAGCGGGGCGTCGGCAACGGCATGTCGCTGCTGATGTTCGTCAACATCGCGGCCCGGATCCCGGTCGAGGGTGCCAACATCTGGAAGCAGGACACCACCGGTGGCCTGATCTTCACCGCGGTCTGCGCGTTCGGTCTGCTGATCATCGTCAGCGTGGTGTTCGTCGAGCAGGGCCAGCGCCGCATCCCGGTGCAGTACGCCAAGCGCATGATCGGCCGGCGGATGTACGGCGGGACCTCGACCTACCTGCCGCTGAAGGTCAACCAGGCCGGCGTCATCCCGATCATCTTCGCGTCCTCGCTGCTGTACCTGCCGGACCTGATCTCCCGGCTGGTCGGCACCACGGAGAACTCCTGGTGGCAGCGCACCATCAACACGTACCTGGTGCCGCAGGACAGCCCGGTGCACATCGCGGTGTACTTCGGCCTGATCATCTTCTTCACGTACTTCTACATCACGATCACGTTCAACGTGACCGAGCGGGCCGACGAGATGAAGAAGTTCGGCGGCTTCATCCCGGGCATCCGTCCGGGCCGGCCGACCGCCGAGTACCTGAACTTCGTGCTCAGCCGGATCACCCTGCCCGGCTCGATCTACCTGGGCATCATCGCGATCCTGCCCAACTTCTTCCTGGATCTCACCGGTGAGGGCCAGAACCAGAACTTCCCGTTCGGGGGTACCGCAGTATTGATCATGGTCGGTGTCGGACTGGACACGATCAAGCAGATCGAGAGCCAGCTGATGCAGCGCAACTACGAAGGGTTCCTCAGATGACGCGGGTCGTTCTCGTTGGTCCGCCTGGGGCAGGCAAGGGCACTCAGGCAGCGACGTTGAGCGACAGGCTCGGAGTTCCGCACATCTCCACCGGAGAGCTGTTCCGGCAGCACATCGGGGAGGAGACGGAACTCGGCCACCGGGTGAAGGGGTACCTCGACGCCGGCCGGCTGGTGCCGGACGAGCTGACCAACGAGCTGGTCCGGGAGCGGCTGGCCCAGCCGGACACCGTGCGCGGCTTCCTGCTCGACGGGTTCCCGCGCAACGTCAGCCAGGCCGACCTGCTCAAGCAGATCCTGGCCGAGACCGACGACGTGCTGGACGCGGTGATCGAGCTGCAGGTGGACGAGGACGTCCTGGTCAGCCGGCTGATGGCCCGGGGCCGGGCGGACGACACCGAGGACGTCATCCGGCACCGGCAGCAGGTGTACCGGTCGGAGACCGCACCGCTGCTGGACTACTACCAGGACCTGCTGGTCACCGTGGACGGCGTCGGCGAGGTCGACAAGGTCACCGACCGGCTCCTGGCCGCGCTGCGCGACCGGAAGTGACTCGCGGTGGACTGCTCGGCGGGCTCCGGCACTGGCGTGCCCGCATGATCGAGATCAAGTCCACCGACCAGCTGGCCGCGATGCGCGGCGCCGGTCTCGTGGTGGCCAAGGCGCTGGCCCTGATGACCGACGCGGTGCGGCCCGGGGTGAGCACGGCCGAGCTGGACGAGCTGGCCGAGCAGACCATCCGGGACGCCGGCGCGGTGCCGTCGTTCAAGGGCTACCAGGGCTTCCCGGCCAGCATCTGCGCCTCGGTGAACGAGCAGGTGGTGCACGGCATCCCGAGCCGGAGCCAGGTGCTCGCCGACGGCGACCTGATCTCGATCGACTGCGGCGCGATCCTGGACGGCTGGCACGGCGACGCCGCGGTCACCGTCCCGGTCGGCACCGCCGGCCCGGCCGATCTCGAGCTGTCCGAGGCGACCAGGCGGGCCATGCTGGCCGGCATCGCGGCGATCCGCCCGGACGGCCGGCTCACCGACATCTCGCACGCGGTGGAGACCGCGGCCCGCACCGCCGGACGTGAACACGGCCGCCGGTACGGCATCGTGAAGGAGTACGGCGGCCACGGCATCGGCACCGCCATGCACATGGAGCCGTTTCTGCCCAACTACGGCCGCCCGGGCAAGGGCACCCGGCTGCGGGTCGGCATGGCGGTCGCCATCGAGCCGATGCTCACCCTCGGCTCGCCGAGCACCGACGAACTGGCCGACGGCTGGACCGTGGTCACCACCGACGGCTCTCGTGCCGCGCACTGGGAGCACACGGTCGGCATCACCGAGGACGGCCCCTGGGTGCTCACCGCCCCGGATGAGTGACCCCGGAGTCGGCGCGGTCTGCTGAGCGGTCCGGACCGGGCGGCACCACGGCTGGCCACTGCTTCGCCGATGCCGGTCGCTGACCCCCCCGATTTGGGGTCACCCGCACGCCACGCGTACACTAGATCGGTGGCGCACCCGTTGCGCCGGATCAGTCGTGCGTATCACCCAACTGGGTAACGCTGGGCGTCGCGCGCGCTGACCACCATGGAACAGTACCTGAACAACGTCACGAAACGCGGAGGACATGGGCAAGAAGGACGGGGCCATCGAGGTCGAAGGTCGCGTGGTCGAGCCACTCCCCAACGCGATGTTCCGCGTCGAGTTGGAGAACGGGCACAGGGTCCTCGCGCACATCAGCGGCAAGATGCGTCAGCACTACATCCGCATCCTGCCCGAGGACCGGGTGGTCGTGGAGCTTTCGCCCTACGATCTGTCCCGCGGCCGAATCGTCTACCGCTACAAGTGACCCCGCGCCCAAGCAGGAGACCAAGGACGTGAAGGTCCAGCCAAGCGTCAAGAAGATCTGCGACAAGTGCAAGGTGATCCGCCGTCACGGGCGGGTCATGGTGATCTGCGAGAACCTGCGCCACAAGCAGCGCCAGGGCTGATCGCCGGCACGTCGCGGCCGACGCACCAGAAACAACTACAGAGGACCTCCCAATACCTGCCGGACCACACGGGTCCGGTTCACCCCCGGAGTCCAGGCCGGGGCCCGGGCTAACAGAGTCGGCCCGGGACGGTGTGGGAGCAGACCTGGAACGAACCATTTAGAGGAGATATGGCACGACTCGCTGGCGTCGACCTCCCCCGCGAGAAGCGGATGGAGATCGCGCTGACCTACATCTACGGCATCGGCCGTACCCGAGCCAAGGAACTGTTGGCCGCCACCGGGGTGAGCCCGGACTTGCGCGCCCGCGACCTCTCCGACGAGGACGTGATCAGGCTGCGTGACTACATCGAGGAGAACTTCAAGGTAGAGGGTGACCTCCGCCGCGAGGTGAACGCCGACATTCGACGCAAGATCGAGATCGGCTGTTACGAGGGCCTGCGGTGGCGCCGCGGTCTGCCGGTCCGTGGTCAGCGGACCAAGACCAACGCCCGCACCCGCAAGGGCCCGAAGAAGACGGTCGCCGGAAAGAAGAAGGCCGGGAAGAAGTGAGCAAGACCCGCGGCAGTGTCGTCGCCATCGTCACGCAACGGCGACGGAACCGGCCCTTCGTGGCCATGCAGGTCGCTCCCAAGTGCCCGCGTCCGCAGGCACTTCGTGAGCTCTACCTGGACGCCGGGTCCCGCATCCGGCGCAGCGGGTCGGGATCCGACCACGAGACCACGTCTTCCACCTCGCGCTGAAGCTCAGGAGAGAAACCCACAACATGCCACCGAAGTCACGCACTGGCGCCGTCAAGAAGGTTCGGCGCAAGGAAAAGAAGAACGTCTCGCATGGCCACGCGCACATCAAGAGCACGTTCAACAACACGATCGTCTCGATCACGGACCCGAACGGCAACGTGATCAGCTGGGCCTCCAGCGGCCACGTCGGCTTCAAGGGGTCCCGGAAGTCCACGCCGTTCGCCGCGCAGATGGCCGCCGAGAACGCCGCTCGCAAGGCGGCCGAGCACGGCATGCGCAAGGTCGACGTGTTCGTCAAGGGCCCCGGTTCCGGCCGGGAAACCGCGATCCGTTCGTTGCAGGCCGCCGGCCTCGAGGTCGGCACCATCCAGGACGTGACCCCGCAGCCGCACAACGGTTGCCGCCCGCCGAAGCGGCGCCGGGTCTAGGGCTACGGGGAGGAGAACAAACGATGGCTCGTTACACCGGCCCCGCGACCCGGATCTCGCGCCGGCTGAAGGTCGACCTGGTCGGCGGCGACCAGGCCTTCGAGCGCCGCCCCTACCCGCCCGGCCAGCACGGCCGCGGCCGGGTCAAGGAGAGCGAGTACCTGCTGCAGCTCCAGGAGAAGCAGAAGGCCCGCTACACCTACGGCGTGCTCGAGCGCCAGTTCCGCCGCTACTACGAAGAGGCCACCCGGCAGAAGGGCAAGACCGGTGAGGTCCTGCTGCAGCTGCTGGAGCGCCGGCTGGACAACGTCGTGTACCGGGCGGGCCTGGCCCGCACCCGGCGGCAGGCGCGCCAGCTGGTCAGCCACGGTCACTTCGTGGTCAACGGCAGGAAGGTGAACATCCCGAGCTTCCAGGTGTCCAAGTTCGACATCATCGACGTGAAGCCGAAGTCGGCGAACACCCTGCCGTTCGAGGTCGCCAAGGCGACCTTCGGCGACCGCCCGATCCCCGGGTGGCTGCAGGTCCTCCCGAACACCCTGCGGATCCTGGTGCACCAGGTTCCCGAGCGGGCGCAGATCGACGTGCCCGTGCAGGAGCAGCTCATCGTCGAGTTCTACTCGAAGTGAGTCGCGACCCGCGTCCGTCCACCGTGGACGGACGCGGGGTGCACATCCCGGTGGCGTCATATGGCGGGCGCCCCTAGGTAAAGGAAGAACGACACAGTGCTGATCTCACAGCGACCGTCCCTCGGTGAGGAGCCGGTCAACGAAACACGCTCGCGGTTCGTGATCGAGCCGCTCGAGCCCGGCTTCGGTTACACGCTGGGCAACTCCCTGCGGCGCACGCTGCTGTCCTCCATCCCCGGCGCCTCGGTGACCAGCATCCGCATCGACGGCGTGCTGCACGAGTTCACCACGGTGCCCGGCGTCAAGGAGGACGTCACCGACATCATCCTCAACCTCAAGGAGCTGGTGGTCAGCTCCGAGGAGGACGAGCCGGTCACCATGTACCTGCGCAAGCAGGGCCCCGGCGAGGTGACCGCGGGCGACATCGTGCCGCCGGCCGGCGTCACCGTGCACAACCCCGACCTGCACATCGCCACCCTGAACGGCAAGGGCAAGCTGGAGATCGAGCTGGTGGTCGAGCGCGGCCGCGGCTACGTGCCGGCCGTGCAGAACAAGCAGGCGGGTGCCGAGATCGGCCGGATCCCGGTCGACTCGATCTACTCGCCGGTGCTGCGGGTGACCTACAAGGTCGAGGCCACCCGAGTCGAGCAGCGGACCGACTTCGACCGGCTGATCCTGGACGTGGAGACCAAACCGTCGATCACGCCCCGGGACGCGGTCGCCTCCGCCGGCAAGACCCTGGTCGAGCTGTTCGGCCTGGCCCGCGAGCTGAACGTGGACGCCGAGGGCATCGAGATCGGCCCGTCGCCGCAGGAGGCGGACACCATCGCCGCCTACGCGATGCCGATCGAGGACCTCGACCTCACCGTGCGCTCGTACAACTGCCTCAAGCGCGAGGGCATCCACACGGTCGGCGAGCTGGTCTCGCGCAGCGAGGCCGACCTGCTCGACATCCGCAACTTCGGTGCCAAGTCGATCGACGAGGTCAAGATGAAGCTGGTCGGCCTCGGCCTCGCGCTCAAGGACAGCCCGCCCGGGTTCGACCCGTCCGCGGCCGCGACCGACTACGGCAGCGACGGGTGGTCGGACGTCAGCACCGACACCCACCACGACGACGGCCAGGACTACGCAGAGACGGAGCAGCTCTGACCGCTGTCCACAGTGGACGGTCCGGAGCGGTGATTTCCACAAGGAGTATCGATGCCCACCCCAACCAAGGGTGCCCGTCTCGGCGGGTCGCCGGCCCACGAGCGGCTGATGCTGGCCAACTTGGCCACGTCGCTGTTCCAGCACGGCCGGATCCACACCACCGAGACCAAGGCGAAGCGGCTGCGCCCGTTCGCCGAACGTCTGATCACCAAGGCGAAGCGGGGTGACCTGCACAACCGCCGGCTGATCATGCGGGTGATCCGGGACAAGGAGGTCGTGCACCGCCTGGTCACCGAGATCGGACCGTTCTACGGCGACCGCAACGGTGGCTACACCCGGATCGTGAAGACGATGCCGCGCAAGGGCGACAACGCCCCGATGGCGATCATCGAGCTGGTCCAGGAGAAGACCGTCACGGCCGAGGCCGAGGCGGCCCGCAAGACCCGGTTCGCCAAGGACGAGAAGAAGGCCAAGGACACCGCCGCCCAGCCGGCCGAGTCCGACGTGGACACCGACGCCGCGGTCGAGCCGGCCGCGGTGGACGAGTCGGTCGAGGTCGAGGAGAGCGTCTCCGACGACGAGCACCCGTACGGTCAGGGCAGCCACGCCGCCCTCGAGGACGGCTCGCAGCCGGAGGGCTTCCCGATCAAGGGCAACGCCGACTCGATGCTCTACCACCTGCCGGACACCGAGTACTACGACCGGACCGTGGCCGAGGTGTGGTTCGCCACCGAGGAGGACGCGGAACAGGCCGGGTTCTCGTTGCCGCCGTCGCAGGAGGACGAGGACCAGTCCTGACCGGCGCGTTCGACACCGCTGACCGCGAGCCCGCCACCCCGGATGGGGGTGGCGGGCTCGCGCGGTTCCGGCTGGACATCGCCTATGACGGCACCGAGTTCTCCGGCTGGGCCCGACAGCCCGGCCGGCGCACGGTCTGCGGGGTGATCGAGTACGCGCTGTCCAACGTGCTGCGCCGGCACGTCCGGCTGACCGTGGCCGGGCGCACCGACGCCGGCGTGCACGCCAGCGGCCAGGTGGCGCACGCCGACCTGCCGGCGGAGACCGAGCCCGAGCCGCTGACCAACCGGCTGGGCCGGGCCCTGCCGGACGACGTCCGGGTCACCGCCGTGCGCCCGGTGCCGGCCGAGTTCGACGCCCGGTTCGCGGCGCTGCGCCGGCACTATGTCTACCGGCTGACCGACACCCCCTGGCGGGCGCAGCCGCTGCTGCGCCGGCACGTCGTGTCCTGGCCGCGCCCGCTGGACCTGGCGGCGATGACCGATGCGTCGGCCATGCTGCTCGGCGAGCACGACTTCGTGGCGTTCTGCAAGCGGCGCGAGGGCACCACCACCGTGCGCGAGCTGCAACGGCTGGACTGGCGCCGGGCCGGCGACGTGATCGAGGCGCACGTGTCGGCCGACGCGTTCTGCCACTCCATGGTGCGCAGCCTGGTCGGCGCGCTGCTCACGGTCGGCGAGGGGCGCAAGCCGCCGGCCTGGCCGGCGTCCCTGCTGGCCATGACCGAACGGCCGAGCACGGTCGCCGTGGCCCCGGCGCACGGCCTGATTCTGGTCGGCGTCGACTACCCGCCGGACGCGGAGCTGGCCGCGCGGGCCGCGGTCACCAGGAACCTGCGCGGAGCACCGTGACGGCCGTCGCCCTCCGTGGAGGAGAGGACGACGGCCGGCACAGCTGGTGAATTACCCGGTCAGATGTCCAGCGTCCAACTGTTGAGGAATCCGGTGTCCAGGAACGCGGCGTCGCGGACCCGCAGGGTCCAGGTGCCGTTGGCCGTCTCGGTTGCCAGGTTGCGGGTGAAGACCTGGTCGATGTTGTCGGCGCTGCCGCCGGCCCGGTTGTGCAGGTTGTAGACCGTGCCGTCCGGGGCCAGCAGGTCGACCACCAGGTCGCCCCGCCAGGTGTGCACGATGTGCACCTCGATGGTGCTCGTCGCCGATGCGGTGCCCGAGCAACCCGCGATGACGATCGTGCTGGTCACCGTGGCCAGGTCCGGAATCTGCACGTCGGTGCCGTTGGTCACCGGCGCGCATCCGGTACCCGGGTTGTTGATCGTCCAGGAGAACGAGGTGCTCCCGCTCTGGCCGGCCGAGTCGGTCGCGGTGGCGCTCACGGCGAACGTGCCCGCGGTCGTCGGCGTGCCGGAGATCAGACCGGTCGAGGCGTTGATCGACAGGCCGGTGGGCAGCCCGGTGGCCGACCAGGTGTACGGCGGGGTGCCGCCGGAGGCGGTCAGCTGCAGGCTGGCCGGGGATCCGACGGTGCCGGTCTGGTTGCCCGGGTTGGTCACCGCGGGGGCGCCCGGGTTGGCATTGCCGGGGTTGGTGAACAGCAGCCGGTTCGGCGAACCGGTGCCCGGGTTGGTGATCTTGTTCGAGGTGGAGTTGGCCACCAGTGCGGCGGCCACGGCGGCCGGCGAGTCGTTCGGATGGGTGGCCAGCCACAGTGCCGCCCCGCCGGCCACGTGTGGGGTGGCCATCGAGGTGCCGCTGATCGTGTTGGTGGCGGTGTCGTTGGTCATCCAGGCCGAGGTGATGCCGACGCCGGGGCCGAAGATGTCCGTGCAGGTGCCGAAGTTGGAGAACGACGCGCGGACGTCGCTGATGTCCGACGCGTTCACCGTGATCGCCTCGGCCACCCGGGCCGGGGTGAAGTTGCAGGCGTTCTGGTTGGAGTTGCCGGAGGCGATCGCGTAGGTGACGCCGTCGGCGATGGAGTTGCGCACCGCGTTCTCGGTGGCGACGTCTGAGCCGGCGGCGCCGAGGCTCATGTTGGCCACGGCCGGGCCGGAGGTGTGGTGCTGGGTCACGAAGTCGATGCCCTGGGCCACGCCGGCGAAGCTGCCGGAACCGGCGCAGTTGAGCACCTTCACCGCGAACAGCTGCACGCCCTTGGCCAGACCGTACTGCGAGCCGCCGATGGTGCCGGCGACGTGGGTGCCGTGCCCGTTGCAGTCGGTGTTGTTGCCGTCCCCGGTGGTGTTGGTCAGCCAGGTGGCCCGGCCACCGAAGGTCTGGTGGCTGATCCGGATGCCGGTGTCGATCACGTAGGCGGCCACGTTGTTGGCCGTCGTGTCGAAGGTGTAGCTGCTGCTCAGCGGCAGGTCGCGCTGGTCGGCCCGGTCCAGGCCCCAGGAGGGCGGGTTCGGTTGCACGTCAAGGGCGTGCACCACCCGGTCCTGCTGGACGTAGGCCACCGCGGGGTCGGCGGCGACCCGGCGGGCCTGCTGCTCGGTCATCGCGGCCGCGTAGCCGTGCAGCGCGGCGCGATAGGTGTACCTGGCCTGGCCGCCGTACTTCGCCGTGGTGTTCTGCACCTGGCCGTCCACGGTCTGCGCGGACACCGAGTCGGCGAACACGACGACGTAGCTACCGGGAATCGCATCGGCCGAACCGGCGTAGAGCACCTGGCCCTCGGCCGCCGCCGGCGACGCCATACCCACGGTCGCCGCGACGGTCGCCGCCGCGACGAATCCCAGCCCGGCCAGGCGGCCTAAGCGGCCCCTCCGGGATCGAGCGACTACACCCATTGCACAGCTCCTTGTCGCAGGGCACATGCGACCCCCGCCCTCGTGGGGTCGCATGTGGATGGAGATGGTGGTGGGACGTTCGCGAACGAACTGAACTCAGGTTCAGGCCCGAAGGCCCGTAACGCAAGAGAGTCGGACCGCTTCGTAGGGTCGCCTTATGAACAGTACGAATGAAATTTGGGAATGGATTGGTCTGTTCGGCGTATAGCTGGCTGTGGCCGTTGTCGGCAGGTGCCCGGCAACGGCCACATCCGGTCAGACCTCGCGGTCCGGGCTACCGGCTCACAGGTCCAGCGTCCAGCTGTCGATCCGGCCCACGTCGGCCGCCGCGGCGTCGCGGACCCGCAGGGTCCAGGTGCCGTTGGCGGTCTCGGTGGCCAGGTTGCGGGTGAAGACCTGGTCGATGTTGTCGGCGCTGCCGCCGGCCCGGTTGTGCAGGTTGTAGACCGTGCCGTCCGGCGCGACCAGGTCGACTACCAGGTCACCGCGCCAGGTGTGCACGATGTGCACCTCGACCGTGCTGCTGGCCGAGGCGGTTCCGGTGCAGCCGGAGATGGCGATCGTGCTGGTCACCGTGGCCAGGTCCGGGATCGCCACGTCGGTGCCGTTGGTGACGGCCGGGCACGGCCCTGGCTGCGGCGGGGTGCCCCCGGCGCCGGTGAACAGCAGCGTGTTCGGCGAGCCGGTGCCCGGGTTGGTGATCTTGTTCGGGGTGCCGGTGCCGGTCAGCGCGGTCTGCACCGCCGCGGGCGTCGCGGTCGGGTTGGCGGCCAGGAACAGCGCCGCCGCGCCGGCCACGTGTGGGGTGGCCATCGAGGTGCCGCTGATCGTGTTGGTGGCGGTGTCGTTGGTCATCCAGGCCGAGGTGATGCCCTCACCCGGGGCGAAGATGTCGGTGCAGGTGCCGAAGTTGGAGAACGAGGCACGCGCGTCGGTGCGGGTGCTGGCGTTGACCGTGATCGCCTCGGCGACCCGGGCCGGGGTGAAGTTGCAGGCGTTCTGGTTGGAGTTGCCGGAGGCGATCGCGTAGGTGACGCCGTCGGCGATGGAGTTGCGCACCGCGTTCTCGGTGGCCGCGTCGGAACCCGCGGCGCCGAGGCTCATGTTGGCCACGGCCGGCCCGGAGGCATGGTGCTGGGTTACTGCGTCGATGCCCTGGGCCACGCCGGCGAAGCTGCCGGAACCGGCGCAGTTGAGCACCTTCACCGCGAACAGGCGGACGCCCTTGGCCAGACCGTACTGCGAGCCGCCGATGGTGCCGGCGACGTGGGTGCCGTGCCCGTTGCAGTCGGTGTTGTTGCCGTCCCCGGTGGTGTTGGTCAGCCAGGTGGCCCGGCCGCCGAAGGTCTGGTGGCTGATCCGGATGCCGGTGTCGATCACGTACGCGCTGACGTTCTCGGCGGTCGTGCTGTACGAGTAGTTGCTGTTCAGCGGCAGATCCCGCTGGTCGACCCGGTCCAGGCCCCACGACGGCGGGTTCGGCTGGTCGATCAGCGCGTGCACCACCCGGTTCTGCTGCACGTAGGCCACGGCCGGGTCGGCGGCGACCTGCTTGGCCTGCTGCTCGCTCATCGTGGCGGTGTAGCCGCGCAGCGCCGACCGGAAGGTGTAGTCGGCCGTGCCGCCGTACTTCGCGGTCGAGGACTGCACCTGGCCGTCCACGCTCTGCGTGGTCACCTGGGCGTCGTTGAACACGACGACGTAGCTGTTCGGGATCGCGTCCGCCGATCCGGCGTAGAGCACCTGGCCCTCGGCCGCCGCCGCGGGTGCGGCCGCGCCGATCGCGGTGGCCACGGCCGCGGCCGCGACGAACCCGAGGCCGGCGACGCGTCGGAACGCTCTGTCGCGAGTTTCTGCCATGTTGGGTATCTCCTTTGCAGGGCGTGCGCGACCGCCAGCCCTCGCCCGTGGCCGCACACGGAGGTGATACGCAAAAGACTTGTCGACGACTACCGGTTACGCAAGCGAGCCGGAACGTTTCTCACCGTTGCCATGAACAGTTAGGTCCACACGGGAACGTTTTGCGCCGACCGGCGCAGAAAATGCCGCCGGATGCGGCGTGTCGCAGCCGGCCGTGATCAGTCCCCGCGCCGCACCGGGCCCAGGATCTGCTGCTCGCGTGGCGTCGTGACCAGGGTGAACGGTTTCCACAGGTTGCGGCCGAGGGCCACCACCTGCTCGTCGGAGAGCGTGGTCAACTGGTGCACCATCGGCGGGGGCAGCCGCCAGATTCGGGCGGCGAGCTGAGCCTGCCCGACCGGAAGCCGTTGCAGCAGCACCAGATCCGCGGCGTTGGCGGTCGCGCCGGCCTGCGGGTGCATGTACGGCAGCACGTACACCGTGGTCTGCCACGGCGACCGCGGCGGGAACAGCTCCTGCGGCGTCGGGCCGCCGTCGTGCACCACCAGCAGCGGACCGTCCTCGGACGGCCGGGGCAGCTCGACCGGGCTCAGCCGGCGGATCTGCACCAGCGGCGCGGGCCGGCCGTCCGGCCCGGTGCCCGCCGCCTTCTGCAGCACCTGCCAGGCCGCCGGGCGCCCGGTGGCGATCACCACCCAGGCGCCGACCGCCATCGCCCGCAGCGCCACCTGGCGGGCAAGGTACAGCCCACCGACGACGACGATCCGGGTCGGCGCCGGCCGCAGCGCCGACATGGTCAGCGGCTCGCCCTGCAACCCGGACCCGAGCACCATCCCGCCCCGGTCCCCGGACGGGCTCACCGCGTCCAGCATCGCCGGCGACACCAGGAACTCCGCAGCGATCCCGCGGTCCCCACCCTGCGTGTCCAGCAGCCGGCTCGACCCGGTCTTGTTCGGCCCGCTCATGGTGTGTCCTTTTGGCTCGATCCGCTCGGGTGAGCGGGCCGTGGGGCGGTGCCTTCCCTCATGCTCGGGCTCCCAGTGGGAGGGTGGCGGCCAGGCCGGCGATCTGCAGGCCGCGCAGCGAGGTCAGGGTGATGCCGAGGCGGTCGGCGATGGCGGACAGCCGCTCGTCGGCGTGCACCAGTTCGCGCGGCGTGCGGGCGCTCACTCGGACCAGCCCGCGCAGGCCGACCTGGTTGTCCTCGTTGCCCGGCGACACCGAAAGCGCCACCGTCGCGGACAGGGCACGCACGCCGGTCAACGCGTTGAGGCTGGTGGCCGCCTTGCCCCGTGGCCAGCCGGTGACCGCGTAGCTGGCATGGCCGATCCCGGCCACGGTCACGCCGGTCCACCGCTCGCGCAGCCCGATCCGCATGGTGGCCCCGTCGGTCGAGGTGGCGCCGGCCGCCGCGGTCAGCTCGGCCGCCGAGATGCCGGCCTTGAGCAGTTCGTCCGGATCGAGCGGTCGGGTCGGCACGCCGCGCGACTCCAGGGCGTTGCGCACCCGGGACAGCGCGCCGATCAGCGCCCGGTGCGCGCCGACCACGCCGCCGCCGCGCTCCCGGACCGCGGCCGGGCAGCGCCGCGGGTCCAGCCGGACCGCCACCCAGGTGGTGCGCCGGGCCGCCGCCGGCAGCGGGCCGAGCACCTCCATGTACGAGGCCAGCGCGGGAGAGTTGGACGGCAGCGCCGCGCTGCCGGGGTAGCAGTGCCAGATCACCTGAATCGTGTCCAGCACCACGCCGCGGTCCTCGAGGCACGGCGCCAGCGCGCCGAGCGGCAGGTTCGGCGCCCCGCCGATCTGGCTGACCAGGGCCGGGGCCGGATCGACCAGCAGCACCGCGGTCCAGGTGCCCTCGTGCCAGGCCAACCCGAGCGGGTGCCGCTCGTGGTCGACGGCGTGTGCGACCACCAGGTCCGGCACCATCACCCGGAGCAGCCCCACCCGCGGGTCGTCCGGGCCGGTGACCGTGGAGCCCTCGGCCTCGGCCAGCGACTGCACCGACACGTGGTCGGTGGCCCGGCTGACCCGGCTGTGCGAGCGGAACGCGTAGCGCGCGGTGAGCCCGATCCACTGGGTGAACCAGCGGCCGTTCCAGCGCACGAACGCCACCAGCAGGGCGACGACGGCGATGCCGATCGCCACCCACTTCAGGTCCAGGTTGATGGCCAGCAACACCAGCCCGATCGCCACCCCGACCTCGAGCACCACCAGGTTGGTCACCGGCAGCGCACCCAGGCTCGCGCCACTGGTCCGGCGCCGGGCGGACATCACCGGACCCGGCCGGGCGGGCGGGGTCGGCTGGCGGGGAGTGCCCTTCGGCGGCGGACCGCCGCCGGGACCACCCGGTCCGCCAGGTCCCCCGGGACCGCCACGGGGCCGCGGAGGTTGCCCCGGCGGCATCCCGCCCTGTCGTGGAGGCGTCGTCACCGACATCCGCTCGCTATCTCCCCTGGTCATCAACTCGTCGCGCGGGGTTTATCGCGGAACCCACGTGCGCGTCAGCCGGTCCGGCTATTCTGCGAAACCGTACCGCGAGTGGGAGAGCTGCAGGCCGAGAATGCCGTCAACACCGACTACCAAATCACAGGTCCAGGCGTACCGGTTCGTGCTGC
Source organism: Actinophytocola sp. (assembly GCF_035762905.1). Classification (GTDB taxonomy): domain Bacteria; phylum Actinomycetota; class Actinomycetes; order Mycobacteriales; family Pseudonocardiaceae; genus DASYTH01. The sequence goes on from NZ_DASUCC010000024.1 coordinate 60,385, forward strand.
GCCGCATGCAGTCGGCGCTGGTGCGCAAAGACGCCGTGATGCTGCACGACCCCATGCGCACGCACACCCGCGCCACGGTCGTCGGGATCTGTCTTGCCGCCGTCGGCGTGGTCGGGTTCCTGATCTGGGGGCTGCTCAGCCAGGACCCGAAGCCGCCGGACGAGGGCATCGTGATCAGCAAGCAGTCCGGCCAGGTCTACGTGCTGATCAACGAGCCGCGGCAGCTGATCCCCACGTTCAACCTGGCCTCGGCCCGGTTGCTGCTCTTCTCCCGGCAGAACCCGGGCGCCGAGCAGCAGGGCGGCACCGCCACGCAGATCCGGGCCGGCAACACCGGCGTGGTCCAGCCCACGATGGTGGACGAGGACGAGCTGCGGGACATCCCGCGCGGCCGGCTGACCGGGATCCAGAACGGGCCGTCCGTGCTGCCCGGCAACGACCAGCGGATCGCGTCCCAGTGGGCGGTGTGCGACGAGTACATCCTCGACCGCAGCCTGAACAACCCGGCCAGCGAGAACCGGGTGGAGACCACCGTGCTTGCCGGCGTTGCGGAGCTCGGTCCCGAGCTGACCCTGACCACCGCGCTGCTGGTGCAGGCGCCGGATGACACGGCGTACCTGGTCTACCGCACCCCGGAGACCGCCAACATCCGCAACGCCAACGCGGTGCGGGCCAAGGTCGACATGAGCAAGGGCGCGGTGCGGGCGGCGCTCAACCTGGACGCCGGCAGCCTCCGCAAGATCACCATCGGGATGTTGAACGCGATCCCGGAGGCGCCCGAACTGCGGCCGCCGCCGATCAGGGGGAGCGGTGAGACCCCGGCCGGGTTCAGCGTGCAGAACCTCAAGGTCGGCGCGGTGTTCCAGGTCGAGCGGGCCGGCGCGGCCGAGCAGGACATCTACGTGGTGCAGCGGGACGGGATCGAGCCGATCAAGCGGAGCACCGCCGACCTGATCCGGTTCACCGAGTCGCTCAACGCCCGCGAGATCCCGACGGTGCCGCCGTCGGCGATCACCCAGGTGCCGAACAAGAACGTCGACGTGATCGAGGACGACGACTTCCCGGCCGCCCAGCCCGAGATCCTCACCCCGGTGTCCAACCGGGTGGCCTGCCTCGGCTGGACCGTGCGGGGCGAAGGGGACAACGCCGAGTCGCACACCGCCGTGCACGTCGGCATCGAGGTCCCGCTGCCGCGCAAGGCCGACGGCAGCCGCTACACCAGCGTCGGGATCAGCACCCCGGGCGCCAACGGCCAGCGCATCGACCACTTCTTCATGCCGCCCGGCCGCGCCGCCGTGGTCCGCGGCGCCTCGTCCAAGGTCGACTTCGGCACCGGCCCGATCTACCTGGTCTCCGACACGGGCGTGAAGTACGGCGTTCCCGACCTGCAGACCGCCGAGGTCCTCGGCCTGTCCAACCAGATCCCCGCCTACCTGGCGATCACCGACCTGCTGCCGAACGGCGCGCAACTGAGCGCCCAGGCCGTCAAACAGACCTACGACTCGGTCCCGGTCGCCCCCGGCGTGTTCCCCACCGGTCAGGCCGGAGTCGGCGGCAACTGAACCGCCCGGCTCACACGCCGGGGGCGGCACCCTCGCCCTCGGCGATCAGCACCGTGATCATGGTGATCCAGCAGACCACGAAGGTGATGATCCAGAACCAGTACTTGGTGAGCAGGCGGACCATGGGGAAGCCTCCATCGAGGGAGTCGGCGGAATCCGGTGTGGCGCGCTGGGTGGCCGGGAACGGCGCACCCAGCTAGAGCCATCGGTTTCGCCGGAAGGTCCGGTAGAGGATCAGACAGGCCACCAGGATCAGCACCATCACCAGCGGATAGCCGAAGTGCCAACGCAGCTCGGGCATGTAGTCGAAGTTCATCCCGTAGACCCCGACCACCATGGTCGGCACCGCGATGATCGCCGCCCACGAGGTGATCTTGCGCATGTCCGCGCTCTGCTGCAGCGTGATCTTCGCCAGGGTCGCGTCGACCAGTGTGGTGAGCAGCTCGTCGAAGCTGGCCACGTGCTCGGACACGGTGGTCAGGTGATCGTCCACGTCCCGGAAGTAGGACCGCACCGCGTCCGGAATCAGCGGCGAGTACCCCTCGGCCAGCCGCCGCAACGGATTGGCCAGCGGCGTCACCGACCGGCGCAGCTCGAGCACCTCGCGCTTCATCAGGTACATCTGCTCGGCGCCGATCGGGCTGTTCGGCGCGAACACCATCGACTCGATCTCGTCGATGTCCTCCTCGATCGCCCCGGTCACCGCGAGGTAGCTGTCCACCACCCGGTCGGCGATCGCGTGCAGCACGGCGGCCGGCCCGTGGCCGAGGCGTTCCGGGTCGGCCTCGAGGTCGGCGCGCAGGCCGTGCAGGGCGGTGTGCTGGCCGTGTCGCACGGTGACGATGAAGTCCCGGCCGAGGAAGGCCATGATCTCGCCGGTCTCCACGATCTCGTTGGCCGTGGTCGGCGACTCGTGCTCGACGTACCGCACGGTCTTGAGCACCATGAACAGGGTCTCGTCGTAGCGCTCGAGCTTGGGCCGCTGGTGGGCGACGACGGCGTCCTCGACCGCGAGCGCGTGCAGCCCGAACGTCTCGGCGATGCCCTGGATCTGCTCCTGGTCCGGCTCGAACACGCCGATCCAGACGAACCCCTCGCCGCGCTCGCGGACCTCGGTGATGGCCTCGGCGTGCGTGCGCCCCCCGGGCAACCGCTCACCCGCCACGTAGACCGCGCAGTCCACGACGTACGCGGACAACGGCGCCTGCGGCACGGCGTTGGTGGAGGCGTTCCGGTTGGTCCGGCCGCGCAGACCGGACAGCGAAGGAATGGACGGCATGTGGTCCTCCAGCAGCTCACGTCGTCGATGGACGCGTCCCGGCCGGCGCCACGGGCCTGGTCAGGCCGGGTGACCTCGGAAGACTCCGGTGGGGACGCGGCTGGTACTGCACCCGCTCGCGCTGTCGGCGGTATGGGGATCGCCCATGCGTCCTCACCTCCTCGGGTCCCGGTGCTGAAGACACCAATTGGCCAGAGTACCCCCCACTCGATCAGCCACCTAACCACGCGGCGTGCGCCTCAGCGCTCGATGGTTCGCTCGCGAGCCCGCTCACATCCCCGGTGCCGTCCCTCACAGACCAGTTGCGCAGGCCTGGTGGGCGGCGGGCAGACTGTGCACGTTTCCCCGCTCGGAGCCGGAGGCATGGCGTGCAGTTCGGTCGGTACTACGAGGAGTTCGAGGTCGGCGCGGTGTACAAGCACTGGCCGGGCAAGACGGTGACCGAGTACGACGATCACCTGTTCTGCCTGCTGACGATGAACCACCATCCGCTGCACATGGACGCGAACTACGCTGAGAACACCACCGACTTCGGCCGCAACGTCGTGGTGGGCAACTACGTGTACTCGCTGGTGCTCGGCATGTCGGTGCCCGACGTGTCCGGCAAGGCGATCGCCAACCTCGAGGTCGAGTCGCTGCGGCATCTCAAGCCGACCTTCCACGGGGACACGATCTACGGCGAGACCGAGGTGCTGGACAAGACCCCGTCGAAGTCCAAGGACGACCGGGGCGTGGTGTACGTGGAGACCCGCGGCTACAAGCAGGACGGCACCGTGGTGCTCAGCTTCCGCCGCAAGGTGATGGTGCCCAAGCGGTCCTACGGTGAGGCGCGCGGCGGCGAGCAGCCGGGCCGCCCGGTGCCACGCGACTGAAAGGGGAGGGCGATGGCCGCCGCGGAGCTGGTGGATCTGGTCCAGCGCAGGCTGCGGCGGTTCGCGGAGGTCGACGCCGTTCCGGTGTCCCCGCTCTACGCCCATCTCGCCGAGCGGTCCGCCGAGGATCCCGAGATCTACCAACTGCTCACCGCGGCCCCGGCGGAGTTCGCCCACGCGACGCTGCTGTTCGCCGCGGTGCACCGGGTGTTGCAGGCCAACCCGATCCACGAGCTCGCCAACTACTACCCGTCGCTCGGCGGCAACTACGGCGTGGACGGGGCCACCTGGCCGTTGTTCCGGACCTTCGTGCTTGAGCGGGCCGACGCCATCCGTGACCTGATCGCCCGGCACACCACGCAGACCAACGAGGTGCGGCGGGCCGCGCTGCTCTACCCGGCCGTCGCGCGGGCCGCGGCCGGCCGGCCGATCGGCCTGGTCGAGGTGGGCTGCAGCGGCGGCCTGCTGCTCGGCCTGGACCGGTACGGCTACCGGTACCAGACCGAGCAGTCCGGCCCGGTCGTCGCCGGTCCGGCCCGGGCCCGGGTCGGCCTGCACTGCGCGCTGGAACTGGCCGAGGGCGCCACGCTTCCGGCCATACCGAAGACCATCCAGGTGCGGGCCCGGGTCGGGCTGGACCGGTCGCCGATCGACCTCTCCGACGAGGATCAGTACGCCTGGCTCGAGGCGTGTGTCTGGCCGGACCAGCCGGAACGGCTGCGCCTGCTGGCCGCCGCCGCCGCGGTCCAACGCGCCGACCCCCCGGAACTGATCACCGGTGACGCGATCGACGACCTGCCCGCGGCCGTCGCCCGGATCCCCACCGAGCTGCCGGTCGTGCTGATCACCAGCGTGGCCATGCACTATTTGCCCACCGACCGCCAACATGCCTTCCAGGCAACGCTGTCCGACCTCGCCGCGGCCCGGGACCTGACCTGGGTCAGCCACGAGGAGTACGCCGCCGGACTCGCCCACCTACTGCCGGACCGGCCGGCCACCCTGCAGCGCGCCAAGGGCGAGCCAAGCTTCGGCGTCCTCGGCCTGGTCCGCTGGACCGCCGGCCAAGCGCACGCCCGACCCCTTGCCCGCACCGCCTGGCACGGTCAACGCATGACCTGGCTGCCCTGACCGCCGAATCCCGGTCCGAACCGGCGATTCGGCTGACCGCACCGGCGACCCGGGTGGCTGACACCCGCAACTCGGGTGGCCGAACCGGGAGATCGGGCCGGGCGGGTACTCGGCGGTTGCCGGGTGTGATCAATCGGGTTCGGGAATCTGGTGCCATTCCCGCAGGGTGTCGGCGAGCTGGGGGGTGAGGGCGCCGGAGGTCTCCATGGCGGTGAACCGGGTGGCGTCCACCCAGGCCACGGCGCGGGCGTCGTCGCCGGGGCGCAGGGTTCCGCCGATCACCTCGCAGGCGTAGTCGTAGATCAAGTAGACTCCACCCGGCGCGGCTCTTTCGACGCTGCCCACGAGCGGGCCCGGCCGCACCGAAAGGCCGGTCTCCTCGAGCAGCTCGCGCGCCAATGCGGTGGAGTCGCTCTCGCCGGTCTCGACCCGGCCGCCGGGCAGCGACCACTTTCCGCGCCCCGGGTCGTTGTCCCGCTGAACGAGGAGAAGGCGTCCCGCAGAGTCACGAACAATGGCTCCGACGCACCTGATAATCCGAACGCCGGAGCTGGTCACGAACACACAGCGTAGTCCCTACTGCGGTAGGCGTACGAGTTGTTGACCCAACAGCGGGACTTGGCTCCCATAGTCCGCCGAAGTGCTGTACAAATTTTGTTGAGTGCAAGATCACATTTTCAAGGGGATAGGCAGACACCGTGAAACTGAAGAAGGTCTTGGCAATCGTCGGTATTGCCTTGGTCGCGTTCTTCCTGATCACTCAGCCGGTGCAGTCCGCGGCCCTGGTGAACGACCTCCTCACGGGGCTCAGGAACGCCGCAGAGGCTGTGATCACGTTTGTGCGCTCGGTCTTCAACGGCTGAGCGGGTAGCGTCGGAGCATGTTCGCGCCACGGGACCCGGACGAGTACCTGCTCGACTCTGAGCGTCGGGTGATCCGGGTTCGTCGTCACTGGGCAGCGTTAGCCTGGGACACCTTCGAGGCCATCGCCTTGCTCGCGGTCTGCATCATGGTCTCCTACCTGCTGCCCCCGCAGGGTTATCTGATCCAGAACGTGCTCTGGTACGTGGCGTTGTTCGTGCTGCTGCGGTTCACCTACGAGGTCCTGATCTGGTGGGTGGAGCGGATCGTGGTCACCGACAAGCGGATCCTGATGACCACCGGCGTGTTCACCACCCGGGTGCTGATGATGCCGATCGGCAAGGTCACCGACCTGACCTACAAGCGCACTCTGATGGGCCGGATGCTCGGGTACGGCACGATGATCGTCGAGTCGGCCGGCCAGATCCAGGCACTCAACCAGATCGAGTACCTGCCCAAGCCGGAGCGGGTGTTCGACGCGATCTCCGCGCTGGTCTTCGGCCAGGAGACCGACCAGCGCCGGCCGGTCGGCGCCCGGAGCAGCCGGTTCTCGATGATGCAGGCGCGCCGCATCGCCCAGGGAAAGAAAGCGGTCGGTTAGCGGGCTGCGCGACACTCGAGGTCATGCGCATCGACCTGCACACCCACTCCACCGCTTCGGATGGCACCGACAGCCCGGCCGAGTTGGTCGCGGCCGCGGCCCGGGCCGGGCTGGACACGGTGGCGCTCACCGACCACGACACCACGGCCGGCTGGGCCGATGCGGCGGCGGCGCTGCCGCCGGGACTGCGGCTGGTGCGCGGCGCCGAGCTGTCCTGCCTTTCCCCGGACGGCCGCGGCGGCGAGTGCACGGTCCACCTGTTGGCCTACCTGTTCGACCCGGAGGCCGGCGCCGTGGTGCGGACGCACGAGAAGTCCCGAGCCGAGCGCCGAATCCGGTTGCGCCGCATCGCCGAGCGGATGGCGGCCGACGGGCTCCCGGTCGACCCGGACGCGCTGCTCGACGGCGTGCCCGCCGGGGTCACGCCGGGCCGCCCGCACCTGGCCACGGTCCTGGTGCGGGCCGGCGTCGTGTCCACTGTGGACGAGGCATTTGCCCGCTATCTCAACGATCGCGGCCGCTACTACATCCCGAGCAACCGCACTCCGGTGCTGGACGCGCTGGCCATGGTGACCGCATCCGGCGGGGTGAGCGTGCTGGCGCACGCCTTCGCGCACCGCCGGGGCCCGACCGTGACCGCCGAGGTGATCGCCGAGCTGGCCGCCGCCGGGCTGGACGGCATCGAGGTCGACCACCCCGACCACGACCCGGCCGACCGGCAGCGGCTGCGTGGCCTCGCCGCCGACCTCGACCTGCTGACCACCGGCTCCAGCGACTATCACGGCAGCAACAAGACCGTGCGGCTGGGCCAGGAGACCACTGACCCGCAGATGCTGGACGCCATCGCCGAGCGGGCCACCGGCGCCCCCGTGCTGTCCGCATGACCCCGTGCTCCGGTGCGTGTCGGGGCGGGCACCTAAGGTTGAGGTGTGCACGGGCAGTTGGGCTTCGACAGCATGCCGCGCAAGCTGATCAGGGTGACCCCTGCCCGGCTCGCGGTCTGGGCCGACTGCCCGCGTCGCTACCGGATGACCTATCTCGACCGGCCGACGCCGCCCAAGGGCGGGCCGTGGGCGCACAGCACGCTCGGTGCCGTGGTGCACAACGCACTGCGGGCGTTCCTGGACCTGCCGCCCCGGCGCCGGACGCCGGACGCGGCGGTCGCCCTGGTCCGGCAGGGCTGGAAGGACGACGGGTTCGCCGGGCCCGAGCAGTCGGCCCGGTTCCGGGAGCGGGCCGCCGGCTGGGTGGCCGACTACGTGGCGGAGCTGGACGTGACCATGGAGCCGGTCGGGCTGGAGCGGTGGGTGTCCGCACCGGTCGGCACGATCGTCGCCGAGGGCCGGGTGGACCGGATCGACGAGCGCGACGGCGAACTGGTGATCGTCGACTACAAGACCGGCCGGCACGTGCTGACCACCGACGACGCCCGGGGCTCGCAGGCGCTCGCGCTGTACGTGATCGCCGCCCGGCGCACGTTGCGCCGCCCGTGCACCCGGGTCGAGCTGCACCACCTGCCCACCGGGTCGGTGGCCGCCTGGGAGCACACCGAGGCGTCCCTGACCAGGCACCAGACCCGGGCCGAGGAGACCGCCGAGGAGCTCCAGCTGGCTCGGGATACGCTCGATGCCGGCGGTGATCCGGACGTGTTGTTCCCGGCGCAGGTGGGGCGGCAGTGCACCTGGTGCGACTTCCGGCGCAGCTGTCCGGAAGGCCAGGCCGCCGGCCCCGCGGCCGAACCGTGGTCCCTGCTCGTCGACTAGAACCCAGGTGATCCCGTGCACGATTCGCTGATGGACGTGACCGCGCCGCAGCCGCCGGCCCGCGGGCGCGCCCGCTTCTGGCCCGAGCTGTCCGGTGCGCTCGCGCTCGGCCTCGGCGCGCTGGCCGCGGTCGTGCTGGTGTTCCAGATCCTGGCCGTGGCCCAGGGGAAACCCGGCCCCGGCCTGCTCACGGTGGCCGCCCATCTGGTCGCCGCCGGCCTGGCCGTGCTCGCTCAGCGGGTCGCCGACCGCGCTCGCGGCCGGACGGCGGCGCTCGCGGTGCTCGGCGTGCTGGCCGTCACCGGCGCCACGCTGTGGATCTTCTGGTGGGCCTGACCGAGGGTCAGGCGGCGACCGGCAGCTCGGCGTAGAGCAGCCAGGTACGCCAGGTCGGGATCAGGACGTCGAGCAACTCGTCCGGGTTCTCGATGGCGGGGGAGTGCCGGGCGCCGCGGATGACGGCGAAGTCGGCGTCGAGCCGGTCGGCCATGTCGCGCTGGGCCGAGACCGGCCAGGCGTCGTCGCCCTCGCCGCAGACGACCAGGCTCTGCGCGCCGGAGGACTGCATCAGCCGGGCCAGCGCCCCGACCAGGTCGGGCTCGGTGCGCAGGCCGTGCGCCATGCCGAGCAGGGCGGCCGGCGCGGACCGCAGGAACCGGTTGCGCAGGAACGTCTTGAGCGGCTCCGGCAGGGCGACCCAGGCCGGGTTGTGCGCGTCCAGGGTGTCCTTGAGCCGTTGGGCGGCCTCGATGCCGTGCTGGCGGATGGCCGGCTCACCGATGTCCAGCGCCTGCCGGCGCCAGCCCTGCGGCAGCTCGGCCGGGCCGGTGGCCATCAGGGTCAGCCCGACGATCGGCGCACCGGCCAGCACCGCGCTGCGGGCGACCAGACCGCCGTAGGAGTGACCGAGCAGCATCACCGGGTTGCCGTCCGCGGCCAGCTTGCCGACCAGCTCGGCCACCACCAGACCCAGCGCGCTCGGCAGGTAGGCCGCCTCCTCGGTCGGGCCGGCCGACTCGTACTGCCCGGGCAGGTCGATCGCGATCGCGTCGAACCCGATCCGCGCGATCGGATCCATCAGCGGTGCGAAGTCCTCCTTGGAGCCCGAGTACCCGGGCACCATCAGCACGATCGGTACCGGGCCACGTCCCGGTGCCGTGGCTCTGACGTGCAGAGCGGCGATCGGGCCGTACCTGCCAGGCAGGTCGACCCGCTCTGCCCCGTGTGGGCTGAGCTGGGACCAGGGCTGAGGCGGGACGAGGTTCACAAATCGAGTGTGCCTGAGAAATCTGGAGTTATCGTCGAACCTCAACGAAGCGCGACTACATCGGCACCGCGTTGTTCCAGAACCATGGGCCCGATCGTCGCCATCGTGACCAGACCGCGATAGCCGCCGCGGTCGAGCGCGGCGGTGCCGACGGTCTCGCCGGTGACCTGGTCGAGCACCCGGATCCCGTTGCGCACCGGCACCAGCAACCGGCCGGCGAACAGCGTGCCCGGGCCGAGCGTGTCCACCGCGGTCCACAGTGGCCGCAGCTCGTCGGCGTCCAGCGCGATCGTCCGCGAGCCGGTGAACCAGTAGTCCGTTTCGCCGCCCTTGACCAGCGGCACGACCAGCCCGTCCGGGTCGCCGCGCAGTTCCTCGTCGGGCAGGCTCAGCGGATACTCGGCCTGCTGCGCACCCTGGTCGTCGTACACCACCAGGCGGCTCGGGTTGGGCAGCAGGACCGCGGTGCGCGCGTTGGCCATGGCCACCAGCCGGGCGCCGGCGGTGCCGACCAGCTCGCTGAACACCACCGCCGGCTCGTCGGCCTTGTTGTCGGAGTTGGTCGCCCGGTAGACGGTCAGCCGGTCGCCCTGCTCGTTCGGGCAGCGCTCGATCACGCCGATCCGGCTGGGGCCGACCGCGACCGAGCCGTACTCGCAACCGGTGCGCGGTTGCTTGCCCGGGTTGACGATGGCCGGCAGCGCCCCGTACTCCATGGTCTGCACCAGGTCCGAGCGCCACGTGGTGAGCAGCCGCCGGCCGGTGGTGGTGACGAAGGTGCCGTCGGACAGCAGTCGGGTGCCGAGTTCGGCGTCGGAGTGCCGCTGCAGGTTGACCGGCTTGTCCACCGGCTGCCCTGGGACGGGCTGCTTGCCCCGCTTGCCGGAGGCCGGGTCGAGCGCGGCGACCTCGGTGCAGCCGCCGCCGGACCGGGAGTCGCCGGTCGGCAGCCAGTTGCCGTCGGTCCGGTACACCACGACCGCGAGCGACCATGCCGAAGCGATCGTGCACAGCGGCAGGTCCCGGGTGTAGCGCCAGAGCACGTCGCCGGTGATCGGGTCGCGGCCGGCCGCCTCCCCGCCGTCGCCGGTCACCACCACCGGTCCGGCCACGGCCGGGATCGGGGTGGCCGGGCTGGTGGCACGCCACGCCTCGCCGAGCGAGGGCGGAAACACCAGCGGCTGCTCCGGCGGCGCGACCGGGTTCGGGTTCGGCTGCGACGAGGTGGCCCGGAAGTCGCTGTTCCACCAGATCACCAGGCCGAGCACCAGCGTCACGACCATGATCAGCGCAACGACCAGCAGATCGGTGCCGCGCCGGAACCGGGTCCGGTCGATCGGGTCGAGCGGCTCCGGCTCACCGGGGTGCTCGCCGGCGAGCACGTCCTCCGACCCGATCGTGTTCATGGACCGCTAGTCTGCCGTGCCCGCCGTGTCGCCCGTGTTCGGTGTCTCGTCGACCCCGCCGCGCCGGCGGCGCCGGCGCCGGGCCGGCCGCTCGGCCTTGGTCTCGGCCGGTGCAGCGGTCTCGGTCGGCGCGCCGGTCTCGGCCGCGCCGCCGCGCCGGCGGCGCCGCCGCTGCCGGCTCGGGCCGGTCGCCTCGGGCTCGTCGCGGGCGATCCGCTCGGTCCCGGCATCGGCCGTCCCGCGGCCGCGCCGGCCGCCGCGGGGCTTGCGCTCCCGCTTCTTGCGGTCGCCGAAGTTCTCCTCCGGCTCGGCGTCCAGGCCGGCCCTTGTCCGCTTGGCCAGCGGCAGCCGGCCGGTGATGTTGGTCGGGATGCCCAGGTCGCTGAACAGATGCTCGGAGGTGGAGTAGGTCTCGACCGGCACCGGCACGTCCAGGCCGAGCGTGTCGCTGACCAACTTCCAGCGGGCTTCCTCGTCCCAGTCCACGAGCGTGATCGCCACCCCGGTCTTGCCGGCCCGGCCGGTGCGACCGATCCGGTGGATGTAGGTGTCGTCGTCCTCGGGACACTGGTAGTTGATCACGTGCGTGACGTCGTCCACGTCCAGCCCGCGGGCCGCGACGTCGGTGGACACCAGCACGTCGACCTTGCCGGAGCGGAACGCGCGCAGCGCCTGCTCGCGGGCGCCCTGGCCGAGGTCACCGTGCACGGCCGCGACCGCGAACCCGCGCTCGGTGAGGTCGTCGGAGAGCTTCTGCGCGGTGCGCTTGGTCCTTGTGAAGATCATCGTGAGGCCGCGGCCGTCGGCCTGCAGCGCCCGCGCCACGATCTCGATCTTGTCAAGCGAGTGCGCCCGGTAGATGAACTGAGCGGTCTTCTCGTTGACCGCGGCGGCGTCGTTCTCCTCGGCCCGGATGTGCGTCGGCCGGCGCAGGAACGTGCGGGCCAGCGTGATGATCGGCCCGGGCATCGTGGCCGAGAACAGCATGGTCTGCCGGTTGTCCGGGACCATCCGCAGGATCCGCTCGATGTCCGGCAGGAAGCCGAGGTCGAGCATCTTGTCGGCCTCGTCGAGCACCAGGCCGGACACCTTGCCCAGCACCAGGTGCCGCTGCTCGGCCAGATCGAGCAGCCGGCCGGGGGTGCCGATCACGATGTCCACGCCGCCGCGCAGCGCCGCGATCTGCGGCTCGTACGGCCGGCCGCCGTAGATGGACAGCACCCGGATGCCCAGGTGCTTGCCGGCGTCGCGCAGGTCATGGGTCACCTGCAGGCACAGCTCGCGGGTGGGCACGACCACCAGTGCCTGCGGCGTGCCGTCGCCGGGCGTGGTGATCCGCTGCAGCAGCGGCACGCCGAAGCCCAGCGTCTTGCCGGTGCCGGTGCGGGCCTGGCCGATGATGTCGTCGCCGGCCAGCGCCAGCGGCAGGGTGAGCTCCTGGATCGCGAACGTGCGCTCGATGCCGGCCTCGGCCAGCGCGCGGACGATCTCCGGCCGGGCGCCGAGCCCGGCGAACGTGGGGGAGTCGGGCCGCACCGGCGCGCCGGCCTGGAGCGGGTGGGAGGTGTCGGTCTCGGGGACGCCGGCTTCGCTGTGTTCCAGCGTCACCGGGTCGATGGTCGTGTCACTGTCGGTGTTGACGGTCAGGGCGATCGCCTCTCTCGTGTCCGGCGCGCACGGCCTGGAAACGGTCCGCTCGACCGCGCTCGCGGTGCCCTGAAGGTTTCAGGTCGCGACGCGGGAGGGTCGGAAGCGTGCACGCACCCTCTCTGACGCCGGCCGCGCGGCCTCGGTGTCGGCCTTGGCACGCGGGGCGTCCGTGACGAGTCTACCTGCGACGGTTGCCGGTTAGGCTCCCGGCATGAGCGAGAACACGCCGGCGGCGGCGGGCGTCGATCCGGAAGGGGTCGGTCCGGACATCGACCAGGGGGTAGTCGACCTGCTCGGCGTGCTCGCCTACGGGGAGCTCTCGGCCTTCGACCGGCTGTCGGAGGACGCCCGCAGCGCCCCGACCATGGCCGGTCGCGCGGCGCTGTCGGCCATGGCGGCGGCCGAGATCGGGCACTACACCAAGATCGACAAGTTCCTGGCCGGCCACGGGGTGGACATCGAGGACGCGATGCGGCCGTTCATCGGCCACTTCGACACCTGGCACGCCTCCACGGCCCCGCGGTCCTGGCTGGAGTCGCTGGTCAAGGCGTATGTCGGCGACGGGCTGGCGGCCGACCTGTATCGGGAGATGGCCGGCTGGCTCGACGATGACAGCCGGGCGCTGGTGCTGGACGTGCTGGCCGACACCGGCCACTCGGCGTTCGCCGAGCGCGAAGTCCGGTCGGCGATCGAGCGGGACCGGGCGGTCCGTGACCGGCTCACGCTGTGGGGCCGCCGGCTGCTCGGCGAGGCGTTGACGCAGGCCCAGTACGTGGTGGCGGAGCGGGACGGGCTGGCCGAGCTGATCGTGGCCGGCACCGGGGACCTGGCTGGCATCGCCGCGCTGTTCCGCCGGTTACAGCAGCAGCACGGCAGGCGGATGACGGCACTCGGACTCGGCTAGGGTTTGGGCGGATGGGTCGGGCGAGCTGCGGAGGTCGGCGTGGAGGTCAAGATCGGGATCGCGGACACCGCGCGGGAGATCGTGTTGACCAGCGATCTCGCTCCCGACGAGGTCGAGGCGCTGGTCAGCGACGCACTGCGGACCCAGCAGGGCACGCTGGTCATGGTGGACGCCAAGGGCGCCCGGTACGTGATCCCTTCGGCCCGGGTCGCCTACGTGGAGATCGGCAAGGCGGACGCCCGCCGGGTCGGCTTCGTCACCTGAGGTTTCTCGGCCGCAGCTGCACGACCCGGTCCACCTCGATCGGCTCGTTCGGGTCGAGCACCACGCCGCCGTGCTGGCGCACGATCCCGTCGATGGCCGCCCAGATGATCTCGGTCAGGTACTCCACGACGGCGTCCCGGTTCATCGTCCGGCGCTCCAGCCACCACTCGCTCACGTTCTGCACCAGGCCGACGATCCCGTGGCCCCACGGCTCGGCCGCGCCGGAGTCCATGTCCAGCGCCCGCAGATAGTCGCCGAGCAACCGGCTCAGCGTGGCGCCGATCAGCTCCTTGTCCTCGGCCACCACGTCCCGGCCGAACGGGCGGCGGATCAGCAGCCGGTACAGGTTCGGATACTCCTCGATCACCGAGAAGTACGCCTGCAGGCTGTTGCGGATCCGCGGGACCGGCGCCTCCTCGTTGTTCAGCGCCGGGATGAGCCGCTCGAACAGCAGCTGGGTGCCGCGCTGGCCGAGCGCGACGTAGAGATCCGCCTTGTCGGTGAAATGCCGGTACAGCACGGGTTTGGTGACCCCGGCCTCGGCGGCCACGTGCTCCATGCCGAAGTCCGGCCCGTGCTCGGCCAGCGCGCGCAGCGCCGCCTGGACGAACTCCTCACGCCGGGCCTCGCGGTGCGAGCGCCACCGGTCCCGGCGGGCGTCACCCTTGCCGGTCGGCTCGTTCACGGCGTCACTCGTGTTGATGTTGCAGCGGGAACCCGCCGCCGATCCCGCGCCAGATCAGCGTGGAGATCAGCGCGACGGCCTCGTCCTTGGGGATCGGCCGCTGGTCGGCGAGCCAGCCGCGGGCGGCCACCTGGCTGACCCCGGCCAGACCGACGGCGAGCAGCCGGGCGCGCACGTCGTCCAGCCCGGCGTCCGCGGTGATGGTGGCGGTGATCGCGCGGACGCTGGCCTCGGTGGCCCGCTCGACCGCGTCCTGCACCGCGGGCTCGCCGCGCAGATCGGACTCGAACACCAGGCGGAACGCCTGGCTCTCGCCGTCGACGAAGTCGAAGTAGGCGCCAACGGCGTTGCGCACCCGGAGCTTGTTGTCCGTGGTGCCCGCCATCGCCTCGGTCACCCGCCGGATCAGCTCGTCGACGTGCGTGTCGAGCAGCGCCATGTACAACTCGAGCTTGCCGGGGAAGTGCTGGTAGAGCACCGGCTTGCTGACCCCGGCCCGCTCGGCGATCTCGTCCATGGCCGCGGCGTGATAGCCGTTGGCCGCGAAGACGTCCTGGGCGGCGGCGAGCAACTGGGCCCGCCGTGCGGTTCTCGGCAACCGTGCGCCCTTGCCGGCCTGTCCGTTCTGCTCGATGGTCTCCGCCATACCGCCTCCACCAACGGTCACGCAAGCCTCGGGATCGGGGTCGCCGAGTCCCGTCCAGGTGATTCTGCCGACCTTACTCGTCGGTAACGCCCCGCGGAGGGAGACTGGTCCGATGAATACCCCTGCGGGCCTGTCGCCGTTGACCCGCGTCCCGTTCTCCGAGACGGCGCTCCCCCGGCTGGATCAGACGATCCCGCCGTGGCCGGGCGAGGAGCGCTCCGTCGGGGACCTGAGGTTACATGTCCGGCGTACGCCCGGACCCACTGGCGCGGCGACCGCCGTCTACGTGCACGGACTGGGCGGCTCGGCCACCAACTGGACCGACCTGGCCGCGCAGCTGTCCGGGCAGGCCCCGGGTCTGGCCGTCGATCTGCCCGGCTTCGGGCGGTCCGAGCCGATGCCCGGGTTCGACTTCTCGCTGACCGCGCACGCCGAGGTGCTTGCCCGGTTCCTGCGCGGCATGGACCTCGGGCCGGTGCACCTGTTCGGCAACTCGATGGGCGGCGCCATCTCGATGCTCTACGCCGCCGAGCACCCGGAACTGGTCCGCTCGCTCACCCTGGTCTCGCCGGCCGTGCCCGACCTGCGGCCGTCGCTGCGGCGGCTGTCCGACGCGCGGCTGCCGCTGATGTTCCTGCCGGTGGTCGGGCCCCGGGTGCGGCACGCGCTGGCCGCGATGCCGCCGCGGGACCGGGCCATGCAGCTGATCCGGCTGTGTTTCGCCGACCCGACACAGATTCCCGAGGCGCGGCTGGCCGAGGCCACCTCGGAGGCGGCGGAGCGGGCGGCGATGAAGTGGGCGGCCACGGCGCTGGCCCGCAGCGCCGCCGGGCTGTTCAAGGCCTGGCTGGTGCCCCCGGCGCGCTCGCTGTGGACCATCGCGCCCCGGCTCACCATGCCCACGCTGGTGATCTGGGGGACCGAGGACAAGTTGGTCACCGTGCGCAAGGCGCCCCGACTGGCCAAGGCGCTGCCCAGAGCCCGGCTGCTCGTGCTGCCGCGCACCGGCCACGTCGCGCAGATGGAGCGGCCGGTCACCGTGGCCCGGGCGGTCCTCGGGATGTGGGAGGCCGGTGACGCCTGGTGACTGCGCGGAGAGCCCAGCCAATCGCTGCGTGATGTGGCACGCTGCATTCGTGAGCAGGACGACGCATGGGCAGCAACCGCTCCCCAGGCAGAGCCGCTCCGCATCGACTCAACGGGTGACAAAGCCGGGCACGAACCGCCGGGGCGGTCAGCCGCTGCGCGCCTCCTGGCGGCCCGCGGCCGAGTCGGGTGAGGGCCCGGCGCACCGGCGCAGCCGCGGCGGGCTCGGCGCGGCGATGCGGAGGTACGGCTGGCACGGTCTGTCTGTGGTGGTGCTGCTCGCCCTGACCGCGCTCGTGGTGCACGAGGTCGGCCAGCAGGACGCCGGCGCCGCCGCCACCGGCGCCCAGCCCGGGCCGGACGGCGTGGTGGCGGCCGAGGAGGAGCCGAGCGAGGAGCTCCCGCCGCCCGAGGCCACCGAGCTGCCGGTCACCCCGGTGGACGTGAACGTGCCGACCGCGGAGCTGCCCAACGGCGGGCCGTTCACCCCGGCCGGCGCGGGCAGTTGGCACATCGTCGCGGGCACCGGCCCTCGGGTCGGCGGCGGCGGCAAGCTCTACACCTACACCGTCGAGGTGGAGGACGGCATCGACGCGTCCGCCTTCGGCGGCGACGAGGCGTTCGCCCGGCTGATCGACCAGACCCTGGCCGACCCCCGCGGCTGGACCACCGGCGGGCGGGTGTCCGTGCAGCGGGTCGACTCCGGCAACCCGACCATGCGGGTCAGCCTGTCCACCCCGGAGACCGTGCACCGGCCGGACAAGTGCGGCTACGGGATCAAGTACGAGTCGTCCTGCTACCGGCGCAGCGAGCAGCGGGTGCTGATCAACCTGGCCCGCTGGGTGCGCGGTGCGACCGCGTTCGACGGCGACATCCTCACCTACCGGCAGTACGCGATCAACCACGAGGTCGGCCACGCGTTCAACAACCAGCACGTGGGCTGCGGAACCGAGGGCGCGCTCGCCCCGGTGATGATGCAGCAGACCTTCGGGGTGTCGAACAACTTCGTCGCCGAGCTGAACCGGGCGGTCGGCAACCGGGAGCCGATCGCCGCCGACGGCAAGACGTGCAAACCCAACGCGTGGCCGAACCCACAGGCGAAGGCGGCGGGGTGATCCCCGTCCCGCGATGTGGGAGCGGTGGAAGTCGGGGTGGGACCCAGGCGTTAAGTGGAGAGGACACTTGGGGTGGTCCTGAGTCCCTGAGGAGGAACCGATGGCTGGCAGCCTGCCGCCGCTTGTCGAACCGGCCGCCGAGCTGACCAAGGACGAGGTCGCCAGGTACAGCCGGCACCTGATCATTCCGGACGTCGGGGTGGACGGGCAGAAACGGCTGAAGAACGCCAAGGTGCTCGTGGTTGGCGCGGGTGGGCTGGGCAGCCCGGCGCTGCTCTACCTGGCCGCTGCCGGGGTTGGCACGCTCGGCATCGTCGACTTCGACGTGGTCGACGAGTCCAACCTGCAGCGCCAGGTGATCCACGGCCAGTCCGACGTCGGGCGGCCCAAGTCCGAGTCGGCGCGCGACTCGATCGCCGAGATCAACCCGTTGGTGCGGGTGAACCTGCACCAGGTGCACCTGAGCGCGGAGAACGCCCTCGAGGTGTTCGCCGGCTACGACCTGATCCTGGACGGCACCGACAACTTCGCCACCCGCTACCTGGTCAACGACGCCGCCGTGCTGCTCGGCAAGCCGTACGTGTGGGGGTCGATCTTCCGGTTCGAGGGCCAGGTGAGCGTGTTCTGGGAGGACGCGCCGAACGGGCAGGGGCTGAACTACCGCGACCTCTACCCGGAGCCGCCGCCACCCGGGATGGTGCCGTCCTGCGCCGAGGGCGGGGTGCTCGGCGTGCTGTGCGCGTCCATCGGCTCGATCATGGTCACCGAGGCGATCAAGCTGCTCACCGGCATCGGTGAGCCGCTGCTCGGCCGGCTGATGGTCTACGACGCGCTGGAGATGTCGTACCGGACCATCAGGATCCGCAAGGACCCGGAGAGCAAGCCGATCGAGGGCCTGATCGACTACGAGGCGTTCTGCGGCGTGGTGTCCGACGACGCGTCGCGGGCCGCCGCCGGGCACACGATCACCCCTCGGGAGCTGAAGGAGAAGTTCGACCGGGGCGAGAACTTCGCGCTGATCGACGTCCGCGAACCGCACGAGTTCGAGATCGTGCGGATCCCCGGCTCCACGCTGATTCCCAAGGACCGCATCCTGTCCGGCGCCGCGCTGGCCGAACTGCCGCAGGACCGGCCGATCGTGCTGCACTGCAAGTCCGGCGGCCGCTCCGCCGAGGCGCTCGCCGCACTGCACAAGGCCGGCTTCGCCGACGCGGTACACGTCGGCGGCGGGGTGCTCGGCTGGGCCAGGGACGTGGACCCGAGCCTGCCGACCTACTGACACACCATCCTTTGCTGCCGCTCCCGGCGGGTCACGCCCGGTAGCGTGGCGAGTCGTGAGCGAGCGTGCGAGCGAACCCGTGAACGCTGCCCGGCCGCCGAGCTTGCGAGGTGGCGGGGTTCGGCCACGCCGAGCTTGCGAGGCGTGGTCGTGAGCGAGCGTGCGAGCGAACCCGTGA
>NZ_DASUCC010000025.1:0-51254 GCF_035762905.1 Actinophytocola sp.
GGGCCCCGGCGGTGAGGGAGATGAAGGAGGCGAATGGTCATGAAGGAACGCCCGGTGTGGTCCCGGCGCGACTTCCTGGGGATGGGGGCGGGGGTGCTCGGCGCGGCCGGCCTGGCCGCGTGCGGGGGCACGTCCGCCTCGCCCACCAGCGTGCAACCGGATGTTCCCAAGGAACTGCTCGACGCCGCGGCGTCGATGAAGGGCACCTCGATGGGGCTGCTGTCGCAGAAGCTGTACTCGACAGCGGCCAACGATCAGCTCGACGGATCGATCAAGAAGTTCGCCGACGCCACCGGGACGAAGATCGAGAACAGCCTGGTCCAGGCCGACGCCGGTGACGTGGTGGCCAAGATCGACGCCGAGGTCAAGGGCGGGGTGGCGCGCGACCTGGCGTTCATGACCGACTCCCGGTTCGTCGCGCAGTTCCAGGCGCTGGGCGACCTGGAGGACGTGACGGACGTCGTCAAGGCGCTGACCGGCAAGTACGGCGAGCCCTGTGCGGAGGCGAAGAACTTCTGTGTCTTCGACGGCAAGTGGTTCGCGATCCCGTACCACTTCATCGGGATCGGGTCGTTCCTGCGCAAGGACTGGATGCAAGACAAGGGAATCACCCCCAAGGAGATCTACACCTGGGAGGAACTGCGGGACCTGTGCCTGGAGATCTCCGACCCGTCCAAGCGCCGGTTCGGCTGGGGCATGACCGTGAACCGGTCCGGTGACGCCAACGGCATGATCGAGGCACTGATCAACGCCTACGGCGGGTCGGTCGCCTCCAACGACGGCAGGAAGGTCACGTTCGACTCCCCCGAGACGGTCCAGGCCGTGACCTTCCTGGCCGACATCTACACCAACCCCAAGTACAAGCCGATGCTGCCGCCCGGGGTGGCCGCCTGGACCGACTCCAGCAACAACGAGAACTGGCTCGCCGGGATCCTCGGCTACACCCGCAACCAGTTCAGCGTCTACGCCGACTCCAAGACCAAGAACAACCCGGTCTACGCCAACACGCACCCGTTCAACGGCGCCACCGGACCGGCGATCGACCAGCCCCTCGCGTTCGGCCAGTCCAACTCGTTCGTCGTGTTCAAGGGAGCCAAGAACCCCGACCTCGCCAAGCTGGTGGCGAAGTACATGGTCAGCGGGAGCGCACTGCTCGGTGTCGCGAAGGGAGCACCGTGCCTGGTCAACCCCGCGTGGGACAAGGTATGGGACTCCGACCCGTACTACACCAGCGGTGACCCGGCCTTCGCCGCGCTGCGGGAGCAGACCCGCGCGCGGCTCCCGTTGACCACCAAGACCGGCTACGCGTTCCCCCAGGCCCCCAGCCCCGGCGAGCAAGCCGCCACCGCCGCCTATCTGCTGACCGACATGATGCAGTCGGTCATCCAGGGCACCCGGCCGGCCGAGGCCGTTGCCTCGACCCACGCCCGGATCGTCCAGGTCTTCGAACAGCAGGGCTACAAGCAGTGACCGTCCTGCGTCAGCGGCCGGCGCCGGCCCGTCCGGCGCCGAGCGCGTCGTCCTCGCTCACCACATCGCAGCGGCTGCTCGGGCGCGACTGGCGCCTCGCTGCGGTGTTCATCGGGCCGACGCTGTTGCTGGTCGCAGGTCTGATCCTGGTCCCGATCGTCAGCTCGATCTTCACCAGCGCCACGGAGCGCCACGGTGCCGAGACGGTCTTCGTCGGGCTGGACAACTACACCGCCCTCATTGACGACGCGGTTTTCCACAAGGGCGTGCTCAACTCGTTCGTCTTCACCGCGTACGCCGAGATCTTCAAAGTGACCCTCGGTCTCATCGCGGCGTTGATGCTGCACCACATGCGCCGCGGCCGGGCGATCATCGCAGGGGTGATCCTGCTGCCGTGGGTGGTGCCGACGGTCGTCACGGCCTTCACCTGGCGGTCCTTGTTCGACCCGATCTTCGGCAGCGTCAACGTCCTGCTCACCGACTCCGGGATCGGGCCCGGCCTCGCCGCGATCGGGCTCGTCGACAGGTGGCCCGCGGAGTGGCTGTCCGATCCCGCGCTCGCGATGCCGGCGGTCATCCTGGTCAACGTCTGGAAGGGCATCCCGTTCTTCACGGTGACGTTCCTCGCCGGGCTCAAGGCCATCGACAGCGGTCTTTACGAGTCGGCGATGGTGGACGGCGCCTCGGCGTGGCAGCGCTTCGTGCACATCACGCTGCCGGGGCTGCGCAACATCATGATCGTGACGGTGCTGCTGTCGTCGATCTGGACGTTCAACAACTTCGACCTGATCTGGCTGATGACCCAGGGCGGACCGGGGGACGCCACCGCCCCGTATGTGATGGTGGCCTACTCGAAGGCCATCCAGCAGTTGCAGCTGGGCGCGGGCGCCGCGGTCACGTTGGTGATGCTGCCGATCATCGCCATCCTCGTGGTGATCCTGGTGCGGATGATGCGACGCAGCGACCTGCCGGGCGCAGGCGACACAGGGCGCAGGCGGCTGACTCCCGCTCAGCGCCGAGCACTGCCGTGGGTGATCGTCGTGGCCTCGACGCTCATCCTGGTCTGGGCGTCGCCGCAGATCGTGTGGAAGGCCGCGCTCGTGCTGGGCGTGTTCGTGGTGCTCGCGGCCGCCGTCGGTTGGGTCGTTTCCGCGCTCGCCGCGCGGGGCAACCGGCTGGCCGCACGCCTGGTCGGCGGCGCCGGCACGGGGGTCGCGCTGGTGGGTCTGCTGGGCTTCGTGCTGGTTCCGCTCTACTGGATGACGGTCACGGCCTTCAAGTCCGACAACCAGATCGTCGCGCGCACCGACGACCTGTGGCCGACCCCGTGGAGCACCGAGCAGTTCACCAACCTGTTCACGGGAAAGGCGTTCGGCACCTGGTACGTCAACACGATCCTGGTGTCGGTGGCGTCCACCGTGATCGCCCTGATCTGTGCGGCGCTGGCCGGCTACGCGCTGGCGCGGCTGAGGTTCCGGGGTTCGCAGAGCTTCACGGTGACGATCCTGCTCACCTACGTGATGCCGGGCGCGCTGCTGTTCATCCCGCTGTATCAGCTGATGAGCGGGATCGGGCTCAACGACTCGTTGTGGTCGCTCGTGCTCGCCTACCCCACGTTCACCCTGCCGTTCGCGACGTGGCTGCTCGTTGGCTACTTCAAGACGATCCCGGCCGATCTCGAGGAGGCTGCGCTGGTCGACGGCTGCACCCGGTTCGGGTCGTTCGTCCGGATCGTGCTGCCGCTGGCCAAGCCCGGCCTGCTCGCGGTCGCACTGTTCACGCTCACCAACGCCTGGAACGAGTTCCTGTTCGCCTTCGTGTTCATCACCAACGACGACTACAAGACACTGCCCGTCGGCATGCAATCGATGATCTTCGGCGACGTCGTACCGCAGGGCCAACTGGCCGCGGCCTCGCTGCTGATCAGCATCCCGGTCGTGCTCATGTACGGGTTCGGGCAACGATTCCTGACCGAAGGCCTCACCGCAGGGGCCGTGAAGGGATGAGCGTGCACCGCGGTCATCGGGTTGACCGTCCCACCTGGACGGTCTGACTTCACCTAGGGGTGGGCCTCGGTGCGCGGGTCGGTGTCTCGGGTGGCGAGGTTGGTGGCGGCTTGGCCGAGCATGCGGCCGTTGAGCCGGATGGAGATTCGGCGTGGGGTGAGCCGGGTGAGCAGACGCAGGCGCCGGTCGGGCACGATCATGGGGTGTCCGGTGTGGAGGGCGTGGATGGTCTGTCGGACGGCGGTGGCCGCGGGAAGGGGTCGGATCGGGAGGCTGGTTCGGTCCAGGCCGAACCGGTCGATGATCGGGGTGTCGACGTTGCCGGGGAGCATGACGATGACCTTCACTCCGGCCGGCTTCAGTTCATGGTGCAGCGCCTCGCCGAGGTTGAGGACGTAGGATTTCGCGGCGCTTTCGTGGGCCATGTTGGGCAGCCCGTGCATCGCACCGAGGGCGGAGACCAGGACCATGGCGCCGCGGCCGCGTTGGACGAACCGGCGGCCGAAGCCGTGGGCCAGGTCCAGGTGGGTGGTGGTGTTGAGGATGAGGCGTTGGTGCAGGTCGGGTAGGTCCTGGTCGAGGAACCGGCCGGGGTTTCCGTTGCCGGCGTTGGAGATCAGCAGTCCCACGTCGAGGTCCTGGCAGACCGTGAGGAGTTCCGCCGCGCCGTCGGCGTGGCTGAGGTCGACGGTGACGACGCGGTGCTCGATGGAGTGGACCCGGGTGAGGTCCCGGCCCAGTGCGGTGAGCCGGTCGGTGGAGCGTGCGGCCAGCACCAGGTTGAGTCCACCAACCGCGCAGTGTTCAGCGAAAGCGCGGCCGATGCCGGAGGAGGCTCCGGTGATGACGGCCCAGGATCCGTAGGTGGACAGGGCGCTCATCGCTCGGCCGCCTCGGCGGTCTTCGGTGCGGTGTCGAGTTGGTCGTGGACGACGGTGAGCAGAGTGACCCCATCCGCATCGGGCTCGATCAGCCAGCTGACCCGGCTGGACGGCTCGGCCGCCAGGCCGGGATCGTACCGGCCGCGGTAGCTGATCACGAGTCGGTGCGGTGGATCCAGGACGGTGTCATCGGAACTGCTCATCGAATTCCTCACGAGTTAGTTAGATGACTGACTAACTCGACCGTAGCAGTCTTGACCCCGGGCGGGCTAGGGTCTGAGTGAGATGACTGACTCACGCACCGCGCGCGGCGGCAAGCGGGAGCGGCTGGTCGCCGGCGCGGCCGAGTTGCTGCACCGCCAGGGTGTCGCCGCGACCACGCTCGCCGACGTCGCGCACGCGGCCGATGTTCCCGTGGGAAATATCTATTACTACTTCAAGACCAAGGACGACCTGGTCCGGGCCGTGATCGAAGCCCAGGTCGGCCAGGTCGATGCCATGCTCGGCGCCTTGGCGGAGCTTTCCGGGCCGGCGGAGCGGCTCACGGCGCTGGTGCGCCGGTGGGAGCAGATGCGCGACCTGGTCGCCCGCTACGGCTGCCCGTTCGGCACGCTGACCGCCGAGCTCGACCGGCGCGACGACGGCCTGGACATCGAGGCGGCCCGACCAATCCGGCGCATCCTCGAGTGGATGGAGATCCAGCTGCAGAACCTGGGCCATCGTGACGCGCGCGAGCTCGCGACCGCCCTGTTCGCCGGCGTCCAGGGAGGCGCGCTGCTGACCAGCGCGCTGCGCGACCCCGAACTCATGTCTGGCCAAGTGCGGCACCTCGAACGGTGGATTGACACCCTCGCCGCACCGCCATGATCACCCAGGCCGAGTGGCGGTGGCCTTCGAATGGGCCAGGCCGCGGATACCCCACGCCCGCGGCCGGGCCGGCACAAGCGGACGCCAGCTAACAAACGTCGAAGGTCGCGAAATTGTACCCCAGCTGGTGCCAATCGCCGGAAATGCTCATCCAATAGATGTTATCAGCGCCGCGCTGGAACGGATATCCCTATCTCCAATGCCTTCATATCTATAATTGCCACCGCCTTCCGGTTGAAGGAATGCGTTGGCCGCGCCGAAGGCGGGCCCCGTTTCCTGCAATGCCATCGTTCGGAAGGTCGTGGGCGACCGCATTGGCGCCCGACGGGAACCTCAGCGCCGGCGCCGGACCCCGGGTTGACACCACGGTCCTGTCGACAATCCACGGCCCGCGCGGCATCGACGACGCCGTCGATGTCCGCGCCGACAACAACCCGACGCTCTCCGGAGCGAGATGGCGGAACGGCCATACACGCTTATGGGACATTTCGAACGTCGAACAGCCGCGAGAACTTCCGTCCTCGGCATAAACGCGCTCAACGTCGTATTCAGCGACGATGGCCGAAAGCTCGCCGTGGTGGAGTTCGACAGCGCCCACACCTCGAGCAGAGTGAGCGTGTGGGACATCAAAACGCAGGCCAGGGCACTGCCACGACAGTGGCCCTGACGCCACGACCCGGGCGATGGCCCACGCCCTGGCGAAGGTCGACAACCGCCGTGGCCGTGGTGCTCTTCGAGGGCATCAGCGACCAGATCGCACTGGAAACGGCCGCCGTGGGCCGCGGCCGGCAGCCCGAAGCGCAGCCGCACCGGCGGACGCAGCACGCGCACAGATTAGGTTTTCGTGCCGCGCCCGTCTGTACGTATGAGATCGACTCACGGGAGGCTGGCATGATGCGGAAACTGATCTTCGGCATGAACGTGGCCCTGGACGGCTACATCGCCGCGACCGGCGACGACATCGGCTGGGGCGGGCCGCCGAGCGACGAGCTGTTCGGGTGGTGGCTCGACCATGAGCGGGCAAGCGGCTTGACGCTGTACGGGCGCAAGCTGTGGGAGACGATGAGCTCCTACTGGCCGACCGGCGACCAGCAGCCCAACGCGACCCCGGCGCAGATCGAGTTCGCACGGAACTGGCGGGACACGCCGAAGGTGGTGTTCTCCTCGACGATCGACAAGGTCGACTGGAACACCCGCCTGGTCACCGGCGACGCGGTCGCCGAGATCACCCGGCTCAAGGCCGAGGACGGCGGCCCGATGACCATCGGCGGCGCGACGCTCGCCGGGGCTGCCATGCGGGCCGGGCTGATCGACGAGTACGCCCTGGCCACCTACCCGGTCCTGGTGGGCGGCGGCACGCCGTTCTTCACGGCGCTGGACAGCTGGGTGAACCTGAACCTCGTGGAGACGCGGACGTTTCCCGGCGGCGTGGTGCTGACGCGATACGAGACGAGGCGATGAGCAACGGGCCACATGCTCGGCTCGTGCGGCCAGGTCAGGTGATCACAGTGTCGGGGGCAGGTCCAGCCATGGTTTGTCGGTGGCATCGAATCCGGTGAGCTCGGCGATCTTCCCGTCGACGATGTGCAGGACCGCGATGGCGAACAGCCGGTACTGCGGGTCGTCGGGGGTGCGGAGGTACAGCACGGCGGCAGGCATGCGGTTGACCATCGTGGCGATACAGCGCCAGTCGTCGTGGCCGCGCTGGAAGAGCCCACCGGAGACCCAGCCGTCCACCGCATCCTTGGCCGTCATGATCAAGGTGCCCGGCTCGGGCAGCATCGCGAAGCGCAGGTCGTCGCGCAGCAGGGACATCAGCCCGTCGAGGTCGTTGCGCTCATGGGCGTCGATGTAGGACTTCACCACGCCGCGCTCGTCATTGGACAGCTCGTGGGTGGCGGGGCTGCGCCAGTCGAGGCGGCGGTCGGGCAGCTGCTCGCGCATCGTCACGCGCGCCCGCTGCAGTGCGCTGGTCACCGATGCGACGGTCAGCTCGAGGGCATCGGCGGCCTTGGACGCCGGCCAGCCCAGGACGTCGCGCAGGATGAACACCGCCCGCTGCCGCGGCGGCAGGTGCTGGACGGCGACGATGAACGCCAGCTCGATCGTCTCCCGCGCCACCACCGATTCCTGCGGGTCCTCGGGGAGCATCCGGTCGGGGTAGGGCTGCAGGTACAGCAGCTCGGAGCCGGAGTCCGACAGTTCGGACGGTACGGGTGTGCGGTCCTTGCGCTTGTCCAGGAAGTCGAGGCAGACGTTCGTCGCGATCCGGTACAGCCAGGTCCGCAGCGCAGCGTGGCCCTTGAACGACTCCCGCTTGTTCCACGCTCGCAGCAACGTCTCCTGCGTCATGTCCTGGGCGTCCTCGTAGTTCGCGAGCATCCGGTAGCAGTGCACCTGCAGCTCACGCCGGTGGCGCTCCGTGATGAGCGCGAACCGCGCCGTATCGCCTGAGCGGACCGCCGCGATGAACGTGGCCTCGTCGGCGCCCAGCGGTCTAGCGTCGGTCATGGTCATCAATCCTTCCACCGGTGCCAGAGGGCTACCAGAACTGACGACGTGGCGGAGGATTTCTGATCGGCCAAGCCGCTGACCCCGAGCCGTTCGTCAGGACGGAGGGGTCGGGTCGATCCAGGGGAGGTGTTCCGGGTCCCGACACGCCGCCGAATTACAGTGTTGACTTATATAAGTCGAAGCCGGTACATTCGCTCGTCGTGCACGCGTTTGACGTTCTTGGCGACCCTGTGCGCCGGCGCATTCTGGAACTGCTGGCCGACGGTGAGCAGACCTCCGGGGCGGTCACGGACGTCATCCGGGCCCAGTTCGGCATCTCCCAGCCCGCTGTCTCCCAACATCTGCGCGTGCTACGCGACAGCGGGTTCGCGTCGGTGCGGGCCGAGGGCACCCACCGGTTCTACACAGTTGAGCCCGCGCCGTTGCGCGAGGTCGATGCGTGGCTGGACCGGTTCCGCTGGTTTTGGGAACAACGCCTCGACGCCCTCGGCACCGAGCTGGCCCGGGGCAGGCGCGCACGCCGGACCCGGGCCAGTGGAGCGCTCGCCAAGCCGGCCGGGTTCCGCACCGATCCGGGCAGGACCGATCCACCTACCGAGAGGACATGACATGAAGGACGTACTGGACGAGTTGGCCGCCGTGCAGCGGGTGATGGGCACGGGCAGCGTGCCGGCCGGCGAGGCGTACACAGTGGAGCTCCGGCGCCGGTACGACGCGGAGGTCGAGGACGTCTGGGACGCCATCACCAGCCCCGAGCGGCTGCGCCGCTGGTTGAAACCGGCCACCGGGGATCTCCGGCTGGGCGGGAAGTTCGACTTGGAGGGTATGGGGCACGGCGAGATCCTCCGGTGCGAACCGCCGCGGCTGCTGAAGGTGTCCTGGCTCTTCGGCCCGGACGCCGATGCCTGGGAGGGCACGAGCGAGGTCGAGGTGCGCCTGGCCCCGGGCCCGACCGGCGACACCGAGTTCGAGCTGATCCACGCGTCGGTCGTCGACCCGCACTACTTCCCGACCTACGGCCCCGGCGCCGGCGGCGTCGGCTGGGACCTGGGTCTGCTCGCCCTGGCCCGGCTCCTGGCCGACGACGAGATCGAGAACCTGGCCGAGTTCGACAAGTCGCCCGAGGGGCGCGAGTTCAGCCGGCGCAGCGCCGCGGCCTGGGGCCAGGCTCATCTCGCCGCCGGCGGCGACCCGGAACAGGTCGCGGCCGCGGTCGAGGCCACGACGAAGTTCTACGTACCGGACTTGGGCTCGAGGTGATGTTCTGTGAATCCGCTAGCGACGGAAAGGGACGGAGAGTCCCTGGTTGCTGGTGATCACGGTTGAGGCGTTGCGGTGCCGCTCGACGATCAACTCGTCGAAGTCGTCGTCGTGCGGCAACCGGTTGGACCGGGCCAAAGCGAGCCGTTCGGGAAGCATGTCGAGGAGCTGGGCGAGCTTGAGCCGCGCATGAGCGCCTGGCGCCATGCACCTGCATCCCCGCGATATTCCGGCGTCATCGCACGCATCGAGGTCCCGGAATTGTTCTCCAGCAAGAAATTCGACCTCATATAAGGACACGGTGCTCGACCCGAGCTTGTCCTGCGGGCTGCGGACCCGAGCCGGATGCACCACGAACCCGCGGACTCACGGAACGAGTCATTCAACCTGGGATCGGTCGCATACGCGACCTCAACGATGCGCTACCCGCGGTCATCCGCGCCGATATTCTGATCAGCGTGACCGATGATGTCGCCGGCTTCCTGGCCGACCTGGACGGGTTCATCACTGCGGAAATCGTTCCACTACAGGACATGGACGACAACGCCCGGTTCTTCGACCATCGCCGGGAGTGGGCCAGGACCGACTTCGAGGCCGGTGGGGTGCCGCGTGCGGAGTGGCGGGCACTGCTCGCCCAGGCGCGGCTGCTGGCCGATCGAGCCGGCTTCCTGCGTTACGCGTTGCCTGTGGAACTGGGCGGACGCGACGGTTCGAACCTGGCCATGACGATCATCCGGGAACACCTCGCCGCCAAAGGACTCGGCCTGCACAACGACCTGCAGGACGAGTCGTCCGTCGTCGGCAACTTCCCGGTCGTCGCGCTGCTGCACCGGTTCGGCACGCCGGAGCAGCGCGCCGAACACATCGAGGACGCGATCACCGGCCGCCGGCCCATCGCGTTCGCGCTCAGCGAGCCCGACCACGGCAGCGACGCCACCTGGATGCAGACGAGCGCGATCCGCTCCGGCGACGACTGGGTGATCAACGGCGCCAAACGCTGGAACACCGGACTGCCTGGCGCCACTCATGATCTCGTGTTCGCCCGAACGTCCGGCTCGCCCGGCGACGCCATGGGCATCACGGCGTTCCTGGTGCCGACCGATGCTCCCGGCTTCGAGGTGCCGTTCGTGTGGTGGACGTTCAACATGCCTTCCGACCACGCGGAGGTCCGACTGACCGACGTACGGGTACCGCGCTCCGCGGTCGTGGGCGAGGTGGACTGCGGTATCGACCTGGCCCAGCACTTCGTCCACGAGAATCGCATCCGCCAGGCCGCCGCCAGCCTCGGTGCCGGCGCGTACTGCGTGGCCGAGGCGGTGCGCTACGCCCGCGAGCGCGTCACCTTCGGCCAGCCGCTGGCCACCCGCCAGGCCATCCAATGGCCGCTCGCCGAGCTGCACACCGAGGCCGCCATGCTGCGTGCGCTGATCCGCGACACAGCCGCCCATCTCGACGAGCAGCCGGATGGCCTCAGCGGGACCACGGAGCTCTCGGCCGAAGTCTCCATGTGCAACTACCGCGCCAACCGGTTCGTGTGTGAGGCCGCGGACCGCGCGATGCAGGTGCACGGCGGACTCGGCTACAGCCGGCACAAACCGTTCGAGCACATCTACCGCCACCACCGCCGCTACCGGATCACCGAGGGCAGCGAGGAAATCCAGCTACGCCGCGTCGCCCAGCACCTGTTCGGGTTCACCCGCAGCGCACGTTGAGCAAGTGCCGCGATCCGCACTGTCGAATACCGTGATGCGTCGTGCCGCGCCGTAACCGAGCCAACCGCGCCGAGCCCCGGTCCACGGCCGGCGGGGTGAGCGCGCGCCGGCTGGAGTCCGCGGCCGACGGCGAGTGGATCGTGCAGCGGGTACCGGGGGAGTGGGCGAGCAAGGTGTACCGGTGCCCGGGCTGTGACCACGAGATCCGGCCCGGAGTGGCGCATCTGGTGGTGTGGCCGGCCACCGAGACCGGAACGGTCGAGGACCGGCGGCACTGGCACCAGGGCTGCTGGTCCGCCCGCGACCGCCGCTACCCGACCTCGCGGCGGTAACCGGCGGCGAGCACCGCCCGTTTCACGGGTTCCAGCCGCACACGACCAGGTATCCGTCGACGGTGGTGATCCGGTCGGAGGTGGGGTCGTCCGGGAGTGGGTGGCCGAGGTCGCGGTTGCGTACCTCGCCGATCCAGCGGTCGTGTTGGTATTCGTGGTTGATCAGTGCGGTGAGCAGCGCTTGCGCGACGATGGTGAGCTGTGCGGGGGCGCCTACCGTGCCGGCGCCGATGGCGTTCATCCTGGCGTGGACGCGCTCGGCGACGGTGGACCGGAAATCGGCTATGCGCCGGGGATCCGGCAGGGGCAGCCGGTGTGCTTCGGGGTTGGCGGAGTCCATGACGCCGTCCAGGTCCGGTGCCGGGCTGGGTTCGGCGGCGGTCAGGTTGCGGATCATGAAGTGCGCGACGTGGGCCTGGTGTCCGAGGTGCCAGCCGATGGGGCTGAAGTCCTGCCGGGGACGCCAGTGCAGTTCCTCGGTGGACAGGTCGCGCCAGAGTTCGTCGGTGTAGGTGCGGGCGCGGTCGTATTCGGTCAGCAGTTCGGCGATCTCGAGCATGTCGTCCTTCCCACACTTGGCTTCTACCTCAATGTCCAAGGCTCACCGAGCTTCGGCTATCTACCGATAGGCTGACTGATCCGCGTCAAGACTCGGAAGCCCGGGGTGGGCGGCAAGCGGCGGATGTCGTGCCGTCGTGCGTGGCGCGCTGGGTTGACCTGGAGCGCGGTCCAGCCGGCAGACTGTTCGGCTATGCGGAAGTTGGGGCGCAGTGGTGTCGAGGTGAGCGCGATCGGGTTGGGGGCGTGGGCGATCGGCGGCCCGTTCAGTGCCGGTGGCCGGGAGGCGGGGTGGGGCGAGGTCGATGACGGCGAGTCGATCGCCGCGGTGCGTCAGGCGCTCGACCTGGGTGTCACGCTGATCGACACGGCGGACACCTACGGCGCGGGACACAGTGAGCGGGTGCTGGGGCGGGCGCTGGCCGGTCGCCGCGACGAGGTGGTGATCGCCACGAAGTTCGGCAACACCTTCGACGAGGCGAGCCGTGCGCGGATCGGAACGGACACCTCCGCCGGCTACATCCGCGCGGCCTGCCGGGCGTCGCTGGATCGGCTCGGCACCGAGGGGATCGACCTGTACCAGTTGCATTGTGACGCCGAGCCGGAGCAGGTCGACGACATCCTGGCCACCCTGGAGTCCCTTGTGGACGATGGGTTGATCCGCGGGTACGGGTGGAGCACCGACGATCCGGCCAAGGCCGCCGCGTTCGCCGCCGGCCCGCACTGCACGGCCACCCAGCACGTGCTCAACGTGTTCGAGGACGCCCCGGACATGCTCGCCGTCTGCGCGGAGCACGATCTGGCCAGCATCAACCGGGCTCCGCTGGCGATGGGCCTGCTCGGCGGAAGGTACGACCGGAACTCCCAACTGGCGGCCCGCGATGTGCGGGGCACGGACGGGCAGACCTGGGTGGCCTACTTCCGCGACGGCCGCCCGTCGCCGGAGTTTCTGCGCCGCCTCGACGCCATCCGGGACATCCTGACCAGTGCCGGTCGCACCCTCGCCCAGGGCGCGCTTGGCTGGATCCTGGCCCGCAGCCCGCGCACGGTCCCGATCCCCGGCATCCGCACCCCGGCCCAGGCCAAGGACAACGCCGGCGCACTGACCGCCGGGCCCTTGACACCGACCCAACTCGCCGAGATCGACCGACTACTCCAGCTCTGACGCCACCCGGGCAGCAGCGCCGGCGCGGACGTCGGTGGCGCGCTGCCGCCGGCCATCGTCGCCTTCGCGTTGGGCGCCCGGCTGATCCGCACCGCACGTCTCCGGCGGGGCCGGCGGCGACGGCGCTACACGCTGACGGCGAGTGGATAGTGGTAGGCGTCGCTCTTGAAGGTCAGCACGGCGGCGAGGATCTCGACCGACGGCTGGCTGGTGAGGATGTGGTCCAGGCCGGCGGAGACCGGAGCACCGGTCGGGCTCGTGATGTTGACGAACCAGTCGTCCCAGTTCTTGAACGGCGGGGCCAGCCCGGCGAACAGGTTGTTCAGCGGGCCGCCGTAGTTGAAGTCGCCGAGGACAACGGTGAGGTTGGGTTGCCCGTTGGCGTTGCCGAGCAGTGCGTTGAGGGCGGCGATCGCCGAGGCCACCTGCGGTGCGCCGGTGTTGGCATGCCAGTTCATCACCGTGACGACACCGCCGACGGCCAGGTTGAGCTGCAGGCGCACCGGAGGGCGCAGGTAGTTGCCGATCAGGTCGACGAAGGCGTTCGGCTGGTAGTAGCCGAAGGCGCCGTTGCCCGCGAACGTGGCGTTCCGGTAGAAGATCAGATAACCGTCGGCGGTGACGGAACTGTTGGGGTTGTTGGGATTGTTCTCACTCCAGGCCTGCCGCAGTGAGTAGAACGCCGCCCAGCCTGCGGCGCCCGCGTTGAGCGCCAGCACGACCGGTGACGCCGGGCCGGGCGTCCCGAAAGGCCCGATCGCGCCGTCGAGGATGGTCTGTGGGCATTCCTGCAGGCAGATGACGTCGACGTTGTTCAGCATGCCGACGGTGACGATCTGGACGATCCGCTGGACCGGGGTGACCCCGCCGATGGTCCCGTGGTAGACGTTCCAGCTCAGGTAGTTGGGCATGATCGATCCCTCCTCGGTTTCGTGCCACGGACCCGCGCCGGGCGCCGGACACCCGGCGCGGGTTCGCGCGACGGCTCAGCCGGCCCTGCCGTTGGCGGCGACCAGCGATCCGGTGGCGACCTGCGACCCGGTGGCGACCTCGGTGGCCGGCGGCAGACCGGTCCGCGGTTGCTGGCTCAGGTCCGTGCTGGTCTCGATCAGCAGCGGGACGAGGTTCTGGGACGGGGCGATCTGCCGCCCCCAGGCCCCGCCGCCCCACGACCAGCCCGCGTTGATGTCGTAGCCGACCGTGCGGCTGTCCGTGCCGGTCAGATCGATGAGCACGCCGGGGCTGTAGGCCTGGTAGATGACCGTGCCGGTGTTGACCGGGGTCGTGGAGAAGGTCAGCAGGATCCGCTCGACCGGAGCGATGACGTCGAGGTTGTTGCCGAACAGGGGAAACGCGCACATCGGTGTGACCCCGCCGTCGGGCTGCATCTCCGAGACGCCGCAGGTGAACTCGGTGCTCGTCTGATTGAGGATCGACACCGCGCCCGGGTTGCCGGCCAGCACCACCGAGCCGGTGCCGCTCTTGTCCGTCACCTCGAGGGTCTGCCCGAGGTCGATGTCATACGAGTTGGTCGCCCTGATCAGCCCACCGGGGACGATCTTGCTCCTGGAGGTGTACGCGCGGAACCTCTGTGTCCAGTTGAGTTCGGTCGTCTCGCCGTAGGCGGTGGTTTGGAACCACACCAGCGGCGCACCGGGCAGGGTGGTCCGCACGGCCTTGAAGCCGTACAGCACGAAGTTGTTCTGGGACAGGTTGTTGACGGTCTCCTTCGACATGAGGACCGAGACGGTGTAGTTGGCCATGATCGCTCCTTCGAGGGTGTCGCCACAGGACGGTCCTGCGGGTGCTTCCGACGCTAGGAATCGGGTGCAGACCGCCCGCAGATCCGGCGCAGACCGGCTCCGATCGCGCGCCGGGCGAAGTGCCGACACAATCGGCCTCGCCGGCACCCGCCGGGACCCGCACGGAAGGCGTCAACCACGCGATCGCTGCACATCACGCTGACCGGGGAGATCTCGATCGAGGTGGACGGCGTCCCGGCCGGTCGTCGTCAGCTCCGCTCGCAGCAGGCCCGGGTCGTCCTCGCCATGCTCGTCCTCGAGCGCGCCCGGCCGGTCCGGCGCGAGGAGCTGTCGGCGCTGCTGTGGGGCGAGGAGCCGCCGCCGTCGTGGGAGTCGGTGCTGCGCACCGCGGTCGCGCGGGTGCGGGCCGCCTTCGAGGACGCGGGCCTTGACGGCCGGTCGTCCGTCCGCGCGACCTCCGGCTGCTACCAGCTCAGCCTGCCCGGGTGCACCGTGGTCGATCTGGAGGAGGCGGCGTTGGAGGTCGAGCACGCCATCGGGGCGCTGGCCGCGGGCCGCGCCGCCGAGGCGGTGGGACGCCTGGCTGAGGCGGACCGGATCACCGGACGGCCGCTGCTGCTCGAGGCCGACGGGGAGTGGATCAGGGAGCGCCGGGCCCGGCTGCGGGAGTTGCGCATCCGCGCGCTGCACGCCCTGTCCGAGGCCAGGCTCGCCGCCGGCCTGCCCGCCGATGCGGCGGTGGCGGCGCGGGAGGTCATCGACCTCGATCCGTTCCGGGAGTCGGCGCACCGGCTGCTCATGTCCGTCCTCGCCGGCGGCGGCAACCGGGCCCAGGCTCTCGTGGCCTACGAGCAGTGTCGTCAACTGCTCGCCGCCGAGCTGGGCACGGACCCGTCCCCGGAAACCGAGGCCCTGTTTCTCGACCTGCTGCACGCCGAGCCGGGGCCGGGCGGCCGGACATCGGGCGGTCCCGGCCTCCCGGCCCGGCTGGGCACCGAGAGCGGCGGGCTGCTCGTCGGGCGGGTCCACGAGCTCGAGGCGGTCCGCAGGCGCCTGGCCCCGGCCCGGCCCGGCCCGCCGGCCATCGTGCTGGTCGCGGGGGAGGCGGGCATGGGCAAGACGGCGCTCGTCGCGCATGCCGCCCGCGAGGCCGACGCGGCCGGTGCGCTCGTCCTCTACGGGCGCTGCGACGAGCAGGTGACGCTCGCCTACCGGCCGGTCGTCGAGGGCCTCACGCAGCTCGCCGCCCACCTGCCCGCGGAGCTCGTCGCCGATCACCTCGGCGTGTACGGCACCGGTTTGCTGCGCCTGGTTCCCGAGCTGCGCCCGCGGGCCGCACTGGCCGGGTCCGGCCAGGGCACCGATCCGCAGACCGAGCGCCACCTGCTGTTCCGTGCCGTCACCGCGCTGCTGACCAGGGCCGCGGCGGACCGGCCGGTGCTGCTGGTCGTCGACGACCTGCACTGGGCGGACAAACCGTCCCTGCTGCTGCTGCGCTACCTGGCGACCGCCGCCGAACCGAGCCGGCTGGCGTTGGTGGTCACCTACCGCGACACCGAGCTCGCCGCCGGTGGTGCCGCGGCGGGCACGGTCCACGAGCTGCTTCGCCAGCCGGACGCCGTGCGGCTGGCGCTCACCGGGCTGGCCGACCAGGACCTGGTGCCGCTCGTGGAGTCGGCCGCGGGCCGCAGGCTCGGCGGCGACGCGGTCGGCTGGGCCCACGCCGTCGGCCGCGAGTCGGGGGGCAACCCGTTCTTCGCCCGCGAGCTGCTGCGGCACCTGGCCGACCGGTTCGCCGCCGGCCCGGCCTCCGCCGGCTGGACGGCGTCCGGGCCCGGCGCGGCGGTGGGCCTCGGCCTGCCGGAGACGGTCCGCGAGGTGGTGATCCGGCGGGTGGACCGGCTCGGTGAGCGCGCCGCTGGTGTGCTGACCCAGGCCGCCGTCCTGGGCCAGGACTTCGATCTGGTCACCCTCGCCCAGGTGGTCGGTGCCGGCGAGGACGAGGTGCTCGACGACCTCGACCTCGGGATCGCCGCCGGCCTGCTCGTCGAGCTGCCGGGCGATGCCGGGAACTTCGCCTTCGGTCATGCGCTCGTCCAGCGCACCCTCTACGAGCAGGTCGGCGTGACCCGCAGGCGGCGACTGCACCGGCGGGTGGCCCAATCGATGGAGGTGGGGGCACCGGGTGCCGGCGGCGCGCGGACCGGTGAGCTGGCCCGGCACTGGCTGCTCGGTCACCGGCCGGACGAGGCTCGCCACGCCGCCGACTGGGCCCGCCGCGCGGGCGAGCACGCCCTGTCCAACCTGGCCCCCGACCAGGCCCTGCGGTGGTTCCGCGAGGCCGTCGCCCGGCTCGGCGAGGCGACCGGCGACGGGCTGCACATCGATGTGCTGATCGGGCTCGGCGAGGCCCAGCGGGGTGTGGGTGACCAGGGCTACCGCGAGACGCTGCTGACCGCCGGGCGGCTCGCGGAGTCGGCCGGGGACACCGACCGGCTGGTGCGTGCCGTGGTCGCCAACAACCGGGGCTCGGTCTCCAGCAGCGGCCGGCTCGATGCCGAACGGGTGGCGCTCCTCGAGTCCGCGATGTCGGCCACCGGTGACCGCGCCCATCCCCAGCGTCCGCTGCTCGGCGCGACCCTGGCCGTCGAGCTGCTGGGCACCGTGGCGGCGCGGCGCAGGCGGCTGTTGGCCGACGAGGCGGTGCACGGCGCGCGCGAGCTGGGCGACCCGGACGTGCTGGGCCGGGTGCTGGCCATGCGCTTCGAGGCGACCTGGGCTCCCTCGACCCACCACCAGCGGCTGGCCGACAGCGCGGAGCTGGTCGGCCTCGCGGCCACGTCGCCCGACCGGCGGCTGCGCTTCCTCGCCGCCCGGCTGCGCAGCCTCGCCTGCTGGGAGAGCGGCCGCACGGTCGAGTCCGACGAGCACCTCGACGCCGAATGCCGCATCGCCGACGAGATCGGCGAGCCCTACCTGCGCTGGGTCGCGGCCCTGTCCCGGGCCGGACGCCTGCAGGCGTCGTCGCGGCACGCCGAGGCGGAGGCCGCGACCGGGGCGGCCCTGCGGATCGGGTCCGACGCGGGTGAGCCGGATGCCGTGCTCGCCCACGGCGCCCAGCTCCTGCATCTACGCCGCCAGCAGGGACGCGCCGACGAGCTGCTGCCCCTGTTGAGCGGCCTGCCGGCGTTCTCCGACTACGACCTGAGGCCGACCATCGCCCTCATCCACGCCGAGTCCGGCTCGCTCGCCGAGGCCCGCGCGGTCGCCGCGGACCTGCTCGACCACCCGGCGCCGCCGCCGGCCTCCCAACTCCAGGTGCAGGTGCTGTGCACGCTGGCGGCGGTCGCCGGCGCGGTGGCCGACGCCGCGGCGGCGGGCTGGCTCTACGACCGGTTGCGGCCGTGCGGCGGGCTTTTCCTGCTCAACCAGGTGGTCCGGGAGGGGCCGGTCGACCACCAGCTCGGACTGCTGGCCGCCGCGACCGGCGACCTGGCGGCCGCCGTGGACCATGCCGCGGCCGCCGTGCGCGCGGCCGCGGCGGTGCCGCTGCCGTACTGGGCCGCCGAGGCCCAGGTGGCCTTGGCGCGGGCCATGATGCGGCGCGCCGGACCGGGTGACGCGACGCGGGCCCGCCCGCTGTTGGAGTGCGCCGACGAGGCCGCCCGGCGGTTCGGCTTCGCGGGGACGCGGCGCAAGGTGGCGGCGGTCAGCGCTGGTGCAGCGACCTGACCGCCGCCAACCGGTGCTGCAGCGGCGCGTCCGGGAACATCACGTCGAGGTAGAAGATGAGAAACATGGCCACGGCGATGGGATGCGCCCCGGGGATGGGGTACTTCGCGCCGAAGGCGTAGTTGGCGATCGCCATCGCCGAGTCCAGGGCTCCCTCCTCGGAGTCGGTGGTCGTGTTGTTGCCGGCGAAGTAGACGTTGGTGTCTCGCTGTCCCGGATAGTCGAACCGGCCGAGGCCCTGGGCCAGGTGCAGGCTCGACTTCGGACCGCCCATGAACGATGCCGCCCACATGCCGTGGGTCCACGTCTGGCTGAACAGGACGCTGGCCGGGTCGGGCATCCGGGTGTTCTCGGCGGTGTCGCCGTACATCGTCAGGTAGAGGCCGTCGGCGGCGGGGTCGTCGA
Source organism: Actinophytocola sp. (assembly GCF_035762905.1). GTDB lineage: Bacteria > Actinomycetota > Actinomycetes > Mycobacteriales > Pseudonocardiaceae > DASYTH01. The sequence continues at coordinate 18,666 of NZ_DASUCC010000025.1, forward strand.
GAAGGTTCTTGAGGATGTAGGTGGTGAAGGTCCGGGCGAGGTCGTAACCCGGGGCCGCACGGGTGGGCGCGTAGTAGGCGGTGAACTGCAGCGTCTCGAGCTGCTCGGTCAGGTCGGGCGAGAGGATGGTCTCGTCGGTGTGGATGTAGCACGCGCCGGGGAGCAACGGCCACTGCGCCGGGTCGATGTAGGAGGCGTAGAGCTCGCGCCAGAGCGCGGCGTTGTGCGGGTTGTCCAGCAGCGCGGCGCAGGTCCACATGTCGGTGGTGAGGACGACCTTGTCGAACGTCTCCTCGTGCTCGCCCTGCGCGTCGGTCCAGACCACGTGCACCGGGTTGCCCGGAGTCTCCCGGTCCGTCCAGACCGCGGTGACCGTGGCGCCGAGGCGGACGTCGGCGGTCAGCGTCCGCTGTGCGAGGTCGCTCATGGTCTGCACCCACGTGGAGCTTCCAGGATCGAACCGCGCCCAGCCGGTGCCCGGCTTGGTGAACGCCGCCAGCGGCGTCGGCAGTCCGGGGATCGTCGCGAACAGCGGAACGACGTCGCCGAAGGTCACCTGGTCGAGGTCCGCGCTGCCGTAGCCGTTCATGATGCTCATGTAGGGCGAGACGAGGAAGTCCACGAACCGCTGCTGGTCGGCGAGCACGATCGGTGGGTCGGCGAAAAAGTCCGCCAGTGTCCGCTCGCCCCACCCCAGGAAAAGGGCTGCTTCGATGAAATCCTGGAAGCGAGCGGCGTCGGCGGCCATGTCCGCGTCGTAGAGCGCGAAGTTCGGACCGTGCTGGTATGCCGGAAAATTGCCCCAGTTGCGCGGCGCTCCCGTGTGCGGGTTACGGGGGAACGCACACGCCACCTCGAGCACGTCGAAGGGCGTCAGGCCCACCCGCTGCTGGAACTCGGGAAGACCGAGCATCGCCGCCACGTTGGGGTAGAGCATCGGCGCGACGAACTGTACGCCGATGTCGACAGGAATGGTCACACCGCGGTAGTCGATCGGCACGGTCATCGAGTGGCCGCCGAGCGCGGATCCATTGTGGAGCAAGGTTGCCTGCCACCGCTGGCAGACAACGGGATCCTGTGCAAGCGTCCACAGTAGAGCGGTCCCCGTCGCCCCACCGCCGACCACACAAGCCTTCGCCAATGCCAAAGCCTCTCCGATCCGTCCCGTTCGGAGCATAGCCTCACCCCGCCGGGCCGGCCGCCCGAACGTTTCGTACCCAAAGACCGAGTGTGCGGCTCGCCGGGGGCGTCGGCGAGCATCGGCCGTCCGGTCCAGAAGGTGGTTGGCATCAACGTGAGGCCGCGGCCGCGCAGCCGGATTCCCGGTGCTGGGGGGTGTCGATCTCCGGGCGGGCGTCGTGCCAGCGGGCGCCCGGCACGAGGTTGGTCAGCATGTCGACGGTTCCCTGCCGGGCCTGCCGCCGCGGCGTCCGGCATCCACGACGGAACAGGCCCCACCGTCGGCACCGAACCACGGGTTGGTCTCCCGGCGCGCCTGAGCACGCGTCAGGCCGTGCGTACCCGGGCGGGTCGGGCGTGCGAGCTGAGCTCGAGGCATTAGTCGAGGATCTCCCGGCGGGCCAGGCGGACCTCTTCGGTGTCCAGTTTGGACTGGATGAGTCGCAGCACGGTGTCGTCGATGTCGCGCTGGTCGCGCAGGCGCACGACGATGGCGCGCTTGTGGGCGATCAACTCCAGGCGCAGGGCGGTGTACTCGGCTTCGGCGCGCAGCAGCTGCTCGGTCTCGTCGGCGTCCGGGGCGGAGCTGACCACCTGCCGGTGGTGGTCGTACTCGGCGCGTACCCGGGTGAGTACCGGTTCGCTGGTCTGCAGCCGGGCGGCGATCTCCGGCAGTGCGGCGTAGGCGGACTCCGAGGCGGTCGCCTCGGCCAGCCGGCGCTCCTCGGCCAGCGCGGTGTCGGCGGGCAACCGGGCCCAGCGCACCACCGCCGGCAGCACCAGCGCCTGTAGCACCAGGGTGACCACGACGACGCCGGAGGTGATCAGCACGATCTGATCCCGGTCCGGGAACGGCGTGCCTGAGCTGGTCGTTTCCGGCACGGCCAGCGCGGCGGCCAACGACACCGCGCCACGGAACCCGCTCACCGCGCTGACCATCCGCTGCCGGGCGCCGACCCGGCGCAGTCGCTGCTGCGGGCGCCGGTCGATCATCCGGATCAGGTACGGCATGGTGTAGTTCCAGAGGAACCGGGTGCCGATCACGGCCGCCGAGACCAGCCCGATCGCGCCGAGTGCGGTGATCACCTCGGCCCGGTCCAGATCGCCGATCACCGCGTGCGCCTGCAGTCCGATGAGGACGAACAGCGCACCGTTGAGCACGAACGTGGCCAGCCGCCAGAATGCCTCGGCCTGCTGGCGGGTATCGGCCCGGACCAACCGCGGCCCGATCTGGCTCAACGTCAACCCGCACACCACGACCGCGAGCACCCCGGAGGCATGTACCGACTCGGCCAGCAGAAACGCGGTGAACGGGGTCAGCAGGCTGACCAGGTTCTCGTGCAACGGATTGTCCAACCGGCGCCGCGCCTGCACCGCCAGCCAGGCGGCCAGCAGCCCGGCCAGCGCACCCCCGGCGTAGGCCAGCAACACCCGCAGGCCGACCTGCCCGGCGTCGAACTCCACCTGGCCGGCGGTGACCGCCACGGCCACCCCGAAGATCACCAGCGCGGTGCCGTCGTTGATCAGGCTCTCGGCCCGCAGGACCGTCATGGTCCGCCGGGGCAGCGCCCGCGCGATCACCCCGACCGCGGTGGCGTCGGTCGGCGCCACCGCGGCGCCGAGCACCCACGCCGGCCCCCAGCCCAACCCCAACTCATGGGCGACCACCGCCACCACCGCCGCGGTGGCCACCACCAACGCGGTGCTCGCCAGCACGATCGGCCGCAAGTTGCTGCGGATCTCCCGCAACGAGGTGGTCAGGCTCTCCCAGTACAGCAGCGCCGGCAGGAACAGCAGCAGCATCACCTCCGGCGGCAGGCTGATCCCCCGCAACGCCGGAACGAACCCCACCAGCACACCGAAGGCCAGCAGCAGCACCGGCGGCGCGACCCGCAACCGCTCCGCGGCCACACTGCACACCAGCACCGCCACCCCCAGCACAACGACAAGCTCCAGTCCCAGCAAGGCACCCCTCCCGACCCGACACCCCGATCATCACGGCATCGTCGAACAACGCCGGGCGGTGCACAAATCATCCGGGACGCCGCGGATCCGGCCGCCGATCCTGTGCCCGGTCGACGGGCTGCGCCCGGCGACGCCGACCGCAGCCGGCGGTCGGCCGGGTCCGGCCAATGGCCCGTTTCGGACAGGTGGTGTCCGATGCGCGCACGTACGTTGGCGGCGTAAGCGGGCTATTGAGGGGGAACGTAGATGAAACGCTTTACGGTTTCACTGGCGCGCGGCCGGGTTCGCGTGTTTTTTGCGGTACTGCTCATCGGGCCGGTGATTTTCGCACCGAAAGCGGTTGCCGATGAGGATTGTGACCCCCGGCACATCTTCGCCGTAGACGCACGGTCCGGGCATCTGATGGAGATGCCGTTCTGTTCGGCAACCGGAGAATTCGGCCCGAAAACCGACGTCGACGCCGGAGATTGGCGACCGTATTCGCACGTCTTCGCGGTCGACGCGGGCCCGGCCACCCTGGTTTACGCCACGACGCCGGCCGGCGAGTTGTGGTGGCGGCGGCAGGAACGAGCCGGCACGGTATTGAAGGCACCCGTTCGGGTCGGCGTTTCGATCAATTGGGCGCAGTCCGTGGTATTCGCCTCGGCGCCGGGTTACCTGCATATCGGTGAGTACGGCCGCTCGCTGCGCACCTACCGGCAACCCGACTGGGCGTCGGGCGGCGAGCCGATGTCGGAAACGGACAGCCTCTTCGATACGTTTCGTGGTCCGCTGGTTACCGGGTTGACCGCCCGGGGATTCGCCACAGGTTTCTGGAACGGCACGAACTATCGACTGTGGCGGGACCCGCTTTACGGGTACCAGGACATCTGGTACCCGAGCGGCCGGGTGCCGTTCGGGGTGAGTGGTGTGGTCGGCGACGGCTACTGGCTGTTCGGCGTCCACCCCAGCGGCGAAATCATGCTCATGGCACAGCCGCCGGACGGCCCGACCAGCCCACCGCAGTGTCTGCTCTTCGATACCAACAACTGGCGGGTGCACCGGGTCGTCCCTGGCACGTTCGGGCGGGTGATCGTCCCGGTCGCCGCCGACGGCGGAACGGCGGTTCCGGCGGTCGCACCGCCACCGGCCCGGACCTCGACGCCGGTTCGGCTGTGTGCCCCGGTGCAGTTGTCGCTGCCGTGGGAATGGCAGTAACCCCAGGGGATCCGCGGTCCGGGGCGGCGGGTGCTCAGTCCACCCAGCCGTCCCGGACCGCGGCAACGGCCAGCGTGACCCGGTTGCTCGCACCGAAGATCTCCAGCAGCGCCCCCACGTGCCGGCGCACGGTTCGTTCGCTGATGCCGAGATGCCGTGCGATCGCGGTGTCCGTCATTCCGGTCAGGACCAGGCGCAACACCTGGTCCTGCTCCGGCGGAAACCGGGACGGCTTGCCGTCCATCGACACCGATCTGTTCCACAGCAGCTCGAAGTAGGTCCGGAACGCCGCGGTGATCACCGGGGCCCGGACCAGCAGTGCGCCCTCCATCCCGGTCGGCCCGAGCGGCAGCAGCGCCGCCCGCTCGTCGACCAGCACCATCTTCATCGGCAACTCCGGGCAGACCCGGCACTGCCAGCCCGCGTCCAGACTGGTGCGCAGCATGTCCTGCGCGCCGGTCACCTCCAACGCGGCGCGGGTGTAGATGTTGCGGAACCGGACCCCGCGTTCGAGCACCTCGGCCGGCGGCCGGCGGGCCGAGCGCGGGTCCGGCGGCCGGGTGAACCGACCGGTCTCCAGGCTGGCCACATCGTGCTGCGCCGACAGGCACAGCTCCACCGACAGCGCGCTGATCTCGTCCCGGTCGGTGATCACCCGCACCAGGTCCGGCGAGTCCTCCACCGGGTGCGTTGCGGACAAATAGGTTTGTTGCAGCGCCTGCATCTCGTCGCGCAAGCGCAGCAACGTCTGGTATTGGTCGAGGATCACCCGCTGTCTGGTGAGGATCGCGTTGTCGACCGCCCTGATCGGCTCGACCGGCATGAGTACCGGCCGGTCGACGTACCGTTCACGCGCGAATCCCTTATCGACCAATTCACGCACAGCATCGGCGCCTAGCACATCCGTCTGATCCGCGAGCGGTACGCCGCCGGTGACGATTAGCCGCTCGTAGAGCCGCACCGCCGGCTCTGAGAGTACACTGGTCAGCCCCGTTCTCATTTGCCCCTGCCTGGTTCCGAGGCCGCCGCGACCGCGAGTGTACCCCCTTGTGGCCGGATCCGGCCATTGGCCCGATCCGGATTGCGCAACGGCCCGGATCGGGCCGCCGCCGCGATTAGGCTGGCGGCCGAATTCCTCGAAACACAACCACTATTCGGAAAACGATGGAGCATGCATGCCCGCACGGGGAGACAGCTGGTATGACGTGGTGGGAATCGGATTCGGACCGGCGAACATCGCGTTGGCAATCGCACTCGAAGAGTTGTGGCCGCAGGCGCGGGTAAAGTTTCTGGAAAAGGAGTCCGGACCCTGTTGGCAGCCGGCCATGCTGCTCGACGGCGCCGATATCCAGAACAACCCGGTGCGGGACCTGGTGACGCCACGGAATCCGCGCAGCCGCTACACGTTCGTCAACTATCTGCACGAGAACGGCCGGCTGTTCAGGTATCTGAACCTGCCCGACCACTATCCGCTGCGCAAGGAGTATGCGCGGTACGTCCAGTGGGTGGCCAATCATGTGCCGGCCGACGTGGACTACGCCATGGAGGTCGCCGCGGTGCGGCTGACCGGGCCGGACGGCGGGCACCCGGCGGTCGAGGTCGAGACGGCCGGCGGCGAGCTGATCCGCGCCGGCGCGGTGGTGATCGCCACCGGGCGCTCGGCCTACGTCCCCCCGGTCTTCGCCGGGCTCGTCGGGCCGGACGTGCTGCACTCGTCCACGTACCTGGACGGGATCGCCGGCCTGCCCGCCGACCATGACGGCACCCTGGCCGTGGTCGGCGCGAGCCAGAGCTCCATCGAGATCGTGCTGGATCTGGCCGCGCGATTCCCGCGGGCGAAGATCGTCAACATCATGACCGCCTTCGGCTACCGGCTGAAGGACACCAGCCCGTTCTCCGAAGAGGTGTACTTCCCGGAGTTCGTCGACTACTACTTTCACGCCTCGCCGGCCGGCAAGGACCGGTTGCGCACCCAGCTGCGGCCGACCAACTACTCCTCGGCCGACCGGGACGTGATCGACCGGCTCTACTCGCTGATGTACGAGGACGAGCTGGACGGCCGCAACCGGGTCACGATGCGCACCAACCAGTACATCGATGGCGCGTGGCGCTCGTCCGGTCCGGTCACGATCTCGATGACCGAACAGATCACCGGCGAGCGGGAGCGGATCACGGCGGACCGGGTGGTCCTGGCCACCGGCTACCGCGACCTCGGCGGGCACGACCGCGCCGAGCGCGTTCCGGCGCTGCTCGCCGGGCTGGCCGGGGTGCTGCGGATCGACGACGAGCTGGGGCTGTCGGTCGGCCTGGACTACCGGGTCGGCACCGAGCCCGGCGTGCCGCCGATCTACGTCAACGGCCTCTGCGAGACCAGCCACGGGCTCGGCGACGCCGGGTCGTTCAGCCTGCTTGCCCTGCGCTCCAAGGCAATCACCGAGAGCCTGCACGTCGCATTGGCCACCGCCGGCCGCAACGGCGCACCGGGTCATGCGGCGCTGGCCGGAAAGGAGGCGTCATGACACCCCTTGTGTCAACGCCAAGCCGCCGCTGGGCGCGGAGCCTGTTCGAGCCGGGTGGCCGCCAACCGCACCCAAGGGGAACGGAACGCGACCCAGCCACCGGCACACGCCGAAATCGACGGTGCCGACCCAACGTGACCACCACGGTAAATTCCGGAGAGGCGGACCAGCCATGACTGCGGTGCCGGCCACCCAGCCCGACCTGTCCGTGCCCGATCGCAACGCCCAGTCGCTGCTGGACATCCAGGCCGAGATCGAGTCGAACGCGCGCACCTACCCGCGCCGGCTGCCGATCGCCATCGCCGAGGCGACCGGCAGCGTGGTGACCGATGTGGACGGTCGCACCTACATCGACTTCCTGTCCGGCGCCGGCGTACTCGCCCTCGGGCACAACCATCCGGAGCTGGTCGCGGCGGTTCGGGACCAGCTTGGGCTGATCACCCACGGCCTCGACTTCCCGACGCCGGTGCGCGCGGAGTTCGCCCGGCGGCAGCTCGGCATGCTCCCGCCGGGCCTGCGGGACCGCATGAAGATCCACTTCTGTGGGCCGACCGGGGCCGACGGCGTGGAGGCCGCCGTGAAGCTCTGCAAGAAGGCGACCGGCCGCGGCGGGGTGGTCGCCTTCCAGGGTTCCTACCACGGCTCCACCCAGGGCGCGCTGTCCCTGACGTCGGAGACCGCGCCCAAGGACGGCCTGCACAACCTGTTGCCCGGAGTTCATTTCACCCCGTTCGGCTACTGCCACCGGTGCCCGGTCGGGCTGACGCCGGACACCTGCTCGGTGAACTGCGCGCGGGTGCTGGCCAACACGCTCGCCGACACCCACGGCGGGGTGAGCAAACCCGCCGCGATCATCATGGAGCTGGTCCAGGGCGAGGGCGGGTCGATCCCGGCGCCGGCCAAGTTCGTCCACCGGATCGCCGATATCGCCGCAGAGCACGACATCCCGCTGATCATCGACGAGGTGCAGACCGGCTGCGGCCGAACCGGCACCTGGTTCGCGTTCGAGCCGTACGGCATCGAGCCGGACGTGATCGTCGCGTCGAAGGGCCTGTCCGGGCTGGGCCTACCGGTGTCGATCATCCTGTACCGGGACCATCTGGACACCTGGGCGCCGGGCAGCCACATCGGCACCTTCCGCGGCAACAACCTGGCCTTCGCCAGCGGCAACGCCTACCTCACCGTGCTGCACCGGGACAACCTGCTGGCCAACGTGCGGGACCGGGGGGATCAGCTGCTCACCGGACTGATCGGCATGCAGCAGGCCAGCCCGCTGATCGCCGACGTCCGGGGCCGCGGCCTGATGCTGGGCATCGAGCTGGCCGGACACGCCGGGGCCGGCGCCGGGGAGGTGGCCCGGCGGGTGCAGCGGGCGGCGCTGCGCCGTGGCCTGATCCTGGAACTCGGCGGTCGGGAGGACTGCGTGGTCCGGCTGCTGCCGCCGCTGAACGTCACGGCCGAGGTCACCGCCGACGCGCTGGCGATCATCGGCGTCGCCCTCGACACGGTCGAGGCCGAGCTGGCGGAGGCGGTCCGATGAGGGCCGTGGCCGGCCGGCCGGCGGTGCCCCGGATCGGCTTCGTGAACCTGATGCCGAGGGCCGAGCAGTTCGAAACCATGCTGCTCCCTCAGTTCGCCCTCGCCGCGCCGATGGAACCGGTGTGGCTCAAGGTGAATGAGCGCAGGTACGCGCTCGATGACCGGGCGTCGATCGACCGGCGCTACCGCCCCCTGGCCGCCGCGCTGGCCGAAGGCCCGCTGGACGGGCTGGTCGTCACCGGTGCGGCCGTCGAGCACCTGCCGTTCCACGAGGTCCGGTTCCTGCCCGAGCTGTCCGAGATCGTCGGCTACGCCGCCATGCGCGGGATTCCGGTCCTCGGCCTGTGCTGGGGCGCGCTCGCGGTCGGGCACCTGCTCCTCGACATGTCGCACACCGTATGGGAGGACAAGGTTTCCGGGGTGTTCGAAACCGAGCTGCTGGTGCGCGACCACCCGCTGGCCACCGGGCTCGACGACCGGTTCTGGACGGCGCACAGTCGCTACGCCGGGTTCGACGAGTCCTGTGTGGACCGTCTGGCGGCCGCCGGCCGGGTGCGGGTGATCGCCCGGTCCGCCGGGGCCGGCACGGTCATCGCCGAGTCCGCCGACCACAAGGTGCTGATGCACATCGGCCACCCCGAGTACGCGGCCGGCCGGCTGGCCGAGGAGTACCGGCGCGACGTCGATCTGGGGCTGCCCAACGTGCGGCCGCCCGCGGGCGTCGAGCTGGACCGGCCGGTGAACCGGTGGCGCAGCCACAGCATGGTGTTCTTCGCCAACTGGGTCCGGCTGGTCTGCCAACCGGCGGCCGTCCCGGCGGCGGCGCGGGGCGCCTCATGAGTGTGCGGCGACCCGGCACGGGCCGGCGGGTGGTCTGGAAGTTCGGCGGCACGTCGGTGGACGACTGGCAGAAGCTGCGCCGGATGGCCGCGCGCGTGGTTGCCGCGCTGCGCAAGGGAACTCAGGTGGTCGCCGTGCTGTCGGCAATGGGCGGCACGACCGACCGGCTGGTGCGGCTGGCCCAGCAGCTGTCCACCGAGCCGGAACCCCGGGAGCTGGACGCGCTGCTGTCCACCGGCGAGGCGATGTCCTGCGCGCTCGGCGCGATCGCCGTGCGCGACCTCGGCGAGCGGGCCGTCTCGCTCACCGGCGCGCAGGCCGGGATGCTGACCGACGGTGTGCACGGCAGCGCCCGCCTGCTGCGGATCACCCCGGACCGGATCGAGGCGGAGCTGAACGCCGGCGCGGTGGTGCTGGTGACCGGCTTCCAGGGGGTGTCGGAGTCCGGTGACGTCACCACGCTCGGCCGGGGCGGCTCCGACGCCTCGGCCATCGCCCTGGCCGCCGCGCTTGGCCTGGGGGAGTGCGACATCTACACCGACGTGCCGGGGGTGTTCACGGCCGACCCGCGGGTCGTGCCGGACGCCCGGATGCTCGCGCAGGTCAGCCACGACGAGATGCTGCGGCTGGCTCGGGCCGGCGCCCGGGTGCTGCAACCGCGCGCCGTGGAGCTCGCGGTGGAGCACGGGATCGACATCCACGTCCGGTCCAGCTTCACCACCGAGCCGGGCACCTGGATCCGGGCGATGCCGGCCGGTGCCGGGCACCTGCGCGGGATCGCCCACATCGCCCGGGATCCGGTGTACACGCTGACGCACGCGTCGCCGGCCGAGGTGTCCGCGGCGCTGGACCGGGACGGCCTGACCATGACCGCGGCCAGCGTGGTCGGCCCCCGGTTGCGGTTCACCGCGGACGGGTCCGCCGCCGCGGTCGGCGCCGCCCTGGCCGCGGCGGATCTGGATCCGGGCATCCGCGAGGACCTGGGCAGCGTCACCCTGGTCGGTCCGGCGAGCATCGACCGGCCGTGGATCGCCGGCCGGCTGCTGGACATCCTGGCGGCCGGTGGCATGCCCGCCGAGCTGGTGAGCAGCGCGCCCGGCCGGATCACCGGCCACCTGCCCACCGAGGCGGTCACGGACGCCGTCCGGGCGCTGCACGAGGCGTTCGCGCCGGGTGCCGCGGCCGACCTGGCCGCGGCACTGCCCACCGGGAGCACCGATGCCGGCTGACCCGGCCAACCGCGCCGGCCGGTCGCTGCTGCGCGACCGGGACTTCGCCAAGTTCTGGGGCGCCGAGACGATCTCCCTGTTCGGCGCGCAGGTCACCGAGCTGGCCGTGCTGTTGACCGCGGTGGTCGAGCTCGGCGCCAGCGCGTTCGAGGTGGGCCTGCTCAACGTCGCCCGGTTCGTGCCGTTCATCGTGCTGTCGTTGCTCGTGGGGGTGTGGTTCGACCGGCGAAGGCGCTGGCCGGTACTTGTCGCCGGCAACCTGGCCCGCGCGCTGGTGGTCGGCGTCGTCCCGGTGGCCGCGCTGCTCGGGGTGCTTTCCGTCCCGCTGCTGCTGGCCGTCGCGTTCCTGGTCGGCGTGCTCACCGTGGTGTTCGACGTCGGCTCGACCTCGTACCTGCCCGGCCTGGTGGACCGCGGCCGGCTCACCGAGGCCAACAGCCGGCTGCAGACCAGCTTCTCGCTGGCCGCGATCGCCGGGCCGGGTCTGGCCGGGCTGCTGATCGGCGTCCTCACCGCGCCGAACACGCTGGTGATCTGCGCGGCCGTGTTCGCGGGGGCGACCGTTCCGCTGGCCCTCATCACCCACCGCGAGCCGAGCCCGCCGGCCGGCGGGCAGGACGGCCTCGCGCGGTCGATCCACGAGGGCCTGCGCGCGGTGTTCGGTGACCGCACCCTGAAGAACCTGGCCACCCAGTCGGCGACGTACAACTTCTTCCAGAACATCGTGATCACGGTGTTCAGCGTCTACGCGCTGCGCGAGCTGGCATTGAGCCCGGCCCAACTGGGCTTCGTGCTCGCCGCCGGTTCGGTGGGCACGCTGATCGGCGCGCTGGCCGCCGCACGGGTCGCCGCCCGGCTGGGTGTGGGCAGCGCGCTGCGGGTCGCGACACTGATCGGTTGCGTCGCCCCGATCCTGCTGCTGGTTCCGCACGGTTCCGGGCCGGCCGCGCTGGTGGCGTTGGCCGCCGCGCTGGCCGTGCACGGCGCGAACCTGGCCGTCTTCAACATCACCGCGCTCACCCTGCGGCAGTGCATCACCCCGGACCGGCTGCTCGGCCGGATGAACGCCAGCTACCGGCTGCTGCTGTACGGCACGGTCCCGTTCGGCGCGTTCCTCGGCGGCGTGCTGGCCGAGCTGGTCGGCCTGCGCGGTGCGCTGATCATCGGCGTTGCCGGGCTGGCGGTGCCGATCGCCTGGATCCCGTTCTCACCGGCCTACACGATCCGCACGATGCCGGACAAACCCTATGCCAGCTAAGGAGAGGCAGACCATGCTTTCGGATACTCAACGTTCGGCGCTGATCGCGCGCGTGTCGTCCGGCCGGAACAACGCCAACGCGCCGATCGGACCGCGCCCGGCCGGCATGGACCCGATTCCGCTGTCCCACGGCCAGGAACAGCTGTGGTTCATCGAGGCGCTGGCTCCCGGGCTGCCCACCTACAACATCACCGGGGCGCTGCACATCACCGGCCCGCTGGACCATGACGCGCTGCGGGCGGCACTCGACGCGGTGTTCACCCGGCACGAGGTGCTGCGCACCCGGCTGCTGGCCAAGGACGGCCGGCCCTACCAGGTGATCGACGAGCCACCCGGCGGAACCCGCCTGGAGGTCCACGACCTGGCGCCGTACGGCGAGAGCGAACGCGAGACGCGGCTGCACAGGCTGCGCGAGCAGGAGGCGGGCCGGCCGTTCGATGTGGACGGCGGACCGCTGATCCGGCTGCACCTGGCCTGCCTGTCCGCGCAGCGGCATGTGCTGCTGATCGCCGTGCACCACACCATCTTCGACGGCTGGTCGTTCGGAGTGTTCACCGGCGACCTGCTCGCCGCCTACGAGGCGAAGGTGGCCGGCGGGGCGGCGACACTGCCCGAGCTGCAGGTCCAGTTCGCCGACTACGCGGTCTGGGAACGGAACCGGCTGCACGGCCGGGTGCTCGACGAGCTGGTCGACTACTGGACGAAAACCCTTGGTGGGGCACCGAACCTGTCGCTGCCGACCGACCGGCCCCGGCCGCCCGTGCAGAGCTACGCGGGCGGGTTGGAGAGCACCGAGGTGGACCGCGCGGTCCTCGACGGGCTCCGGGCGATCGCCCGCACCGGCGGGACCACGCTGTTCGCCACGCTGATGGCGGCGTTCAACACCCTGCTGCACCGCTACACCGGGCAGGACGACCTCGTGGTCGGCACCGTGAGCGCCAACCGGACCCGGACCGAGTTGACCCCGCTGATCGGCTACCTGGTCAACACACTGGCGATCCGGGTGGACTGCTCCGGCGACCCGACGTTCCTCGAACTGCTCGACCGGGTCGGCACCGCGACCCTTGGCGCCTACGCACACCAGGATCTGCCGTTCGTCCGGCTGGTCGACGCGCTTGGCGTGCACCGCGATCCCAGCCGGCACCCGGTGTTCCAGGTCGGCTTCAACGTGGCCGAGGGCTACGAGACCGGGCTGGCGGCCGCCGGGCTCACCGTCGGGCAGGAGGAGCTGTTCAACACCTCGGCCAAGTTCGACCTGCTGCTGACGGCGAGCGCGCTGGCCGACCGGCTGCGCATCGTGGCGTCCTACGCCTCGGCGCTGTTCGACCCGGACACCATCGCCCGGCTGCTGCGGCATTTTCAGGTGCTGTTGGAGGGCATCGTCGCCGATCCGCGCCAGCGCCTGTCCGCGCTTCCGCTGCTGTCCGATGCGGACCGCGTCCGGGAGCTCGCGGTGTGGAACGGAAGTTCGTTGGCCGCGCCGCCGGGGTGCCTGCACGAGTGGTTCGAACGGCAGGCGGCCCGCATCCCGGACGCGGTCGCGGTGGAACTGGACGGCGCGGCGCTCACCTACGCCCAGCTCAACGTCCGGGCCAACCAGGTCGCACACCGGCTGCGTGAACTCGGCGTGCGGCCGGAAAACCTGGTCGGCGTGTGCATGGGGCGCGGCATCCCGCGGATCGCCGCGCTGCTGGGGGTTCTCAAGTCCGGCGGCGGGTATCTGCCGCTGGATCCGGAGTATCCGGCCGACCGGCTGGGTTTCATGCTCGAGGACGCGCATGTGCCGGTGGTGGTGACCGACGCGGACAGCGCCGGCGCCGTCCCGGCCGGCATCGCCACCGCACTGCGGATCGAGGAGATCGGCGACGACGACGCCGGCTCGGCCAACCCGGCTCCGGTGGCCACCGCGGCCAACGTGGCGTACGTGATCTACACGTCCGGCTCGACCGGCCGTCCCAAGGGGGTGGTGATCGAGCACCGGCAGGCGGTCAACTTCGCCTTCGCCGAGATCGGGCACTGGTCGCTGGCCGACGGCGATCGGGTGCTGCAGTTCGCCTCGCTCAACTTCGACGTGTCCGTACTGGACATCTTCGGCGCACTGGTCTCCGGCGCGACCCTGGTGCTCGGCCGGACGGACACGCTGCTGTCGCCGCCGCGGCTGGCCGAGCTGATCCGGCGCGAGCGGATCACGTTCATGTGCCTTCCGCCCGCGGTGCTCGAACTGATCGCCGACGAGGACTTCCCCGACCTGCGCGTGGTGATCGCCGGCGGCGAGGCGCTCTCCTCGGCGCTTGTGCGCCGCTGGGTCCGGCCCGGCCTGCGGTTCGTCAACGGCTACGGGCCGACCGAGACGACCGTCGGGGCCACCATGCTGGAGTGCACCGGAGCCGAGACCGATCCGCTGCCGATCGGCCGGCCGCTGGCCAACTACACCGCGCACGTGCTGGACCGGTACGGCAACCTGGTGCCGGTCGGGGTGGCCGGCGAGCTGCACATCGGGGGAGCCGGGGTGGCCCGCGGCTACCTGAACCGGCCCGAGCTGACCGCGCAGCGGTTCGTCGACGACTCGTACGGCGACGCGCCGGACGGCCGGCTGTACAAGACCGGCGACCTGGCCCGCCGGATGTCCGACGGCAACCTGCAGTACCTCGGCCGGCTCGACGACCAGGTCAAGATCCGCGGCCTGCGGATCGAGCTCGGCGAGATCGAGACGGTACTGGCCCAGCATCCGGCGGTGCGCCAGGCGGTGGTCGTGGTCCGGGAGCAGAACGGGAACAAGGAGCTGGTCGGCTACGTCAAGGCCGATCCGGCCCCGCCCCGCGCCGATCTGCGGGCGCACCTTGCCGGTAAGCTGCCGCACTTCATGATCCCGGCACACCTGCTGGTGCTCGACTCGTTTCCGCTCAACGCCAACGGAAAGGTAGACCGGTCGCGGCTGCCGGAGCCGGCCGCGGCGGCCGATGGCGAGGTGTCCAACCCGCCGAGCACCGTGGTCGAGGCGCTCGTCGTGGACACGTTCGGCGCGCTGCTCGGCCACGACCGGATCGGCGTGGACGACAGCTTCTTCGAGCTCGGCGGCAACTCGCTGCAGGCCATGCAGCTGATCGCCCGGCTGCGCGAGGAGTTCCAGGTGGACACCGACCTGACCGCGATCTTCCTGGCGCCGACGCCGGCCCAACTCGCCGTGGTGCTCCGCGAGGTGCACGGGCTGGCCGACAGCGGTCTCGACGATCCCGGCGGGGAGGTCGAGCCGGTCACCGCCGCGCCGCGGGCCGAGCCGGCGCCGTCCGGTCCGCTGGTCCGGCTGTCCACCGGGACCGGCGGGCCACCGCTGTTCCTGATCCATGCGATCGGCGGGACGGTGCACGGGTACGCGGCGCTGGCCCGGGAGTTGGCCGGTGTCTACCAGGTGTGGGGCATCGAGGCCGCGGGCCTGCGACCGGGATCGCAGGCGGTCAGCTCGCTGGCCGAGATGGTGGACGGCTACGCCGATCTGATCAGGTCGGTGCAGCCGGACGGGCCGTACCGGCTCGGCGGGTGGTCCCTCGGCGGGCTGGTGGCGCTGCGGGTCGCCGAGCGGCTGGGCGCCGAGGTCTCGTTCGTCGCATTGCTGGACGCACCAACCCTCGTGCACGACACGGTGCCGACGGCCGAGGCGGAGCTGGCCGGTGCCTACGTCACCGATGCCGCGCGGCTGCTCGGGCCGGACACCGGGCAGCCGCCGGACCCGGCCACGCACACCGCCGTCGAGCAGCTGGCCTGGCTGGCCGATCGGTTGATCACCGGCGAGCGGGACCAGGCGTCGGCGCGCGCGGAGATCGAACGCAGATTTCAGGTCTACCGGGCGCACTACCGGTTGATCGCCGGGTACACCCCCCGGCCGCTGGACACCGACGTCGTCGTCGTCACCCCGACCAGCGGGCCGGACGACACCGACTACTGGACCGGCGCGCTCGGCCGGCCGGTGCGCGGGCAGCGGGTGCCCGGTGACCACTACTCGTTCCTTGAGCCGCCCGGCGTGCAGCTGATCGGGTCCGTCCTGACCGACCTGGCCGGACGATGAGACACCGCATCGACCCCGAGCTGGCCCGGTGGCTGCCGGTGCTGCCCGACCTGTCGTACGCCGACGTGGCGGCGGCCCGGGACCTGCTGCGCCGCCAGGTGCGCCAGTGGCCCGCCTTCCGGCCGGACCGTCCGGTCGAGTCGCGCCAGTTGACCGTCGCCGGACCGGCCGGAGCACCGCCGGTCCCGGTGCGGGTCTACACCCCGGCCGGCGTCACCGACCCGTTGCCGGCCATGCTCTACCTGCACGGCGGCGGCTTCGTCACCGGCGACCTGGAGTCCGTGCACGCCTCGGCCACCTACTTCGCCGCCGAACTGTGCGCCGTGGTGGTCTCGGTCGGCTACCGCCTGGCCCCGGAAGATCCCTTCCCCGCCGGTGTCGAGGACTGCTACGCCGCGCTCACCTGGCTGTCCGACTCGGCCCCCGCCCTGCAGGTCGACCCCACCCGGATCGCCGTCGCCGGCAGCAGCGCCGGCGGCGGCCTGGCCGCGGCCCTGGCTCTGCTCGCCCGGGACCGCACCGGCCCCCCACTGTGCTTCCAATACCTGGAAACCCCCATGCTCGACGACCGCATGGCTACCCCATCGATGCGCCAGTACCTGGACACCCCCATGCTCAACCGGCGCAACGCGGACCTGTCCTGGCACCACTACCTGGACGCCACCACTTCTCCCGGCGCCCCCCGAGTCTCTCCCTACGCCGCCCCCGCCCGCGCCGAGGACCTGTCCGACCTCCCCCCGGCCTGCGTCATCGCCTGCGAATTCGACCCGCTGCGCGACGAGGCACTCTGTTACGGCCAACGCCTGGTCCAATCCGGCGTCCCCACCGAAATGCACCTGTACCCCGCCACCTTCCACGGCTCCACCATCGTCATCGGCGCCGCCATCACCCGACGCATGGCCACCGACCGCCTTGCCACCCTCCGCCGTGCCCTCACCCCCTGACCTTTCCCCGGCGAGTTCCCAGTTCGGGCGGCCAGCTGGTCAGTCGTGGGCGCGACAGCGGCCGGGGAAGATCCCGCTGAGGTAGTCGTGCAGGGCGGCCAGTGCGGCCGAGGCGGGCAGGGCGGTGGGGTCGAGGTAGGTGTGCAGGGCCAGCCCGTCGAGGTGGGCGAGCAGCCGGCTCGCCTGCGTGTCGGGGTCGGTGTGGTTGCGGACTTCCCCGCATTTCTTGCCGTTGCTGATGGCCTGAGCGAGGCGGGCCCGGATCTGGGCTTCGGTGTGGTTGCGCACTGCGGCGAGGTTCGGGTTGTCCACCGCGCGGGTGGCGAAGGCGAAGGCGACTCGCCACTCGGCGCGTCGTGGTTCATCCAGGGGGAGGCGTTCGGCCAAGGCGTGCGCAAGGGCCTGCTGGATGCGGCTGCGGTGCCGGTCCAGTTCCTCGGCCTGCTCGATCGCGCGGGCCAGCGTGCGTTCGGTGAGTTGGGTGTAGGCGTAGCGCAGTAGGTCGTCTTTGCTGGCGAAGTAGTGCTGCACCAGGCCGACCGAGACACCGGCTTCGGCGGCGGTCTTGGCCACCGTCACGCCGTCGAGACCGTGCGCGGCGACCAGCCGCTCGACTGCCTCGGCGACCTGCCGGCGGCGCAGCGCGTGGTATTCCTCCCGGGCCATCCCGCCACCGTTCGCTCGAGCGTTGACAATACGTCCATATTAGAACCAATATGAATATACTGTAACGGTGGTGGGGGTGCTGAGGATGGGGTGGCTGCGGTGGTGCGCGAGCGTGCTCGTTCTGTCCAGCATGCCGGTCGTCGCGGCGCAGCCCGCCGAGCCGGATGCGACGCGTATCGAGGCGTTCCTGACCGGGCGGATGCGCGCCAACGAGGTTCCTGGCCTGGCCTATGCGCTGGTGCATCGGGATCGGGTGGTGCGCTCCGGGGCGTGGGGGGTCGACGGGTGGGGCCGGCCGATGACCCCACGGACCCCGATGGGGTTCGGCTCGGTGTCCAAACCGGTCACCGCCACGGCGATCATGCGGCTGGTCGATACCGGGCGGGTGCGGCTGGACGACCCCGTCGTCAGGCAGCTGCCCTGGCTGCGGCTGGCCGAGCCGGACACGGCGGGGAAGATCACCGTGCGGCACCTGCTGGAGCAGACCAGCGGGATCTCACCCCGCGACGGCTACGCCCGTTCCGACCGCGACGACAACGCACCCGGCGGCATCCGCCGCTGGGTCGGCGACCTCGCCTCGGCGCACCCCACCGCCCAACCCGGACAGCTCCACCAGTACAGCCCGGCCAACGCGATGATTCTCGCCGCCCTGGCCGAACAGGTCACCGGACTGTCCTTTGCCGACTTCCTGCACCGGGAATTGTTCGCGCCGCTGGACATGGCCGACACCATCACCGACGCGCACAAGGCCGAACGGATGCCGCCCGGCCACGAGTACTACTTCGGCTCGGTACGCCGGGCACCGAAAACGTTCGACACCTCCGGCGTCCCCTACGGATATCTGGCCGGCAGCGTCACCGACCTGGCCCACCTGGCCATCCTGCACACCAACGCCGGCCGTTACCGCGGCACGGCGGTGCTCTCGCAGCGCGCCATCGCGCAGCTGCACCGGCCCGGGCCCGTCGCGGCCGGCGGGCACTACGGGCCGGGCTGGCGGATCGGCACCCTGAACGCGGTGGGCACGCGGATCGTGTGGCACGCCGGCGCCGTCACCGGCTACCACACCCTCGTGATCACCGCTCCGGACCGCGGCTGGGCCGTGGCCGTCCAGCAGAACGCCTGGTCGTTTCTGCACGACGCCGCGCTCAACGCGGCCGGTTTCGGCGCGCTCACCCTGGCCCTGGGCGGCGAGCCCGACCCGCCGACGCCCCCATCGGCCACCCTCCCACTGCTCGCCCTCGGCGCCGTCATCCTGATCCTGGCGGTCGGGCTCGCCGTGACGGCACACCGACTCCTACGCCCCGCGAGATCCCGCCGCAGCTGGCCCACCGTGCTCGGCGCCACCACCGGTGCCATGGCCGGCCTGATGTCCGCCGTGGGACTCGGGTGGTGGCTGCCGCACGCGTTCGACCTGGACCTGCGACACATCCTGCGATTCCAGCCAGACCTCGGCCACCTCACCATCGCGATCATCACCCTCGGGCTCGCACTGACCGCCACCGCCACCGCACTGCTGATACGAACCCTGCTCACCCGACACTCTGGCCAGGCACAACCGAAGCCCCGATAATCCAGCCACACCACCGACCGCCATAGGTATCCGACGATCCCGCCACCCGGGTGCCGCCTACATCCTCGCCAGTATCAGATGCCAGCGCGCAGGCGCAGGTGCTGCAGACAGCGCGCCTCGCCCTGCTCCTCGCCGAACCGCGGCAAGTGCTCGGCCCGCCAGGCGGTTACCGCGTCAACCAGCGTCCGTCCTCAACGGACAGCACGATACCGCGCAGTCGATGACGTGGGTTCGGCTGGTCGACGGCGGCCTCGACCAGTTCGTCCCATGCCTGCGAATCCGGCCGGCGTCAGTCCAGCCTGCGCTGGCTGGTCCGTGACCTGATCGAGGCGTACGCCTGCGCACCGTGTACCCACCGTTCCCAGCATCGGCTTTCTCATTCGACGACTGGCGCCCCTCCCGGTCGGTGGCGGCGC
This sequence comes from Actinophytocola sp., assembly GCF_035762905.1. Lineage (GTDB taxonomy): Bacteria > Actinomycetota > Actinomycetes > Mycobacteriales > Pseudonocardiaceae > DASYTH01. The sequence continues at coordinate 38,051 of NZ_DASUCC010000025.1, forward strand.
GGCTTCTCGCTCGCGCCACGAACGGTGCTTGACAGCAGGAATGACCTTGCGGCGCTTGTGATCTCGTGCCTGGGCCTTGTCGTTGGCACGTCCAGATCGTCTCCGGCACATATGGCACAGTCGTCATCGTGCCATTGGAAGATCTGCCGGACTGGCTGCCGACCTGGTGTGTGAACCAGTTGGGAGACGGGCCGGTCGGCGTGCTGTTCGAGGTGCGGTCGATATCGGCGGTGTTCGGGCTGCGGTTGGCCGGCGGCCGCGACGTCGTGGTGAAGGCCCGGGAGGACGACGGCCGGGCCACGTCGTGTGTTGCCGCGCAGGCCCGGTTGGCGCAGCGGGGGTTTCCGTGTGCCCAGCCGCTCACGCCAGCGGTCGGTGTCGGTGCGCTGGCCGTGCACGCTGAGGAGTACCGGCCGGGCGGTGAGCTGCTGCAGGGCGATTCGCCGGAGATCGCCGTGCGCTACGCGGAGGTGTTCGCCCGGCTGATGGGCGAACTGGTCCATGTGACCGTCGCGCCGCCGCTGCCGAATCCGCGCTGGGTACGTTGGGACCACACCGATTCCGGGGTATGGCCAGCGATCGGGTTCCTTGACGAACGGGACCAGAGCGTGGTGCCGGCCTACGTCGTCGAGGTGGCCGAGCGGACCCGCGCGCGGATGCTGGCCGCCGACCTGCCATGCGTGCTGGGCCACGCCGACTTCGAAGCGCAGAACCTGCGCTGGCACGACAGCCAGGTGTGGGCCGTGCATGACTGGGACAGCCTGGCATGGCAGCCAGAGGCGGCACTGGTGGGAGCGGCGAGTGCAGTGTTCCCCAAGACCGGGCCGGCCACATTGCCGCCGATCGAGAGTTCCGCGGCGTTCCTGGCCGCTTATCAGGACCTTCGGGGGCGCCGGTTCACCGCGGAGGAACAGGAGATCGCATGGGCGGCCAGCCTGTGGCCGGCAGCGCACGACCTCCGATGGGAAGCACTGCACGCCGATCCACCGGTGTCCTCTGACGCCGTCCGCGCACAGGCACCCGAACGCCTCCGCCGAGCAAACGCCTAGAGAGTGTGAAACGCCGCCACGAGCAGCGATGCGTTCGAACGGTTGCGATCACAAGGGTATCGATGATCACCGCAGGAGGTTCGACCATGTCCTGGTTCGGTGGGCCCCAGCGAGAACGCGGCAAGCACCGCGATGAAGATGGCCGGCGCCATATTCGGGTAGCCGCCGCCGAGAATGCTGACCATGAGCTCACCGGCGATTATCCCGATGCACACACCGGCGAGCAGCCGCACCGCGCTCAGGCCGCGCTCGCCGCGGGCGAAAGCTGAGCGCGACCACGGCGGCGACCGGCGCGAAGAACGGGTCGATCTCCTTGGCGATCACCCACGCGACCGTGGCCGCCGCCGTCGCCTGCAGCAGTAGCCGGACCTCGCCGGACCACCCGCGCACTCCGGCAGTCCTGTCGCCAACCATCGGCTACGGCGGAGTGGGTGATGACGGCTGGGGGTCGGTGATCCCGCCGGGACAGGCGAGCCGCGCGATGTCCCAGTCGGCGTGTCGCGCGCCGGCCTGGTAGGCGCTTTCGTAGAAGGCGAGGACTGCGCCGCGTGGGTCGGGCTCGGCGCGGGCTCGTTCGTAGTGGAGTACGGCCAGGTGGCTGTCGCGCTGCGTGATCCATTCCGCGCCGGCGGGGTGGAGTGGTTCGCCGGTCAGGCCGGGCGGCTCGGGGGCGGTGTAGGAGTAGAAGGCGGGCTCGGGAAAGGCGTCGTCGCCGAACCAGAAGCCGAAGCTGATCACCTCCCGGGAGTAGGCCTCCCGGGTCACCGGGTCGGCCTGCGCGGGCTGGTCGACGTGGCGCTCGGAGAAGCGGGTGTGCGCGATGTCGAAGGTGTGCCAGAAGTGGTGCACGGGGCTGGCTTTGCCGGAGAACCGCGCCGCGAACTCCTCGAGCACCAGGTTCACCTGGGAGAGCACCTGCCAGTAGCGGGTGACCATGGCGGGGTCGTAGGCGCTGTGCTCGGTGTCGTCGCGAAACGGTCGGTTCGCGTCCGGTAGGTCGAACGGTCTGGCATTCGCGATCGTCACCCGGACGCGCAACGCGTCCAGGGCAGCGAGGAGGTCGCGGTAGAACGAGGCCACCGACTGGCCGTAAAGCGGGAAGGACATCGCCGTGCCGTCGGTGGTGCTGGCGATCAGTTGGTGGTCGACGAAGTCGAAGTCGATGGTGAAGATCTGGTTGCCGTCAACCAACCCCATGGGACGGGTGGTGATCCCTCGCCCGGTGAGGTGAAACGGCACGTTCCACCAGTGGTTGCGCCGGCTGCTGGCGGCGAGCCGGATCTTGCCGACCACCTGGACGTAGCGGTGCAGGGTGGCTTTGGTGTCCTGCCACGCTGCCAGCGGCATCGAGGGAAACAGCTCCATGGCGTCAACCATGCCAGCCTCGCGGCACGGTCGCTGGCGAGCCGGTCACGGTCGCGGCTGGACGAGCCGGGTGCGCACCCGCACCGTGGCGTCGATGCTCGCCGCGAGGAATCGGGCGATGGTACGGCGTTCCCGGGCGGTGAGCGTCGCCCACGCCTCGGCGAGTTCGGCGCCGAGCGGGGTGAAGAAGCGCTGGCCGAGTTGCATGGCGTGGTCGGCCATCACCAGTTCGACCCGGCGCCGGTCGGTGGGGTCGCGGTCGCGGTGCAGGTGTCCGGCAGCTTCGAGCCGGTCCAGCACGGCGGTGGTGGCCGAGGCGCTCAGGTGCAGCGCGGCGGCGAGCTGGCTCGGTGACATGGGGGCGCCGCGCCGCGCGGCGTCCATGATCACGGTGAGTGCGTTGAGGTCGGTGCGGTGCATGCCGTGCGCCGCGCCGAACATCTCGGCGAACCGGTCGGTTTCGACGACGAGCTGCCGGAGCAGCTGTGCCAGTTCGGCATCCGAGCCCTGATCCTGGTCCTGTGCCACCGGCCATCCTTACCACACCATTTGTTTCGATGATAGAAATATGCGATTGTAGAATTATCTATCGTGGAGGTGGCCGTGCCCAGTTCGACGGTGTTCCGCCGGCGGGCGCACTGGCTGCTTCCCGCCCTGGTCGCGGTCGCCTGGCTGGTGCTCGGCGGGATCGGCGGGCCGTTCGCCGGCAAGCTGAGCGAGGTCGCGGTCAACGACAGCGCGGCGTTCCTGCCGGAGTCGGCCGAGGCCACCGAGGTCGCCGCCCTGCAGCGGCGGTTCGACACCGAGCGGACCGTGCCGGCGATCGTCGTGGCGGAACGGCCGGGCGGGCTCACCGACGATGACCGGCGTTACCTCGCTGACCGGGCCACCCGGATCACGGCGGGGCAGCCGATCCCTCCGGTTGCCTCCGAGGACGGCGCGGCGTTGGGGCTGATCGTGCCGATCGACGATCGGACCGAGGTGTCGGAGGCGGTCACGGACATCCGCGAGGTGCTCGCCGAGGGCCGGCCGGACGGGTTGACCGTGCTGGTGACCGGGCCGGCGGCGCAGGTGGCCGACCTGTCCGAGGCCTTCGGCGGCATCGACGGGTTGCTGCTGGTGGTGGCCGGTTCGGTGGTCGCGTTGATCCTGGTGCTGGTCTACCGCAGCCCGGTGCTGCCGGTGGTGGTGATGGCGTCCGCGGCGTTCGCGTTGGGACTGGCGAGCCTGGCCATCTACCTGCTGGCCGACCGCGGCGTGATCGACCTCAACGGGCAGAGCCAGGGCATCCTGTTCATCCTCGTGGTCGGGGCCGCCACCGACTACGCGCTGCTGCTGGTGTCCCGCTACCGGGAGGAGTTGCGCACGACGGACGACCGGCTGGCCGCGATGCGCACCGCTTGGCGGGCCACCATCGAGCCGATCGCCGCGTCAGCCGGCACGGTGATCCTGGCCGTGCTGTGCCTGCTGTTCAGCGACCTCAACTCCAACAAGTCGCTCGGGCCGGTCGCCGCGATCGGCATCGCCGCCGCCCTGCTCGCCTCGACCACGTTCCTGCCCGCGGTGCTCGCGCTGCTCGGCCGGTCGGCGTTCTGGCCGCAGCGTCCCCGGCCCGGCACGAACGACCCGCACGGCACCGGAATCTGGGCCCGGGTCGCGCGCGTGATCTCGGCGCGGCCGCGGGTGGTGTGGCTGGTGACCGCGCTGGTGCTGCTGGGTGCGGCCGCGTTCGTACCGCAGTTGCGCGCATCCGGCACCGCCCAGTCCGACATCTTCCTCACCCCGGTGGACTCGGTCGCCGGGCAGCAGGTCCTGTCCCGGCACTTCCCGTCCGGCGCGGGCACGCCCACCGTGATCATCGCGCAGGCCGACCGGATCGACGAGGTCGCAGCGGCGGCCCGGGTCGACGGGGTCGCCGAGACCCGGGTCACGGTGGCGGCCGACGGTTCACCCCGCCAGGTCGACGGTCTGTCCCGGGTGGACGCCGTGCTCACCGACCCCGCCGACTCCGCTGCCGCGACCGCGACCGTGGCCCGCATCCGCACCGCCGTGCACGCCGTACCGGACGCGTCGGCCAAGGTCGGCGGCCCGACCGCGATCCTGCTCGACACCCAGACCACCTCCGAACGCGACCGGACCGTGATCATCCCGATCGTGCTGCTGGTCGTGTTCGCCGTGCTGGCACTGCTGCTGCGCGCGCTGCTCGCCCCGGTGCTGCTCGTCGCGACCGTCGTGCTGTCCTACGCCGCCACCCTCGGCGTGTCCGCGCTGGTGTTCAACCACATCCTCGGCTTCCCGGGCGCCGACCCGGTCGTGCCGTTGTTCGGCTTCGTCTTCCTGGTCGCCCTGGGCATCGACTACAACATCTTCCTGATGACCCGCGTCCGTGAGGAGGCGAAGACCCACGGCACCCGCGAAGGCACCCTGCGCGGCCTGACCATCACCGGCGGCGTCATCACCTCCGCCGGCCTCGTCCTCGCCGCCACCTTCGCCGCCCTCGCCGTCCTGCCCATCCTGTTCCTCGCCCAACTCGCCTTCATCGTCGCCTTCGGTGTCATCCTCGACACTCTCGTCGTCCGCTCCCTCCTGGTGCCCGCCCTCACCGTCGACATCGGACGCCACGTCTGGTGGCCCTCCCGCCTCAGCCGCCCCGCGACCAGCCCACCGCCCTGACCGGAATCGCCTGGACCGTGCTCAACCTGGCCGTGCGGGCTCCCGGATCGCGCGGTGTTGTCCTTGCGCGATAAGGCTCTTCCCGCCTGGTTGGCCGGCTCTCGGTGCTGGTCGCCGCGGTGCACGTTGTCACCTGGGTCGGCGTGCTCATCGGTGGTCCGCTGGCTCCCGGAAGCTGGGTTCGGAAGGGTCGCCCGCCGCCGACTGCGGGCGTATCGAAAACGCATACGGTGCCGCAACAGCCCTGCGTCTGCAATGGAGGCATGAACCACGACGTGTCCCGGTCGACACCGCCCCGCCGCACGCGCCGGATCGTGCTCCTCGGCCTGGCGATCCTCGGCGTCGCGAGCGCCGTGTTCGTCGTGCGGCGGCCGCTCATGATGTCCGCTTCGACGTGCATGGCCGGGCGGTGGCACGGCTGCTTCGACACGTTCAACGGCGTGGTGTTCATCACGTTGGTCACGCTGCCGTTGGCCGCCCTGGTGGTGTGGGCGCTGGCCCGCCGCCGGCGTGCCGCGGGCGGCACATCGGCGTGGCGGATGTCGCTGGCCGAGGTGGGCATGGTCTACGGGACGGTGCCGTTCCTGTGGATGATCATGATGCCGGGTTCCGGGGCCGGCACCGTCCCCGGCCGGGTGAGCCTGGTACCGCTGCGGGACCTGCTCGTGATGGGCCCAGTCGGGATCGCCGGCAACCTGCTGGTCTTCGCGGCGCTGGGGTTCTTCGGCCCGATACGGTTCGCGGCGCTGGCCTCCGTGCCGCGGATCCTGGCGCTCGCCGCGGGCTGCTCGGTCCTGGTCGAAACCGCACAGTACGTTCTGCGACTGGACCGAGTGTCCTCGGTGGACGACGTACTGGTCAACGCCGCCGGCGCCGTGCTGGCCGCGTTGGCGTCGCGCCGCTGGTGGCGCACCACGGCCCAAACGCCCTCGGACCAGCCTCACCCCGCACCGGCACCGCGAGGCTGAGCAGCGCGTCCGGTGTGCACAGTCATACACTGCGCGGGCGGTGGACGGGAGGGGTAGGCATGGTCAGTGAAAACGCCGCGAGGCTGGCGGTTCTCATCGATGCGGACAATGCCCAGCCGTCGATCACCGAGGGACTGCTGGCCGAGGTGGCCAAGTACGGCACCGCGCATGTCAAGCGTGCCTATGGGGACTGGACCGGCACGAGCCTGCGGGGCTGGAAGGATCAGCTGCTGGCCCAGTCGATCCAGCCGATCCAACAGTTCGCCTACACCAGCGGCAAGAACGCCACGGACGCGGCGATGGTGATCGACGCGATGGATCTGTTGTACTCGGATCGGTTCGACGGGTTCTGCATCGTCTCGAGCGACAGCGACTTCACCCGGCTGGCGGCGCGGCTGCGCGAGTCCGGCCTGACGGTGTATGGGTTCGGCGAACGCAAGACGCCCAAGCCGTTCGTCGCGGCCTGCGACAAGTTCATCTACGTGGAGAACCTCACCTACCCAGAGGATCCGGTCGCCGCGCCGGACGAGACACCGAGGTCGAAGCCGGCTGTATCGGCCGCGCAACTCAAGCGGGACAGCGCGTTGCTCAACCAGCTGCGCAACGCGATCGAAGGGGCCTCGGACGAGGACGGTTGGGCGCCGCTGGGCTCGGTGGGTCACATCATCACCAACCAGCAGCCCGACTTCGACTCCCGCAGCTACGGATACGCCAAGCTCAGCGACCTGCTCGCGGCGACAACGCTGTTCGAACTGGACCGCCGCAGCCCCGGCGACGGCAAACCCGCAATCGTTTACGCCCGGGACAAGCGGCGCCGTTCCGCCAAGCCCGGCCGAACTACCCCAACCGGTAGATCAACCTCTCGATGACGGGGGTGTCGCCAGTACGTATCCGGTCGGCCCGACGGCCGCGGCGAGCGCCTCGGGGATGCTGCGACCTCCGGCCCGCACCTCCCAGCAGCGCCAACCCGGTCGTGCTCATGTGCACCGTGCCGCTGGACCGCGACGATCACGCTCATCCGGTGTTCTTCGCCGAGACGACGCATTGGGACGGGGAGTCGAGCCACGACCGGCTGCGGAGCTGAGAGCGCCCGTCAGGCCGGGCCCTGCTCGGCGCGCCACCGCTCGTACTCGGGCCGGGCCTCGTCCGACAGCGGGTAGTACAGCCGCATGTCGCCGCCCTCGGCCAGCCGGATCCGGGAGAACTCCTCCCATTCCGCATGCTCCTGAGCGACGGCCAGCAGGGTGGGTGCAAGCTTGATCGGCACCACGACCGCCCCGTCGTCGTCGGCGACGACGATGTCGCCCGGCTCGACGAGCGTGCCACCGCACGCCACCGGCACGTTGACGGCGGTCGGGACGATGTTGGTCTGGGCGTGGAAGTTCGGCGTGGCGCCCCGGATCCACAGCCCGAGACCGAGCTGCTTGGCCTCGCCGATGTCGCGCAGGCACCCGTCGATCACCACGCCGGCGCCGCCGCGGCCCTTGAAGTAGGTCAGCATCATCTCGCCGAACACGCCGCTGCTCATGTCACCGCGCGCGTCGACGACGATCATGTCGCCGGGCTGGGCGTGGTACATGACGTGCCGGTGCAGCTGCTTCTCCGGCTCGTCGTACTCGGCTACGGGGTGAAGGTCCTCCCGCTTCGGCAGGAACTGCAGCGTCAGCGCCGGGCCGGCCACGCGCACGCCGGGGGTCACCGAAACCGGGCCTTGGATGAACGCGCTGCGGATGCCCATGCGGCTGAGCTCGGCGCTGGCCGTTGCGCTGCCGATGGCCCCGAGGGCCGCACTGAGCCCAGCAGGCGGGCGAACGATGTCGTGCGTCTCGACCACGCCGGTAGCTCCCTCGTCCGCGCAGACCGTAACTATCGGAGAGTTTCGATGAGATTCCGGTCCGAGCGTAGTCCGGCCATGGCCATGTGGCGGTCAGCCTTTCTTGAAGGCTTCGCGGCGCATCAGTTGGAACAGCGTTGGGGTGCCCTCGGTGGTGGTGACGGCGACGGTCTTGCGGAGGAAACGGGTGTCGGAGATCTGTTCGAGCAGGCTCGCCGCGAGGTCGGCGCGGCTGGTGAAGATGCCCGGCGCTTGGTTCTCGTGTAGTGCGTAGCTGGTCACGGCGGGCGCGTCGAACAGGCCGGAGGAGCGCATGATGGTCCAGTCCAGGTCGCTGTCGCGCAGGTGTCGTTCCATGCGCCGCATGTCGGCGTAGGTGGTCTTGCCGATCGTCGCGGTGACCATGGGCTGCAGGACCCGGTTGAGTAGGAAGCCGCCGTCGGCGTGATGGTGTGGCTCGGTGGCGCTGGAGCTGACCGCGACCACCCTTTTGATGCCGTGCCGGGACATTGCGGTGGTGATGGTGCGGATGCCGTCGCTGTAGACGGTGATCGGTTTGCGGGTGAATGGCACGCCCAGCGTGGACAGCACCACGTCGGCATCCTCGATGGCGTGGTCGACGGCGGGGGCGTGGTGTACGTCGGCCGCCACGACGCGCAGGCGTTCGTGCGTGATCGGAAAGTCGGCTGGTCGGCGGGTCACGGCGGTGACGGTGTGACCGGCGGCCAGCGCCTGTTTGGTCAGCAACCGGCCGGTGGCACCGTTGGCGCCGAAGACGGTGATCTTCATGATCGAGCTCCTTCTGACTGGCCAGCTTGCCTGGCAGGGCGCGGCCGCTCGAGCCTCTCAAGGTCGCGATCGGCTGATGCTCGGCCGATTCGTTGATCACAAGCGAGCAGCCGGCACCAGGTGGCCGGCCCGCGACGAACCCTGTGCATGACGGTACGCCCATCCTGACACCGATTCCGGGCGCGGCAGGCAATGGATTCTTGTTCTGTGGCTACGGACCGGGCGCCGGCAGCACAGTGCGGCGCCCAGGGCCAAGGCGGCCGGACTGTCCACTTCGGTCGACATGCTCGCCCCCGGCGACCCGGGAATGCTGCAGTGGATCGCCGGCGCCCTGCCACACACCGACTACCTGCTGCCCAACGACGAGCAGGTACTCGGGTTAACCGGGGCCGAGGACCTGGTGACGGGATCTCGCGCCCTCATCGAAGCAGGAGTCGGATGCGTCGCCGTGACGCAAGGCCGCAAGGGCGCCATCGTCGTGACCGCTGACGAGGTCATCGAGGTGCCGGCCTTCAAGATCGACGTCGTCGACACAACCGGATGCGGTGACGCGTTCTCGGCCGGGTTCGTCATGGCCAGCACCAACGGCGCGTCGCTCACAGACGCTGCCCGGCTGCGCCACCGCTGCCCAGGTCGCGCAGGGGCTGAGCACCGAGACACCTCGTCGCCATCCTGGACGGATTCGCCCTGCAACGAATCGCCAAACCACGACCGGACGACCACGCAGTGTTCGCCCAAGCCATCCGCGTCTTCGCCAACACCTACCTGCGACTCGATCAACATAGCTGACTTCCGGCCTGCCACGAAACCGCCACATCTCGTCACTATCACTGGACACCGCGTGACCCGCTCGTAGGAAGGGAGTGTCGAGCGTGACGATTGCCCGTGAATTGGGGCAAGGTGCGGGGGATGGGCTCACCGGTTCAGTCGGCTCGATACCGGCTCGGCGCACGGTCGTGGTTGGGCGCGGCAAAGCACCGGGCGCGCGTCAACACGTCCTGCCGATCGCCGTCGCCAGCCCGGCGTCCACGCCACAGCCCTTGGTCAACATCGCCGCGCGACCTCGTGGCAACACCGCCATCACCGTCGGGTTCGCTTTACTAACCGACCTGATCGCACAGCTTGGCCAACCCCGATCTCTCGTTGCTGTGGATTCACCCGGGCGCCGCGGGCGAAGCGCGGCGCGATGTGCTTCGAGCCCGTGCTGCGCGGCCCGCAACCGCGGTGAACCCCAGCCTCCGAAACCATCGAGCCGTCACCACGCCGGACCCATCAATGCTGCCCACTGGTACGCCACCCACGCCACGTCTCCGCGATCCTCGTGGTCACAGTCGGTCCACAGGATGGCAACGGCCGACATCGCCTGGCGCAGCGCCCGGTACAGGCTCGCGCGCATGGCGGCGCCTGGTCGCGCCCACCCGCCCGGTCCTGCTGCCCCTGTCCATCACCGGGATGCACACCTTGTTCGACCCCCACTCCGACCTGGCCCACGCGCTCCGCGCATCGGCCGTGGCCCGGACGGATGACCTGACAACACCCGAGGTCGATAGAACCTCGATCACCGGACTCGTCTCGGCGATCATCCGGGCCGTCGCCCGCGACCGCTGGCGTTAGGCAGGGTGCCCCTACTCGCCGACATTAGTGGGCGTCGCCGCTGTTGGACGTTCGGTGCGGGTCTCCGCGTGGCGGCCAATAGACGAGGGCCGGCAGTTCACCAACTGGTCATTTGATGTTCTGCTATCGCAGTCTGTGTTTCATCAGCCACGCCGATTGGCAGGATCGGTGGGCTGACTAGCAGTACATCGAACCTGATAGGGATGCACATCGGGTGCATCCTTAGCTCCTCGGGCGGACCAGGAGGTACCCCCCCATACGGGGGACTGGGGTATCTGTTATCCCTTCTGCGGGGTAGGCTGCACGGTGTTGCCCTGGACCCCGGTGGCGTGACCTGTGTGCGCGATGTTAGCAAACACAGATCACGAGCCGAGGTTCTTTTTTTTTTTTTGCGTAGATGAGAGCTTCCACAGTGGCTTCGAACAATGGTAGTCCACGTTCTCCTCCGTTTGGCGAACCACACCCGGTGCGGTCATTCCTCATGGTGTGCCAGGAAGAAGCCGGCATGCGGCCTACCCGCACCATCGTCCGGTACTGTTCGGCGCCGCCGCGCGGTGCCCTGCAATCAGGTGCCTGGCAACCAACGACACCGCGCCTCGCGATGGCATCGACAACGCGTGCTGAAACGTTGACCGCCATGCCCGGCTGACCACCGTGCCAGGGAGAGCACACTCGTCCGCACAACGCACAATAATGTTCCACCCACTACGAAGGAGCGTCTCATGGGAATCGTCATCATCGGCGGTCTGATCGACTCCGTCCTCGGCATCGTCAACGGCGCCGTGGTGGCCATCACCAGCGCCGCCAGCGCGGTCATCCTGCCCCTGCTCCCCATTTAGAGCACCAGACCCTTGGAGGACCTAGCAGTAAAGGAGAACCTCGTCATGGGAATCGTCATCTTCGGTGGTCTGATCGACTCTGTCATCGGCATCGTCACCGGTACCGTGTTCGGCATTGTCGGTGCCGTCAGCGCCCTGCTTCCCATTTAGCACCAGAGCTGGATTGGCACGACCCTCGTCCGGCCGGACCGGCCGGCGGGAGTCGTGCCCCGCCGCTGCCCCCGCCCTGCCGTCTGCACCGTGCCGAGAGCGGTTCGTGCCGGTGTGGGTGCCTTTGTGGGACGAGGGAGGAGCCCGTGGAGTTACGCCAGTTGCGCTACTTCCTGACGGTGGCTGAGGAGCTGCATTTCGGGCGGGCGGCGGAGCGGGAGCACATCGCTCAGCCGGCGTTGAGTCAGCAGATCAGGCGGCTGGAGCACGAGTTGGGGGTTGAGGTCTTCGACCGCACCAGTCGTCGGGTGCGGTTGACCGAGCCGGGCCGTCTGCTGGTGGGTTTGGCCCGGGGCATCCTCGACCGGGCTGATGACGCCATCGTGCTGGTGCGTCAGGCGGGCTGTGGTAAGGAGGGTCGGCTTCGGCTGGCCTATGCCAACGGGTCCGATCGTGGCGCGCCGGCGGTCGTGGTGGATCGGTTCCGGGCCGAGTGTCCCCGTGTTGAGCTGACCCTGTCGACGCAGTACGACGAGGCGTGCCGGGTGCAGTTGCGGGAGGGGGTCATCGACGCCGCGTTCTTCTGGATGCCGCTGGGCGACTTCGACGATCTGGCCTGGCTGCGGGTCGCCTCCGAGCCGCTGGTGGTCGCCGCGGCCGAGCGCAACCGCCTGGCCACGCTGGCCGCGGTCACCGCCGAGCAGGTCGCCGCCGAGCCGCTGGTGTGGTTCGCCCGGCACTGGTCGCCCGGTTCCTGGGACACCATCATCGCCTCGGTGTTCGGCCGCAACGGCCACCGCCCGAACGTGGTCACCGAGGAGGTCAGCCAGGAGGGCATGGTGCGCGGCGTGCTGGCCGCCGCCGGCGTCACCATCGTCACCGCCAGCACCGCCGGTCAGCTGCGCGTGCCAGGCGTCGTCTACCGCCCCTTCGTCGAGCCGACCCCCATGCTCGACGTCGGGCTGGCCTGGCGGGCCGGCGACAACTCCCCGGTGCTCAAAGCGCTGATCCAGATCGCCCATCAGCTCGCGCGGACCGCGCCCAGCTAGCGCATCGATCGATACGGCATTGGCCATTGTCCGGTGTCCCACCCGGTCCCATGCTCAACGGGAGGGCGGGAGCTGGTGCACATGGGCGAATCGAGGAACCACCCGGTCGCGGGGGTAGACCTCGCTTGCTGCGAGGAGTGCCTGGCCGGTGGCGTCGACGGCGTGATCCTGCGGATCTGTGCCAGTTGTGGTCACGTCGGCTGCGCGGAAGGCTCGCCCAACGACCACGCCGCCGAGCACTACGCCGAGACCGACCATCCCATCGCCACCGTCATCGGGTCCGAACGGATGTCTGGTTGGTCCTACCCCGACGCGCGGCCGGTCTAAACCACGATGTCGAGTGCCGATCCGTCTCGATCGAGACAGGGTTGACCATCGTCAGCACCGCGCCTGCCGTGGTCTGCTCCGTAGTGGACGCACCCCGTCGGACTTTCCGAGGATTCGGTGCGACTCCAAAGGAGACATCGTGAGGATTCACCATCAACAGATCCGCCGGGGGATCGTCGTCACCATGGCCGCAACCCTTGCGGTCCCCCTCATGTGGGCACTGGCCCCGCTGACCGCGTCCGCCGCGGTCAACTGCGTCGTGGGTCCCGGCGTGACCCAGACCGACACGGTCGTGACCGGAAGCCCCGGCAACGACACGATCGACTGCGGCGGCACCAACCCCGCCAAGACCATCAACGGCAACGGTGGAAACGACACGATCACCGGCTCGGACTTCGACGACACCATCAACGGCGGCGACGGCAACGACACCCTCACCGGCGGCACCGGCGCCGACACCCTCACCGGCGGGCTGGGCATCGACACCATCTCCGGCAGCGCCGGCAATGACATCCTCGTCGGCGCCTCCAACGACGGCAGCCAGGAC
>NZ_DASUCC010000026.1:0-12158 GCF_035762905.1 Actinophytocola sp.
AACCGCGCCCCGGCCCAGGCACTGGCCACCGCCCTGGCCCACCTCCACACCCACGGCGCCACCATCGACTGGCACACCCAATTCGGCACCCGCCAACCCATCGACCTGCCCACCTACGCCTTCCAACGACAGCGCTACTGGATGGACTTCCTGGCCGGGTCGGAGTCGGCGGACGTGGCCTCCGCGGGCCTGTCCGACCCGAACCATCCGCTGCTCGGCGCCGTGCTGGACCACCCGGGCACCGACGAGGTGGTCTTCACCGGCCGGTGGTCCCTGCGGACGCACGCATGGCTGGCCGATCACGCCGTGTTCGGTGCGGTCGTCGTACCGGCGACGGCCTACCTGGACCTGGCGCTGTCGGTGGGCCGGCACGTCGGGTGTGCCGCGATCGAGGATCTCACCCTGGAACTTCCGCTGATTCTCCCCGACTCGGGCGACGTGGCGGTTCGGGTCGTCGCCGGTGCGCCGGACGAGACCGGCCGCCGCTCCCTGGACGTGTACTCGCGTCCCGACTCGTCCGGCGCAGCCGAAGGCCCGGAGCTGGGTGGCTGGACCCGGCACGCGGTGGGGAACCTGGCTCCGGGCGAGTGGGCCGATGACCCGCGATCGCTCGCCGGGTGGCCACCGGCCGGGGCGCGGCGCCTCGACCTCGACGGTCTCTACGACACGTTCGCGGACGCGGGTTTCGACTACGGTCCGGCGTTCCGCGGGCTGCGCGAGGTCTGGCAGTCCGGCGACGATCTCTTCGCCCTCGCCACGCTGCCGGACACCGCCGGTGGCGGGTTCGCACTGCATCCGGCACTGATCGACACCGTGCTGCACGCGGCGGTGGCCGGCGGGGTCATCCAGGTGACGGGCGATCAAGGCTGGATGCCCTTCTCGTGGTCCGGCGTGCGGCTGGCCGGCGAGTGCGGCCCGACCGTGCGGGTCCGGCTGTCCCCGGCCGGCGAAGGCGTCGTGTCCCTGGCGATCGCCGGCGAACACGGCCGCACGATCGCGCAGGTCGAGGCGTTGACGTTCCGGCCGGCGAGTGCCGAGCAGGTGCGCGCGGCGCGCGGCGGGCCCGAGCAGTCGTTGTTCGAACTGGACTGGCGACCGGTCCAGCAGAGCGAGCGGGAAACCCGGCGCGGGCCATGGGGCGTTCTGGGCGCGCCGGACGGCCTTGCCGCTCGGCTCCGCGCGGCGGGCGACGAGAGCGTCGTGTCCTACTCGTCCATCGACGAGGTCCTTTCCGGACAGACGCCGCCGCAGATCGTCCTGTGCCTGGACGATTTCGTCGCCGTAGGACCCGATCTGCTCACCGTGGTCGGCGACGCGGACAAGCGCGTCCTCGACTGGGTCCAGCGGTTCCTCGCCGAGGATCGGCTCGCCGAGTCGACGCTGGTGGTGCTCACTCGGCTGGCCGTCGACACCGGCGCGGGCGTCGAGAGCCTCCCCGGCGCGTCCGTGTGGGGTCTGATCCGGTCCGCCCAGACCGAGCACCCCGGCAGGTTCCGGCTGGTGGACATCGACGACGAGGAAACCTCGCTGGCCCGCTTCCCGGACGCGCTCGCCATCGACGCGGACCAGTTGGCGGTGCGCGGCGACGCGTACCTGGTCCCCCGCATGGTCCGGGCCGCACCCGCGCAGACGCGGCTGGCGGCCCCGGCAGGCGCGGTCCGGCTCGGCATCCCGAACAAGGGGACGCTGGAGAACGTGACCTGGGTGCCGTGCCCCGAGGTGGAAGCGCCGCTGACCAGCGGTCAGGTCCGGGTCGCCGTTTCGGCGGCGGGGCTCAACTTCCGGGACGTCACGATCGCCCTCGGCCTGGTGGACCGGACGGCCATCGACGCCGGACTCGGCAGTGAGGGCGCCGGGGTCGTGCTCGAGGTGGCCGACGACGTGACCCGGTTTTCGCCGGGTGACCGGGTGACCGGCATCTTCTCCGGCGCCTTCGGCCGGGTTGCCGTCGCGGATCACCGGATGCTCGTGCCCATCCCCGACGGGTGGAGCTACGCCGAGGCGGCCGCCGTGCCGTGCAGTTTCCTCACGGCCTACTACGCGCTCTTCCGCGTGATGAAGCTCAAGCAGGGACAGCGGATCCTCATCCACGCCGCGGCCGGCGGCGTCGGGATGGCCGCCGTCGCGATGGCCAAGCACGTCGGCGCCGAGATCTACGGGACCGCGAGCCCGGCCAAGTGGCCCACCCTGCGCGCGCTCGGCATCGACGACGAGCACCTGGCATCGTCGCGCGATCTGGAGTTCGCGAAGAAGTTCCTGGACTCCACGGGCGGTCGCGGGGTGGACGCCGTGCTGAACTCGCTCGCGCACCAGTTCGTCGACGCCTCGCTGACGCTGCTCCCCGACGGCGGGAACTTCGTCGAGATGGGCAAGACGGACATCCGCGATCCGCACCAGGTGGCGGCCGATCACCCCGGAGTCGACTACGAGGCGTTCGACCTCTACGCGACCGGCCCGGACACGATCCACGAGATGTTCCAGGCCGTCATGGCGCTGTTCGCCGACGGGCGGGTGCGGCACAGCCCGGTCGCCGTACGGAACATCGGCGAGGCGCGCACGGTGCTCCGCGAGATGAGCCAGGGCCGCCACGTCGGCAAGGTGGTCTTCGAGGTGGGCGACGACTTCGGCGGTGGCACCGTGCTGGTCACCGGCGGGACCGGCGGAGTGGGTTCGCTGGTGGCGCGGCACCTGGTCGCCGAGCGCGGCGTGCGAAGTCTGCTGCTGGCCAGTCGCAGCGGGATGGCGGCCGACGGGGTTGCCGAACTGGTCGAGGAACTGGCGGACGCGGGCGCCGAGGTCCGGGTCGCGGCCTGCGACGTCGCGGACCGGGCTGCCGTTGCGGACCTGCTCGCGGACCTGCCCGGCCGGTACCCACTGACCGCGGTCGTGCACGCGGCGGGTGTGCTCGCCGACGGCACCGTCGAGTCGCTGACCGCGGAAAGCCTCGACCACGTGCTGGGCGCCAAGGTCGGCGGTGCGGTCAACCTGCACGAGTTGACCAGGCACCGCCCGCTGTCGGCGTTCATCCAGTTCTCCGCCTTCGCGGGCACGCTCGGCACCGGCGGACAGGCGAACTACGCCGCGGCGAACGGGTTCCTGGACGGTCTTGCGGCGCAGCGCAGGGCGTCCGGCCTGGTCGGCACCGCGCTGTGCTGGGGCTTGTGGGAGCAGAGCAGCGGCATGACCGGGGACCTGGAGGCGGCCGATCTGTCCCGGCTGCGGCGGATGGGCGTCGCCGCGATGCCGACCGCCGAGGCACTGGCCCTGTTCGACTCGGCCTGCGCGATCGACAAGCCGGTCCTCATCCCGGCCCGGGTGGACATCGCCGCGCTGCGCAACAGGACCGGTGCCGAGCTGCCGCCGCTGCTGCGCGACCTCGCCGACGGCGGCCGGCAACGCCGTAACCGGGCGGGCACGGCCACGGACGGTGGCCCGCTCGGGCTGTCCGCCCGGCTGGCCACCCTGCCGGCGGACGAGGCGCAGGCGGCCGTCCTGGACTGGGTCCGCGACCAGGTCGCCGTCGTGCTCGGACACCCGTCCGGCGCGGTCGTCGACGCCGAAAAGGCGTTCACGCAGCTCGGATTCGACTCGCTGACCTCGGTCGAACTGTGCAACCGCCTGGCGTCCCAGACCGGGCTGCGCCTGCCGTCCACCCTCGTCTTCAGCTACCCCACATCACGCGAGCTCGGCGAGCACCTGTTCGGCCTGCTACGTCCGGAACCGGAACCGGAGCAGGGCTCGGCCGACGACGCCGCGATCCGACTGGTGCTGCGCGACATCTCGATCGACAGCCTGCGCAGCGCGGGCGTCCTTGAGCTGGTGCTGGCGTGCGCCAACCCGGCCGCGGGCGGCGACGGAGCGCAGGCGGAGGCGGACTCCGGCGCCGACGAACTGTCCGGCCTGGACCTGGACGCTCTGGTGGACCTGGCTCTGGACGAGAAGAGGTAGCGGACATGACGGATGGCACGGCGGACGGCGCGGACCGGGTCCAGCGGGCGCTGCGCACGCTGCTGGAGGAGCGCGACCGCCTCCGGCAGGAGAACGACGCCCTGAAAGCCGGCCGCGGCGAACCGATCGCCGTGGTGGCCATGGCGTGCCGCTACCCGGGAGGCGTGTCGACGCCCGAGGAACTGTGGGCGGTGATCCGCGACGGCCGCGACGTCGTGGGCGACTTCCCGCACGACCGCGGCTGGCGCGACGTGTACGACCCGGAGCCCGACACCGTCGGCGGCGCGTACACCCGGCAGGGCGGGTTCCTGACCGACGTGGCCGGTTTCGACGCGGAATTCTTCGGCATCAGCCCGCGCGAGGCGCTTGCGGTCGATCCGCACCACCGGCTGTTGCTCGAGACGTCGTGGGAGGCCTTCGAGCGGGCCGGCATCGTTCCCGCCGACGTACGCGGGGCCGACGTCGGCGTCTTCTCCGGGGTGAGCTCGTCCGAGTACGGATGGCGTTTCCTCGAGGCGGGGCAGAAGGATCTGGAGGGCTACCTGCTCTACGGCAGCGCGCTGAGCGTCGCGTCCGGCCGGGTGGCCTACGAGCTGGGGCTGACCGGGCCGGCGGTGTCGGTGGACACGGCGTGTTCATCGTCGCTGGTGGCCCTGCACCTGGCGATGCAGGCACTGCGTTCCGGGGAGTGCTCACTCGCGCTGGCCGGCGGGGCGGCGGTGATGCCGACGCCCGCGTTCTTCGTGGAGTTCTCCCGGCAGCGCGCGCTGTCGCCCGATGGCCGGTGCAAGGCCTTCGCGGACGGAGCCGATGGCACCGGCTGGGCCGAGGGCGTTGGGGTGCTGCTGCTCGAGCGGCTGTCCGACGCCCGCCGGGCCGGTCACCCGGTGCTGGCCGTGCTTCGCGGTTCCGCGGTGAATCAGGACGGGGCCAGCAACGGGTTGACCGCTCCCAACGGCCGTGCCCAGGAACAGGTGATCCGCAAGGCACTGGCGAACGCCGGGGTCTCGGCCGCCGAGGTGGACCTCGTCGAAGCCCACGGCACCGGAACCGTGCTCGGCGATCCGATCGAGGCGGGTGCGCTGCTGGCGACCTACGGGCAGGACCGGGCGGCGGGCCGGCCGCTCTGGCTGGGATCCCTGAAGTCGAACCTGGGGCACGCCATGGCCGCCGCCGGCGTCGGTGGCGTGATCAAGGCCGTGCTGGCGCTGCGGAACGGGTACCTGCCGAAGACCCTGCACGTGCGGGCGCCCTCGACGCACGTGGACTGGTCCAGCGGTGCGATCGAGCTTCTGGTGGAGGGGCGGGAGTGGACCCGGCCGGACGGTCCGCGGCGGGCCGCGGTGTCCTCGTTCGGCGTCAGCGGCACCAACGCACACGTGATCCTGGAAGAAGAACCGCCGCGGGAGCAGGCGGAGGAGCGCGGTGCCGACTCGGGCGTCGTCGGCGGGCTCGTGCCGTGGGTGGTGTCGGCCAAGAGCGCGAAGGCGCTGGAACTGCAGGCGGGCAAGCTGCGCGATTTCGCCGCCGCCGAGCCGGGTGCGGATGTCGCCGATGTCGGCGCCTCGCTGGTGTCGAGCCGGTCGCGGTTCGCGCACCGGGCGGTGGTCCTCGGCCGCGACCGGGACGAGCTGCGCAGCGGCTTGGCGTCGCTGTGCGACGGTGCGGAGTCCGCGACGGTGCTGCGCGGTGTCGCCGGGAACCTCGGCGGGGTCGCGTTCATGTTCCCCGGACAGGGATCGCAGTGGGTCGGCATGGGCCGGCAGCTGTATGACGCCTTTCCGGTCTTCGCGCAGACCATGGACGCGTGCTCGGCCGCGCTGGCCGAGTGGGTCGACTGGTCGCTGCTCGACGTGGTGCGCGGCGTGCCGGGGGCGCCAGGCATGGACCGGGTGGACGTCGTTCAGCCGGCGCTGTTCTCGGTGATGGTGTCCATGGCCGCCCTGTGGCGGTCCTGGGGCGTGCAGCCGGCCGCGGTGGTCGGGCACAGCCAGGGCGAGATCGCCGCCGCCTACGTGTGCGGTGCACTGTCCTTACGGGACGCCGCCAAGGTCGTCGCGCTGCGCAGCAAGGCCCTGGTCGAGCTGATCGGTCACGGCGGGATGGCGTCGGTCGCGGAGTCCGAGGAGGTCGTGACGGAACGGCTCGCGCCGTGGCGTGACCGGGTGAGCGTCGCCGTGGTCAACGGACCCCGTTCCGTTGTGGTGTCCGGGGAACCGGCCGCACTCGACGAGTTCGTGGCGCGGATGACGGCCGACGGTGTTCAGGCCCGGCGGATCAAGGTCGACTACGCCTCCCATTCCCACCAGGTGACCCGGGTCCGCGACCAGGTGCTCGGCGCGCTGTCCGACATCCGCCCGACAACGTCGAAGCCGCCGTTCTTCTACTCCACCCTGTACGGCGAGATCATCGACACCGCGGAGCTGACCGGCGAGTACTGGTACGACAACCTGCGCGAAAAGGTCCGCTTCGAGTCCTCGGTGCGGCGGCTGGCCGACGACGGCTTCCGGGTGTTCGTCGAGCTGAGCCCGCACCCGGTGCTGACCGTGCCGGTGCAGGAGATCGTCGAGGACGTTGCGGGCGCGGTGGTCCTGTCGTCGTCGCGGCGGGACTCCGACGAGGTGGCGGCCGTGGTCGGCTCGCTGGCCCAACTCCACGTCCGGGGCGGGTCGGTGGACTGGGACGCCCTGTTCGGGACGCGCCGGCGGGTGGATCTTCCGACGTATGCGTTCCAGCGGCAGCGGTACTGGCTGAGCTCCTCGCCGACGGCGGTGGCCGAGGTGTCCGAAACGCCTGCGGACGACTCCGGCTCGGACCACCTGGTCCCGCTGTCCGACCGGATCTCCGGCCTGGCCGAAGACGAGGCGAAGACCGTCGTCCTCGAGCACGTCCTCGACAAGATCGCCGGCGTCCTCGGTCACTCGTCCGGCGCCGCCATCGACCCGGACCAGGAGATGGTGGCGCTCGGCTTCGACTCACTGCTGTCCCTCGAGCTGAGCAAACGGCTGGCCGCGTCGACCGGACTCAAGCTGAGGGCGAACCTGGTGCTGCGGCACCCGGCGCCGCGACTGATCGCCGCGCACATCATGTCCGCGATGGTCAAGCGGTGAACGCCGGGCGCAGTTCCGCGCCGCCGGACTGTCCTGCCGACGGGACACCGCAAGCTGCACAGCGGCTTGTCCCGCTCGGCGCCACCTTGTCTTGAACGGCTGACGCGCATCCCTGATGGTGGGGGGTGGTTGTGAGTTCTCTGATTCCCGGGCCTGTTCGTTGAGGGGTTGATCTTTGTGCGTTCGTTCGGTGTCTCGTCCGCGCATAAAGGGATGTGGCGGGCGCAGGAAATGGCTCCCGATACGCCGAACCATGCGCTGACCATGTGGGATGTGGACGGTGAGCTGGACGCGGCGGTCATGGAGTCCGCGTTCCGGCACGTGCTCGGCGAGGCGGAGGTGCTGCGCGTCAACTTCGTCGACGACGGCAGCGGACTGCGGCTGGTACCCCGGGAACTGGGGGATTGGCGGCCGTTCTTCCTGGATCTGTCCGCCGAGGCCGATCCCGAGCAGGCGGCCCGCGAAGCCCTGGCCGACCTGGTTCGGCAGCCGTTCGACCTGGCGCGGGATCGGCTGTTCCGGCTGGGTGTGGTCCGGCTCGCGGCGACCCGCTCGCTCGTGGTGATCGCCTACCACCACCTCATCTCGGACGGGTTCGGTGCGGGCGGTCTGCTGTCCAAGCGGCTCGCCGAGGTGTACACGGCGCTGGTGCGGGGCGAGGAGATACCGGAGCTGCCGTACCCGTGGGACGCCGAGTCGTTCGCGGCCGAGGCGCTGGCCTACCTCGCCTCCGAGAAGTTCGCCGAGGACACGGAGTTCTGGCGCGACTACCTGAAGGGCGCGCCCGCGCCCGCGCAGGTTCCGCGCATCGCCCTGCCCGACTCGATGCGCTCCGCGCTCGACGAACCGTTGAGCAGCGCCGACCGCTGGTCGGAGGTGGCCGGCGCCATCGGCATGGCGAGCCGGACGCTGACCGTTCCGGGCGCCGAGGCGGGCGCGTGGGCCGAGGCCGCGCGGGCCATGGGCGTGTGGACGTCGCAGCTGCTGACCGCGGCCGCGGCGGTGTATCTCCGGCATCGCTGCGACCGTCCGGAGTTCCTTCTCTCGCTGGCCGTTGGCAACCGGGTCGGGGTGGCGAGCCGGACGCCCGGCCTCGCGGTGAACGTGGTGCCGGTGCGGGTGCGGGTTCCGCTCGGTGCGACCTTCACCGAGGTCGCCGACGCGATCGTCGACGAGACCTACGAGATCCTCGGTCACGCCGCCTGTCACTACTCGGACATCCAGCGGGCGAGCGAAGCCGTCCTGAGCGATCGCGGCAGTTTCGGTGTCGTCATGAACGTCGTCGAGTTCGCGGAGCAGCTCCGCTTCGCCGACAGCCCGGCGCGCTACTCCGGCGCGACGACCGGGACCTTCGACGAGCTGTCGATCGCCGTGTACACCGACGGCAGCGCCGGCAGCGACCTGTACATCCGGCTCGACGCCCCGGCGCGGCTGTACTCCCGCGCGGAACTGCGGTTCATCGGCGAGGAGCTGATCGCCTACCTCCGTGCCGTGGTGGCCGCAGGCGAGCAGCCGGTCGGTGCGCTGGACGTGCTGTGCGGTGCCGAGCGGGACCGGGTGCTGACCGCGCCGACCGGCCCGGAGGTGCCGGGCTTGACGGTTCCCGAGCTGTTCGCCCGGCAGGTGGAGCGGGACCCCGATGCTATCGCGCTGGTCTCCGGTGACTCGACGGTCTCGTACCGGGAGCTGGATGAGCGCTCGGACCGCGTGGCCGAGGCGCTGCGCAGGCGGCACGTCGGACCCGAGACGGTCGTGGCGGTGGCGCTGCCTCGATCGGTGGACCTGGCCGTCGCCCTGCTGGGGGTGGTGAAGGCGGGCGGCGCCTACCTGCCGATCGATCCGGTGTTCCCGGCGGAGCGGATCTCCTCGGTGGTCGGCGATGCGTCGCCGCGCGTGCTGCTCACCGACACGGCGAGCACCGAAGTCCATTCCGGTCTGGACGTTCCGGCGATCGTGTTCGGCGACATCGGCGCTGACGGCGACGGTGTGCCACAGGTTGCGGTCCCGCCGCGTCCGGACGGCCTGCTGGCCGTCATGTGCAGCTCGGGCCCGACCGGTGTGGTTACCGGCGTCGCCGTGACGCACCGGAACATGCGGCGGTTCGTCCTGGATGGACACTGGCGCGAAGGCGGCCACAGCACCGTGCTGTGGCATTCGCCGCACACCTCCGACGCGCTCGCCCTCGAATTGTGGACGCCGTTGCTGAACGGCGGCCGGGTGGTCGTGGCCGCTGCGGGGGAGCTGGACCTCGATGCGCTGGCCGAGTTGCGAAGCGCGCACCAGCTCTCCACGGTGTGGCTGCCCGTGGGCCTGTTCTCGGCGGCCGCGGTGCGCCGGGCCCGGGCGGCCTGCCCCGAGCTGACGATCATCCACGGTCACGGTCAGACGGACGGCGCCGCCCGCTATGTGTTGGGACCCGGGTTGGCGCCGGTCCCCGTTGGCGTGGCCGGAGAGCTGTACGTGGCCGGGCCCGGCGTGGCGCGGGGCTATGCCGGGCGACCCGGGCGGACCGCGGAGCATTTCGTGCCCTGTCCCTTCGGTTCAGCCGGCGGGCTCATGTACCGGACCGGAGACCTGGTGCGGTGGGGTACCGACGGCCGGCTCGACTACGTGGGCCGGGCCGACACCCAGACCGACGTTCGGGGTGTCCGGGTCCAGTTGGCCGAGGTCGAAGCGGCGCTGTCCGAGCACCCCGCGCTGACCCGGTCGGTGGTGGTCGCCGGCAATGACGACGCCGGACGGCAGCGGCTGGTCGGTTACGTGGTCCCGGCCGGCGGCAAGGCCGTGTCCGGGGACGAGCTGCGCCGGTTCGCCGCGGGGCGGTTGCCGGAGGTCATGGTGCCGTCGGTGTTCGTGGTGCTGGACCGCCTGCCGGTGACGGTCGACGGGCGGGTGGACCGGGCGTCGCTGCCCAAGCCCGAGCTCGATGACGGGTCGTACCGGGCACCGCGCAACGACACCGAGCGGGTTCTGGCCCGGGCGTTCGCCGAGGTGCTCGAGCTGGACCGGGTGGGGATCGACGAGGACTTCTTCGACCTCGGTGGCAATTCGCTGCGCGCGATCAGGCTGGTCGGCCTGATCCGGTCGGAGCTGAAGCAGGAGGTGTCCATCCGCAAGTTGTTCGCGGCGCGCACCATCGCCGGCCTGTCGGACATGTGGAAGGACCTCGCCCAGTCGAGCAGGCCGTCGCTGCGCAGGAGGACGAGGGACGGCGCGGTCCTCTGACCCCGATTCGGCGCCATGTCGAGCTTGCGCTCGCCTCAGTATTCAGTGATACTATGTACTAGTAGTCAGTATCACCGAGTAGTGAGAGGAGGTGCTCCATGGGCAAGCAGGTGACGGAGATGCTCAAGGGAACGCTGGAGGGCATCGTCCTGGCGATCCTGTCCGGCCGGCGCGCGTACGGCTACGAGATCACGGCGTGGCTGCGGGATCAGGGTTTCTCCGACATCGCCGAGGGCACCGTCTACGCGCTGCTGGTCCGGATCGAGCAGCGCGGCCTGGTCGACGTGGAGAAGATCCCGTCCGACAAGGGACCACCCCGAAAGGTGTATTCGCTCAATCCCGCGGGTCGGGAAAATCTCGATGAGTTCTGGAGGACGTGGAGCTTCCTCACGGAACGTCTGGAACAGCTCCGCGAAGGAGGAAAGTAACCATGTCCGAGGTAGAAAATGGCGGCTTCATCTCCCGGGTGATCGGCCCCAAGCGGCAATGGCGGGAGTACAAGGCGCGGGTGAAGCAGCTTCCGCCGAACTACGCCACGGCGGCCGAAGCGATCGAGCGGTACCTGATGCACTTCGTGCCGACCGATGCCGGCAGCGTCGGGTCGATGTTCGAAGACCTCGCCGACCTGTTCGAACAGGCCGCGGCGAACGGAACGCCGATCCGCGAGATCGTCGGCAACGACCCGGTGGAGTTCGTCGAGGCGTTCGTCCAGAACTACACCACGGGCGGCTACGTCACCAACCGTGAGCGCAAGCGGCTGACCGACGCCATCGCACACGCAGCGAAGTAGAGCCAATCACGCACACCCAGAGGGAGATTTGTCATGCCAACGTTCACCACACCTGGGCCGATCACGGCCAGGTTGACCACCGGCGGCGCCAGGGTGCGGGTCACCGCGACCGAGCGGTCGGACACGGTGGTGCTGGTCGAGCCCATCGACAGCGCGAACAAGACGGACGTGAAGGTGGCCGAGCACACCAAGGTCGATTTCTCCGCAGGCGAACTGTCGGTCAAGACGAACAAGTCGGGCGACAAGAACGGTTCGGTCGCCATCACGATCGAGTTGCCGGTCGGATCCGGGCTGGTCCTGACCACGGCTTGGACGGAGGTGCACGCCGGCGGCCAACTCGGCGACTGCGAGCTGCACGTGGCCTCGGGACAGGTCCGGCTCGACCACGTCGCCGCGCTGCGGGGGAATCTCGCGGCCGGCGAGGTCGCGGTCGGACACGTCGCCGGGAGCGTCGACATCGAAAGCACGTCGGCCACGGTGCGGATCGACGAGGTCGACGGCGCCGTCAGGTACCTGGGTTCGACCGGAAAGATCTGGATCGGCCACGCCGGATCCGACCTCGAGCTCAACAGCTCCAGCGGCAGCCTCGACATCGACCGGGCCGAGGGCAGTGTCTTCGCCAAGGCGGGCAACTGTCCTATTCGGATCGGCCGGCTCACGCGCGGCCAGGCGGAACTGTTGAACGCCGCCGGGGGCATCGAGATCGGCATCAGCGCGGGCACCGCCGCCCAGGTGCAGGCCAAGAGCACCAAGGGGGCGGTGCGCAACTCCCTGTCCGCACAGGACGACCTCGGCCCGTTCGACAACAACGTCAAGGTCTACGCCCGCGCACGACGCAACGACATCGTCATCCACCGGGTGGCTGTCTGAGCCGGGAGCACAACGGCACGCACACGAAGCAGGGCAAAGCCACGCTTTGCCCTGCTTTTGTGTTGTCAGGTGTTCACATGGCTTTGACCTGCGGTGACGTGGGGGGGCGCGGTGTCAGTGGTGGTGTCAGGGGTGTGTCAGGGGTGTGGCGGGTGGGGTCGGGATGGTAGTGCCATGACAAATTCAGCGATATCGGTTTCCGGTTTGCGGAAGAG
>NZ_DASUCC010000027.1:0-12180 GCF_035762905.1 Actinophytocola sp.
CTCCACGGTCCGCGACGAGGCGATGTGATCATCGTCCAACCCCAACGCCCGCAACGCATCCCACTTACCCGGACTCGCCGTACCGAACACCTCCGCACCCAGATGTTTCGCCAACCGCACCGCCGCGATCCCCACCCCACCCGCGGCCGCGTGCACCAGCACCACATCACCCGGACCGACCCCGGCCAGGTGCCGCAGCCCCTGGTATGCGGTCAGATGCGTGATCGGCACCGCCGCGGCGTGCTCGAACGACCAGCCGCTCGGCATCCGCCGCAGCACCCGGTGATCGGCGACGGCCACCGGTCCGAACGAGCCGGCGATGAGACCGAAGACGTGGTCGCCGGGCGCGAGGTCGGCCACTCCCGGCCCTACCTCCAGCACGACGCCGGCGCCCTCACCCAACTGCACCTCCGGACCTTCGATCACCCCGAGGGCGATCAACGGATCCCGGAAGTTCAACCCGGCGGCCCGAACCTGGATCCGGACCTCGCCCGCCGCCAACGGTTCGAGCACCTGCGGGCAGGCGACCAACTCGATCCGGTCCAAGGTGCCCTTGTCCCGGCTGTCCAGCCGCCACGGCCCGACGGGTGGCGGGATCAGCACGTCCCCGGATCCGGCCCGGGTCAGCCGGGGCACCAGCACCTGCCCGGCCCGGACGGCGACCTGGGACTCGCTGCCCAGCGCGAGCACGACCGCGGCCGGATCATCGGTGGTGTCCGCGTCGGTGTGGAGGTCCAGCACGGCGAACCGCTCCGGGTGTTCGCTCTGCGCGGTGCGGACCAGGCCCCAGACGGCGGCATGGGCGAGGTCGGTGTCGTCGTCGGGTCGGGTCGCGACGGCCCGCCGGGTGATCAGGACCAGTCGCACGGTGCTCAACTGCTCGGTGGCCAGCCAGGTCTGGATCAGGTCCAGCACCCGGGCGGTCAGCTCGCGCGAATCCTGGCCCTGCTCGGTGGGCAGGGGGTACCCGACGAGGTCCGGCAGCACCCCGGAGTCGATCAGGGCGGTCAGGTCCGGACAGGACTCGGCGGCCAGGCCGAGGTGGTCCGGGCCGAGCACCACGAACCGGCCCGGGTCGGCCGACTCGCCTGCCGCGGCCGGGATCCAGTTCAGGGTGAACAGCGACTGCGCCGCCGCGGTGCCGGCCGTGCTCAGCGCGTGCGGGGTCAGCGGTCGCGTGTTCAGCGCGGCGACCGTGGCCACGGGTGCGCCGGTGGTGTCCGCCACCGCAACCGTCACCGCGTCCTCGCCGGCAGGCGTCAGCCGCACCCGCACCGACGTGGCGCCGGTGGCGTGCACCGAGACTCCGGTCCAGCTGAACGGCAGCCGCACCCGCAGGTCGGTGCGGTCGGCCGCGAGCAGGGCGTGCAGTGCCGCGTCGAGCAGCGCCGGGTGCAGCGCGAACCGCCCGGCGTCCCCGGCCACCGACTCCGGCAGAGTGGCCTCGGCGAAGATGTCCGGACCGCGCCGCCACACCTGGCGCAGTCCCTGGAAAGCCGGGCCGTAGCCGAACCCGGTCGCGGCCAACTCGTCGTAGAGGTCGTCGAGCGGGACCGGCTGGGCATCGGCAGGCGGCCAACTGGACAGCGGCTCGGGCGGCGCCGCTTCCGCTGCGGGGGCAAGGGTTCCGGTGGCGTGCCGGGTCCACGCGATCTCGGCCGGAGCGGCCTCGTCGCGGCTGTAGATGCTCACCTGCCGCCGCTCGTCGTCCTGCGCGCCACCGACGACGACCTGCACGTGCAGGGCACCGCGCTCGGGCAGCACCATCGGCGCCGCAAGGGTCAGCTCCTCGAGCAGATCGCAGCCGACCCGCTCGCCGGCCTGCACCGCCAGTTCCACGAGTCCGGTGCCCGGCACCAGCACCGTGCCGTTGACCGCGTGATCGGCCAGCCACGCCTGCGTCCCGATGGCGACGCGGCCGGTGAGCACCACGCCACCGGTGTCCGGCAGGTCCACCGCCGCACCCAGCAACGGATGCTGAACTCCCTGCTGTCCCAACCCATCGGCGTCCACCACGACACCGCCGGTCAGCCAGTACGGCTCGTGCTGGAAGGCGTAGGTCGGCAGCTCCACCCACCCCGCACCGGCGAACATCCCGGGCCAGTCCACGGCCACGCCGTGGCACCAGGCCTGGCCCACCGAGGCGATCATCCGGTCCAGCCCGCCGTCGTCGCGGCGCAGCGTGCCGACCACCGAGGCGTCCACCCCGGCCTGCTCGATGCTGTCCTGAATGCTGGTGGCCAGCACCGGATGCGGACCCACCTCGATGAGATTCTGGTAGCCCTGGTCCAACATGGACCGCACCGTGTCGGCGAACCGCACCGTGGACCGCAGGTTGCGGTACCAGTACCCGGCATCCAGCTCCGTGGTGTCCAGCACCTCGCCGGTCACCGTGGAGTAGAACGGCACCTGGCTCGACCGGGGTGCGATCTCCGCCAGCCCGGACAGGATCTCCTCGCGGATCTCCTCCACCTGCACCGAATGCGAGGCATAGTCGACATCGATGCGCTTGGCGCGAACCCCCCGCCGGGCGCACTCGTCCAGCAGTCGCTCCAGCGCCGCCGCGCCGCCGGACACCACCACGGTGGACGGACCGTTCACCGCCGCCACACCAAGTTCATCACCGCACCGGGCCAGCAACTCCGGCACCTGTTCGGCCGGCAGCGACACCGACACCATCCCCCCAACGCCAGCCAGCTTCGTGATCGCCTTGCTGCGCAACGCCACCACCCGCGCACCGTCGGCGATGCTCAACCCACCCGCCACACACGCCGCGGCAATCTCCCCCTGCGAATGACCCACCACCCCCGCCGGAACCACCCCATACGAACGCCACACCTCAGCCAGCGACACCAACACCGCCCACAACACCGGCTGCACCACATCCACCCGCTCCACCAACGGGCCATCCACCTCACCACGCAACACCGGCCACACCGGCCAATCCACCCACCGCTGCAACTCCCCCACACACTCGGCAAGCCGCTCGGCGAACACCGGCGACGACTCCAACAACCCCGCCGCCATCCCCAACCACTGACCACCCTGACCCGGGAACACCCAGGCCACCTTCCCCCCGGAGCCGGCTGTCCCACTGACGACACCGGCGGCCGGCTCACCCGCTGCCACGGCCGCCAGCCCGGCAAGCACCTCCGCGCGATCCCGCCCGGTGACCACCGCCCGGTGCTCCAACTGCGCCCGCGCCGACGCCAACGACGAAGCCACGTCCGCCAGGCCGACCTCCGGACCGGAATCGACGAAGTCCCGCAACCGCTGCGCCTGCGCCCGCAGTGCCCGCGCCGAGCGCGCCGACACCACCAACGGCAGCACCGCCGGCGCATCGGACCCGGACGGCCGCGCACCGGCGTCGGCCGGCTCCGGTGCCTCCTCCAGAATCAGGTGGGCGTTGGTTCCGCTGATGCCGAACGAGGACACCCCGACCCGGCGTGGGCGGTCCGACCGCGCCCAGTCCCTGGCCTCGGTGAGCAGTCGCACCGTGCCACTGGACCAGTCCACCTTGGGCGTGGGAGCGTCCACATGCAACGTCCGCGGCAACACCTGATGCCGCATCGCCTGCACCATCTTGATCACACTGGCCACCCCGGCCGCCGCCTGCGCGTGACCGATGTTGGACTTGATCGAACCCAGCCACAGCGGCCGGTCGTCCGGCCGGTCCTTGCCGTAGGTGGCCAGCACCGCCTGCGCCTCGATCGGATCGCCGAGCGGGGTGCCGGTGCCGTGCGCCTCCACCACGTCGATGTCCCCGGCGGACAACCCGGCGTCGGCAAGCGCCGCCCGGATCACCCGCTGCTGCGACGGACCGTTCGGCGCGGTCAACCCGTTGGACGCACCGTCCTGGTTCACCGCCGAACCCCGCACCACGGCCAACACCCGATGCCCCAACCGCCGCGCATCGGACAACCGCTCCAACACCAACACCCCGACACCCTCGGCCCAACCGGCACCGTCGGCCGCCGCCGCGAACGACTTGCACCGGCCATCCGGCGCCAGCACCTTCTGCCGGGAGAACTCCACGAACGACACCAGCCGGGAGATCACGGTCACCCCGCTGGCCAACGCCAGCGAGCACTCGCCCCGGCGCAGTGCCTGCACCGCAACGTGCATGGCGACCAGCGACGCCGAGCAGGCCGTGTCGATCGACATCGTCGGACCCTCCAGCCCGAGCGCGTAGGCCAACCGGCCGGACACGACGGCGGTCTGCACGCCGGTCACGAGGTACCCTTCGACCTCGGTGTCCCCGTGCGTCCCCTCCATGCCGTAGCCCTGGCTGATCACCCCGGCGTAGACCCCGGTTCGGCTGCCCCGCAACGACATCGGGTCGATCCCGGCGTGCTCCAACGCCTCCCAGGACACCTCGAGCAACAACCGCTGCTGGGGATCCATCGCCAACGCCTCACGCGGCGAGATCCCGAAGAACGCCGCATCGAACGCGCCGGCGGCATCGAGGAAGCCACCATGCCGCACATAGGTCTTTCCCGGCCGGTCGGGATCAGGATCGAAAATCCCCTCGACATCCCAACCCCGGTCACCCGGGAACTCACAGACGGCGTCCACTCCGCCGTCCACCAGGCGCCACAGGTCCTCCGGCGACTCCACGCCGCCCGGCAACCGGCACCCCATCCCCACGATGGCGATGGGCTCGAAGTCCTTCTCCTCGTACTCGCGCAGCCGGCGACGCGCCTCGCGCAGGTCGGCGGTCGCTCGCTTGAGGTACTCCAGGTACTTCTCTTCGGTCGCCACTGCTTGTCACTCCCTTGCGGCATTGGGAAATCGGCGGATCAGGACGCCCCGAGCTCGTCGTCGAGCAGGTCGAAGATGTCGTCCGCGGTCGCGGACCGCAGATCGTCGTCGGTGGCTTCCTGCCCGCCGCGAATCCGGTCGTCCCAGCTCGCCAGCAGACGCCGCAGGCGCACCGTGATGTCCGCCTGGTCGGCCTCGCTCGCCTCGGTCGAAGCCAGGATCGACTCCAGCCGCGCGATCTCCTCGGTCACCGACACGCTGGTTGCCTGATCCTCGAGCAACTCCGACGCCAGGTGGTCGGTGAGGGCCCGGGGCGTCGGGTAGTCGAAGACCAGGGTGGCGGCCAACCGCAGTCCGGTCGCGGTGTTGAGCCGGTTGCGCAGTTCGACCGCGGTCAGCGAGTCGAAGCCGAGGTCGGTCAGGGCCCGGTGCGGCGTGATGGCGCCGGTGCCGCTGTGCCCGAGCACGGCGGCGACGCTGGTGTTGACCAGTTCCAGCAGGGTCCGATCCTGGTCGGCCGGCGGCATGCCGGCGAGTCGCTGGCGCAGCGCGGAAACCTGCACCGCGGTCGCCGCCGTTCGCCGGGTGCGCACCAGCCCGTGCAGCATGGCCGGCACGGCCGAGGACCGGGCCTGGGCCTGCAGCGCGGCCACGTCCAGCTTCACCGGCACCACCGACGCCCGGTCCAGCCGGGTGGCCGTGTCGAACAGGGCCATTCCCTCCACTGTGGACAGTGGTTGGATGCCGCCCCGGCTCATCCGGGCCAGGTCCGCCTCGTCGAGGTGCCCGGTCATGCCGCTGGCCTGCGCCCACAACCCCCAGGCCAGCGCGGTGGCCGGCAACCCGCGGGCCCGGCGGTGCTGGGCAAGGGCGTCCAAGGTGGCGTTGGCCGCGG
Source organism: Actinophytocola sp. (assembly GCF_035762905.1). Lineage (GTDB taxonomy): Bacteria > Actinomycetota > Actinomycetes > Mycobacteriales > Pseudonocardiaceae > DASYTH01. The sequence goes on from NZ_DASUCC010000027.1 coordinate 5,657, forward strand.
CGTAGTTTGCCTGCCCGGCGGAACCGAGAATGCCGGCGGCCGAGGAGAACATCACGAACATCGCCAGATCCATGCCCTGGGTCAGCTCGTGCAGGTTGATCGCCGCATCCACCTTCGGCCCCAACACCGCGTCCAGATGCCGCGCGGTCAGCGACTCCACCGTCGCGTCGTCGATCACGCCCGCGGCATGCACCACTCCGGTCAACGGCACCGGCAACCCGTCCAGCAGGGCCGCCAGCGCCGCCCGGTCCGCCGCGTCGCACGCGGCGATGGTCACCTGCGCGCCCAGGGCGGTCAGCTCGTCGCGCAACTGCTCGGCGCCGTCGGCGGCCGGCCCCCGGCGACTGGTCAACACCAGCTGCCGGATCCCGTGCTCGGTCACCAGATGCCGGGCCAGCAACGCACCCAGCGCGCCGGTACCGCCGGTCACCAACACCGCTCCGGCCGGATCAAGCGGACGCGGAATCGTCAGCACGATCTTGCCGACCTGCCGGGCCTGGCTCAGGCACCGGAACGCTTCGACCGACCGGGTGATCTGCCAGCTCGTGATCGGCGACAACACCACGGCACCGCTGCCGAACAGCACCAGCAGCTCGTCGAGCATCTCGCCGAGCCGCGCCTTGCCCGCCTCGTCAAGGTCGAACGCCTGGTAGCGCACTCCGGGATGAGCCTGCGCGACCCACTCGGGGTCCCGGATGTCGGTCTTGCCGATCTCCAGGAACCGGCCGCCGCGCGGCATCAACCGCAGCGACGCGTCGACGAACTCGCCGCTGAGGCTGTCCAGCACGACGTCGACGCCGCGACCGCCGGTCGTTTCCAGGAACCGCTGCTCGAACTCCACGGTGCGCGACGAGGCGATGTGATCGTCGTCCAACCCCAAGGCCCGCAACGTGTCCCACTTGCCCGGGCTGGCCGTGCCGAACACCTCGGCACCCAGATGTTTGGCCAACTGCACCGCCGCGATCCCCACGCCACCGGCGGCCGCGTGCACCAGCACCACGTCACCCGGACCGACCTCGGCCAGCTCGTGCAGGCCGTACCAGGCGGTCAGGAACGTGATGGGGACCGACGCCGCCTGCTCGAACGTCCACTCGGGCAGCATCGGCCGCAGCACCTGGTGGTCGGCAACGGCCACCGAGCCGAACGACCCGTTGATGAAACCGAGAACGTGGTCACCGGGGGCCAGGCGGGTCACGCCCGGACCGACTTCGAGCACCACGCCGGAGCCCTCGCCGCGCTGCACCTCCGGACCTTCGATCACCCCGAGGGCGATCAGCGGATCCCGGAAGTTCAACCCGGCGGCCCGAACCTGGATCCGGACCTCGCCGGCCGCCAACGGTTCGAGCACCTGCGGGCAGGCGACCAGCTCGATCCGGTCCAGGGTGCCCTTGGCGCGGCCGTCCAGCCGCCACGCCGGCTCGCCCACCGGGGGCACCAGCTCGCCGTCCGTGCCCACCCGGCCGAGCCGGGGCACCAGCACCTCGCCGCCCCGGACGGCGACCTGCCCTTCACCGCTCAACGCCACCCCGACCGCGGCCGTCAGCACGGCGGGATCGGTGTCCTGCTCGATGTCCACCACGACGAACCGGTCCGGGTGCTCGGCCTGCACCGAACGCAGCAGCCCCCACACCGGCGCCTGGGCCAGGTTCGGCACGTCGTGGTCGATCTCCGTGGCCACGGCCTCCCGGGTGACCACCACCAGCGGGCAGGACTCCAGCGCCTCGGCGGCAAGCCAGTCCTGCACCACGGAGAGCACGGCGTGCGAGACGGCCCGGCTCGCCCCGGCCAGTCCCGGGGCGTCCCCGGCCACCGGCGCGGCATACAGCACCGCTTCGGGGATGTTCTCACCGTCTACAGTGGACATCAGGGCGGCCGGATCCGCGAACCGGGACGCCGCCTCGATTCCGAGGTCGTCGGCGCCGAGCACCGCCCAGCCCGCGGTCGGCGCGGGAGCCGGCTCCGGCGCGGGAACCCAGTCCACCGCGAACAGCCACCGCTGCTCCTCCCGCGCGCCCGCACCGCCGAGGTCGCCGGCGATCGGGCGAGTGACCAGCGAGTCGATCGACACCACCGGCGCGCCGGTGGTGTCCGCCACCGCGACCGTCACCGCGTCCTCCCCGGCCGGCGCCAGCCGCACCCGCACCGAGGTGGCGCCGCTGGCATACAACGACACTCCGGACCAGGCGAACGGCAGCCGGGCCTGCCGGTCCGGCTGACCGTCCAGATCGGACAGCAGGATTCCGTGCAGCGCGGCGTCCAGCAGGGCCGGATGCACGCCGAACCGGGCGGCGTCGGCCTCGGCCTGCTCCGGCAACGAGACCTCGGTGAAGATCTCCGCACCCCGGCGCCACGCCTGCCGCACGCCCTGGAACACCGGTCCGTAGCCGAGTCCGATGGCCGCCATCTCGTCGTAGACGCCGTCGACCGGCACCGGCTCCGCGCCCGCGGGCGGCCACGCGCCCAGGTCCATGGCCGGCGCCGGCCGGGCGAAGGTGAGCACACCGCTGGCATGCTTGGTCCAGGCGTCCTCGGCAGCGGCGGACTCGGCGCGGGAGAACAGTGCCACCGACCGGTTGCCGTCCTCGTCCGCACCGCCGACCACGACCTGGATCCGGACTCCGCCCCGCTCGGAGAGCACCAGCGGTGCGTGCAGGGTCAGCTCGTCCACCCGGTCGCAGCCGACCTGATCACCGGCGCGCACGGCCAGTTCGACCATCGCGGTGCCCGGCACCAGAACGTTGCCCTTGACGGCGTGGTCGGCCAGCCACGGGTGGGACTGCAGCGCCAGGCGTCCGGTGAACAGGTAGCCATCGGTGTCCGGCAGCTCCACCGCCGCGCCGAGCAGCGGATGGTCCGCGTCGAGCTGGCCGAGGCCGCTCGCGTCGACCGCGCCGGAACCGCCGGGCAGCCAGTAACTCTGCCGCTGGAAGGCATACGTCGGCAGGGTCACCGCCCTGGCGCCGGTGCCGGCGAACACCGCTTCCCAGCCGATCGGCACGCCGCGCACGTGCAGCCGGGCCAGCGCGGCGGTCACCGTCCGCGGCTCGTCGCGGTCCTTGCGCAGGGCCGGAACGAAGACCGCGTCATCGCCGTCGGGCAGGCTCTCCGCGCCCATGCCGCAGAGCACCCCGTCCGGGCCGAGCTCGGCGAAGGTGACCACACCTTCGCCGCGCAGCAGGGTGACCGCGTCGGCGAACCGGACGGTGCCCCGCACGTGCCGCACCCAGTATCCGGGGTCCCGGAGCTCCTCGATCTGCGCCAGCTTGCCGGTGAGGTTGGACACCACGGGAATCGTCGGGTACCCGTACTCGACCCGCTCCAGCACCGCGGCGAAGTCGTCGAGCATGTCGTCCATCCGCGGGGAGTGGAACGCGTGCGACACCCGCAGCCGCTTCACCTTGCGGCCCCGGTCCTGCCAGGTCGCCGCCAGCTCGCCGACCACGTCCTCGTCGCCGGACAGCACGACCGACGACGGCCCGTTGATCGCGGCCACGCTCACCCGGCTTTCCAGTCCGGCCAACGTCTCGGCCACCTCGGCCTCGGTCGCCTGCACCGCGAGCATCGCGCCACCGGCCGGCAGTGCCTGCATCAGCCGGCCGCGCGCCGCCACCACCGCACACGCGTCGGGCAGTGACCACACGCCGGCCACGTGCGCCGCGCTCAGCTCACCGATCGAGTGCCCGGCAACGAAGTCCGGTTGGACGCCCCAGGATTCCAGCAGCCGGAACAGGGCCACCTCGATCGCGAACAGCGCGGGCTGGGCGTATCCGGTCATGTCCAGTGCGCCGGCCTGGTCCGACCCGTCCGCGGCGAAGACCAGGTCGCGCAGCGGCCGGTCGATCCGCGGGTCCAGCTCCGCGCACACGGCGTCGAATGCCTCGCGGAACACCGGGAACCGGTCGTAGAGCTGCCGGCCCATCCCGACCCGCTGCGATCCCTGACCGGTGAACAGCACCGCCAGCCGGCCGGGGCAGACCACTCCGCTCACCAGGTCGGCCGCCGACCCGCCGCCGGCGAGGGCGTCCAGACCGTGCAGGAAGCCGTCCCGGTCGGCCGCGGTGAGCACCGCGCGGTGCTCGAGTTGGGCCCGCGCGGTCGCCAGCGAGAAGCCGATGTCCACCAGGCGAAGCTCCGGGCGGTCCAGGATGAACTCGCGCAGCCGGGCGGCCTGCGCGGCCAGCGCCTGCTCGGATCGGCCCGAGATCACCAACGGGGTGGCCGGGGTCGGGTCCCCGGTTCCGGGGTCCGGCGGGGAAGGCGGCTCCGGTACGTGTTCCAGGACCACGTGCGCGTTGGTGCCGCCGATGCCGAACGAGGACACCCCGGCCCGTCGCGGTCGGCCGGTGTCCGGCCACGGCGTGGCCTCGGTGATCAGTTCGACGGCGCCGGTGGACCAGTCCACCTTCGGCGTCGGCGCGTCCACGTTCATCGTCGCGGGCAGCACGCCGTGCCCCATCGCCTGCACCATCTTGATCACACCGGTCACCCCGGCGGCGGCCTGGGTGTGACCGATGTTCGACTTGACCGAGCCCAGCCAGAGCGGCCGGTCGGCCGGCCGGTCCTGGCCGTAGGTGGCCAGGATCGCCTGGGCCTCGATCGGGTCACCCAGCATGGTTCCGGTGCCGTGCGCCTCCACCGCGTCGACGTCCTGCGGGGACAGGTCGGCGCTGGCGAGGGCCGCTCGGATCACCCGTTGCTGGGCCGGGCCGTTCGGTGCGGTCAGGCCGTTGGACGCACCGTCCTGGTTCACCGCGGAACCCCGCACCACGGCCAGGATCCGGTGGCCGAGCCGTTGTGCGTCGGACAGCCGCTCCACCACGAGCACACCGGCGCCCTCCGACCACGAGGTGCCGTCGGCGGCCGCCGAGAACGGCTTGCACCGGCCGTCCGGCGCCATCCCGCGCTGCCGGGAGAACTCCAGGAACACCAGCGGCGTGGACATCACCGTCACGCCGCCGGCCAGCGCCAGCGAGCACTCGCCGCGCTGCACCGCCTGCACCGCGAGATGCAAGGCCACCAGCGAGGAGGAGCAGGCGGTGTCCACCGTGATCGCCGGGCCTTCCAACCCGAGCACGTAGGACACCCGGCCGGACAGCACACTCGCCGACTTGTTGATGGCGAGCAGGCCCTCGACCTCCTCCGGGCATTCCAGCCGGCCGTAGGCGTAGTCGTAGTACGACACCCCGGTGAACACGCCGGTCTGGCTGCCGCGCAACGAGGCCGGAACGATCCCGGACCGCTCGAGGGCTTCCCAGGTCGTCTCCAGCATCACCCGGTGCTGCGGATCCATCGCCAGCGCCTCACGCGGCGAGATGCCGAACAGCTCGGCGTCGAACTCGAGGGCGCCGGCCAGGAACCCGCCCTTGTCCACATAGGACTTTCCGGACGCCTCCGGGTTCGGGTCGTACAGCTTCTCCACGTCCCAGCCGCGCTCCGCGGGGAACTCGGTGAGACCGCTGCCGCCGTCGGCCATGAGCTGCCACAGGTCCTCCGGCGACGTCACGCCACCGGGCAACCGGCAGGCCATGCCCACGATCGCCACCGGCTCGTCCGCCGTCGACGCGGGCGCGGCGACCGGCGCGATGTGCCCACCGGCGTCGGATCCGACCAGCTCGGCGCGCAGGTGGGTGGCGAGCGCGTTCGGCGTGGGGTAGTCGAAGACCAGGGTGGCGGGCAGCCGCAGTCCGGTCGCGGTGTTGAGCCGGTTGCGCAGTTCGACCGCGGTGAGCGAGTCGAAGCCGAGGTCGGTCAGGGCGCGGTGCGGCGTGACGGCGCCGGTGCCGGCGTGCCCGAGCACGGCGGCGACGTTGGTGTTGACCAGTTCCAGCAGGGTCCGGTCCTGTTCGGCTGCCGGCAGGCCGGCAAGTCGTTGACGCAGCACGGATACCTGCGCGGCGGTCGCGGCGGTACGCCGGGTGCGGACCAGCCCGCTGAGCACCGGGGAGAGCGGCACGGCCCGGGCATTACGCTGCAGGGCCGGAATGTCCAGCTCGACCGGCGCGAGGAAGGCGTGGTCGACCTGGAGCGCCAGGTCGAACAGCGCCATACCGTCCGTGGTGGACATGGGCTTGAGGCCGGTCCGGCTCATCCGGGCCAGGTCGGTGTCGCCGAGGTGCCCGGTCATGCCGCTGGCCTGCGCCCACAGGCCCCAGGCCAGCGCGGTGGCCGGTAGGCCGTTGGCCCGGCGGTGCTGGGCGAGGGCGTCCAGGGCGGCGTTGGCCGCGGCGTAGTTGGCCTGTCCGGCGGAACCGAGAATGCCGGCGGCCGAGGAGAACATGACGAACATGGCCAGCTCCATGTCCTTGGTCAGCTCGTGCAGGTTGATCGCGGCGTCGAGCTTGGGCCGCAGCACGCTGGCGACCGCCTCGGGGGTCAACGCCTCCACCGTGGCGTCGTCGAGCACACCGGCGGCGTGCACGACTCCGGTCAACCCCACCGGCAACCCGGCCAGCAGTTGCCCAAGCGCGGAACGGTCCGCGGCGTCACACGCGGCGATCGTGACCCGCGCCCCGAGAGCGGTCAGC
>NZ_DASUCC010000028.1:0-134369 GCF_035762905.1 Actinophytocola sp.
GTCCGGGCTGCTGGTGAAGTCGACCGTGATCATGAAGGAGAACCTCGAGGAGATGAACTCCCGTGGGGTGTCCGGTCGGTGGCCGGTGCTGCTCGGCGGCGCCGCGCTGACCCGCGCCTACGTGGAGAACGACCTGTCCGACGTCTACACCGGCCAGGTGCACTACGCCCGGGACGCGTTCGAGGGCCTGCGGCTGATGGACACCCTCATGGCGGCCAAGCGCGGCGAGAACCCCGGAGTCGACGCCGAGCTCCAGGCCAAGGCCGACGAGCGTCGCGCCCGCCGGCAACGTTCACTGCGCATCGCGGAAGCCCGCAAGGAAGCCGCGGCCGGCCGGTCCGACCACGCCGACGGCGCAACGCAAGCGCACCCGCCGACGCCCGCCCGCTCCGATGTCGGCACCGACGTGCCGATCCCGAAGCCCCCGTTCTGGGGTACCCGGGTACACCGCGGCATCCACAGCAACGCCTACGCCGCCATGCTCGACGAGCGGGCCACGTTCCTGGGCCAGTGGGGCCTGCGCGGCGCCCGCGACGGATCCGGGCCGAGCTACGACGAGCTGGTGGAGACCGAGGGCCGGCCCCGGCTGCGGGCCTGGCTCGACCGGCTGACCACCGACGGCGTCCTGGCCCACGCCGCCGTGGTGTACGGCTACTTCCCTTGCGTGGCCGAGGGAGACGACCTGGTGGTGCTGGCCGAACCGGCGGTGGACGCGGCCGAGCGCACCCGGTTCACCTTCCCCCGTCAGCCCAAGGGCCGCCGGCTGTGCCTTGCCGACTTCGTCCGCCCGCGGTCCGCGGGCGAGGTGGACCTGGTCGCGTTCACCATCGCCACGATGGGCCAGCCGATCGCCGACTACGCGCAGGAGCTGTTCAACGCCAACGCCTACCGCGACTACCTGGAGGTGCACGGGCTCGGTGTGCAGCTCACCGAGGCGCTGACCGAGTACTGGCACCGGCGGATCCGGACCGAGCTGCGGTTCGCAGGCGGCGCACCGGTTTCCGCGGAGGACCCGGCCGAGGTCGAGGAGTTCTTCAAGCTCGGCTACCGGGGTGCCCGGTTCTCGCTCGGCTACGGCGCCTGTCCGAACCTGGACGACCGGGAGAAGATCGCGACGCTGCTCGACCCGGAACGGATCGGGGTGAAGCTGTCCGAGGAGTCACAGCTGCACCCGGAGCAGTCCACCGACGCGATCGTGCTGCACCACCCGGAAGCCACGTACTTCAACACGTAGGGCCTTGCGATGACAACGGTGATCGAGCGGCTCCGGTCCGGGCGGCCGGTGTTCTCCGTCGAGTTCTTCCCGCCACGGGACACCGAGGACGAGCGGGTGCTGTGGGCGTCGATCAGGGACCTGGAGCGGCTGGACCCGGCGTTCGTGTCGGTGACCTATGGCGCCGGCGGGTCGAGCCGGGACCGCACGATCCGCACCACCGGCCGGGTGGCCACCGAGACCGGTCTGGTCCCGATGGCCCACCTGACCGCGGTGCAGCACCCGGTGGCCGAGCTGCGGCATGTGATCGGCTGGTATGCCGCGGTCGGCGTGCGCAACATTCTTGCCGTGCGGGGAGATCCGCCCGGTGACCCGAACGGCGAGTGGGTCGCGCACCCGGACGGCCTGACCTATGCCGAGGAACTGGTCACCCTGGTGCGCTCGCTCGGCGACTTCTGTGTCGGGGTGGCCGCGTTCCCCTACGGCCACCCGCGCTCGCCCGATCTGGACACCGATACCGACCACCTGGTGCGCAAGTTCCGGGCCGGCGCGGAGTTCGGCATCGCCCAGCTGTTCTTCCAGGCGGAGGACTTCCTGCGGCTGCGGGACCGGGTGGCGGCCCGGGGCTGCGACGCGGTGCTGCTGCCCGGCCTGATGCCGTTCACCACCCGCCGGTCGGTGGCCAAGGCGGTCGAACTGTCCGGCGCGCGGCTGCCGGCCGCGCTGGCCGAGCGCCTGGAGCCCTACGCCGACGACCCGCCCGCGTTCCGCGCCGCCGGCATCGACGTGGTGACCGAGCTGGGCGCCCGGCTGCTCGCCGAGGGCGTTGCGGGCCTGCACTTCTACACGCTCAACCGGGCAAAGGCGACCAAGGAGGTGGTGGCCCGGCTCGGCCTCGCGGCGGAACCGGGCCGGCGCCGCGCGGCCTGAGTTACCGTTCCCCATGAGCGTGCGCCTTCGCCCGATGACCGACGAAGAGCTGTCCGCCTGGATCCCCACCGGCCTCGATCGCTTCATCGCCGAACTGGTCGCCTACACCGGCGAACCGGAAGAGGTCATCCGCCAACGGTCCGCGCCGCAGTTCGCGGAGTACTTCCCCGACGGCCGACCCGCACCCCGGCACGAGCTGTTCGTCATCGAAGCCGCAGGCGTCCGGGTCGGGACCCTCTGGGTCGGCCCGCACCCCATTCGTCCGCACACGCCCGAAGACGCCTGGCTCTACAACATCTCCATCGACGAGCACGCCCGCCGGCGGGGCCACGCCCGGGAAGCCCTCCGCCTCGCGGAAACCCAGCTGTCCGGCCGCGGGGTCACCACGCTCTGGTTCAACGTCTTCGCCAGCAACTCCGCCGCTCGGGCCCTGTACCGGGTTTCGGGCTACGACGAGATCTCCGTGACGATGGCGAAAGGTCTGGCTTCACCGGGCGCCGGGCGGTGACGACGATGACGGCATGGTCACCGTGAAGGCGGCGCCGCCTTCGGGTGCCGGGCCGGCCTGGATCGTGCCGCCCATCCGGGTCACCAGGCCGTGCACCAGAGCCAAACCGATTCCGATGCCCACCGGGCGGGAATGCGCATAGCGCGAGTGCAGGGCACCGCGGTCGAATGCCATGGCGTACTCCTCCGGGGCCAGGCCAGGGCCGCCGTCGCGGACGCCGATCACGGCGGCACCCGGAACCGCCGAAAGGGACAGCACGATCGGCCGGCCGGCGGGGGTCATCCGCAGGGCGTTCTCGGCAAGGCCGTCGATCACCTGGCGGAGCCGGCGGGGGTCGGTGTGGGCGCCCAGGGGAACCGGGGGGAGTTCGACGGTGAACCGGACGCCGGCCGCCGTGCACCGGGCCTGCCAGACGTCGGCGGCCTCGGCGAGCAGCGCGGCCAGGTCGACCTGGGTCAGGTCAAGGCGGAAGTCGTCGGCGCCGAGGCGGGCGAGGTCCAGCAGATCCGACACCAGGCGGTCGAGGCGGTTGGCTTCGGCCAGGACGATCCGGCCGACCTCGGGGACTTCGGTGCCGGTGACGACGCCGTCGGCAAGGGACTCGGCGAAACCCTTGACGGCGGTGAGCGGAGTGCGGAGTTCGTGGGAGACCGACAGCAGGAAGTCGCGCTGGCGGGATTCGCTGCGGTGCAGGGCGTCGGCGAGTTCGTTGACGGACGTGGAGACGAGGGCGACCTCGGCGGGGCCTTCGACCGGGGCGCGGAGGTCGCGGCGGCCGTGGCTCATGCTGGCCGCGACGTCGGCGGTGCGGCGCAGTGGGCGGGACAGGCGGCGGGCCAGGAAGATGCCGGCGGCGGTGGCGACCAGCAGACCGACGCCGAGGGCGAAGATGATGTTGCCGATCAGGGCGCGGCCGGCGCCCTTGGCGACGGCGACCGTGCGGACCAGGGCGAACGCCGTGTTGCCCTCGCCGGCGCGGGCCTCGACGAGCAGCGCGTCGCCGTCGATCTCGACGGTGGCGTGCACCGGGTTGTCCGGGTCGACCCGCTCGATGCCGGCCGCGCGGGCGGCGCGCACGGCCGTGGGGTTGCCGACCAGGGCGCCGCCGGAACGGCGCTGTACCACCAGGATTCCTTGGCCCTGCAGGATGTCCAGCATCCGGCGGAGCGGAACACCGGACTGGCCGGCGATCACGTCGGCCTGGTCGGAGATGGTCTGGCGGGTCAGCGCGTTGGCCGTGCTGACCACCAGCCGGGTCGAGATCAGGCCGGCGACCAAGGCCATCACGCCGGCGACCACCAGGCAGATCGCGGTCACCCGGACGGCCAGGCCGGCCCGCCGCTCGCTCAGCACGGTGCGCCGGCCGGATCTGCCGAGTACCCGACTCCCCGAACCGTCCTGATCGGACTGCCTGGACCGAGTTTTGCCCGCAGCTGGGCGATGTGCACGTCCACGGTGCGGGTTCCGGCGGCCGCCGAGTAGCCCCACACGGCGCTGAGCAGTTGGGCCCGCTCGAACACCTGCCCTGGCCGGCGCATCAGGTGGGCGAGCAGCTCGAACTCGGTCGAGGTGAGCGAAACCTCGGCGTCGTCCGTCCACACGCGACGCTGACCGAGGTCGATCCGGGTCCGGCCGACCGCGAGCTGCCCGCCTGCGCCCGGGTCGCCGCCGGACCGGCGCAGCACGGTGCGGATCCGGGCCACCAGCTCACGCGGGCTGAACGGCTTGGTCACGTAGTCGTCCGCGCCCAGCTCCAGCCCGAGCACCCGGTCCACCTCGTCGTCCCGGGCGGTGACGAACAGCACCGGGGTCCAGTCGCCGCCGGTGCGCAGGGTCCGGCACACCTCGATGCCGTCCAGCACCGGCAGGCCCACGTCGAGCACGACGGCGACCGGCCGGAGCCGGCGGACGGCGGCCAGCGCCGCGCGCCCGTCGGTCTCCACCGCCGCACCGAAACCCTCCCGCCGCAGGTACCGGCACACCAGGTCGGCGATGGCCGGGTCGTCCTCGACCACCAGCACCAGGCCCTTGGTCTCCATCCGGTGGACCCTAGTGCCCTAGCCCTCGTTCAGCTCCGACTCGATCCCGTCCAGAGTGGACTCAATGTCGTCGAGCTGCTGTTCCACCGACGCACCGGGCCCGTTGGTCAGCGGCGGCGGCCCGGCGCCTGGGTCGTCCCGGCAGGCCGCGGCGCCGAGCAGCACCAGCGGGGTGAGCAGCAGCGCGGCGGCGCGGGCCCGGCTCACTTCGCACCGCAGTGCTGCGTGCGGAACTCGGCCGCCCAGCCCTTGATCTTGTTGAGCTGGTCCACCCGTCCGGCCCGGCGCTCGGCCCGCTCCTCGAGCAGTTGCGCGCTGGTCTCCCGGCCGGCTTCACGCTCCTTCGCCGCCCTGGCCTTGAGCCATTCGGTGGACCCCTTCACGTCCGGCCCGCCGTTGATCCGCTCGATCAGCCGGCCCGCCCTGGTCTCCACCCGGGGCAGCCGTTTCTCGCACAGGAACGCGACCTGCTCCGCACTCAAGGTGATCGTCACCGAGCCGGACGGTGGGGTGCTCGACGGCTGCTCGGCAAGGGCGGTCGTGGTCCCGGCCAGGGTGAGCGCGGCCAGGGTGGCGCCGGTGACGGCGACGCGGGTGATGCGCATAAGTTCCTCCCTAACGTTCGGTGCCTTCGTGGCGAGGACCACAGTGACCGGGCAAAGTGCGGAACCCGGCTGGACGATGTTCGAGGTGTGTAAATCCGGAATGCGGTGACCGACCGTGTCTGTGACACAGCGTGACGTGACCTCGTGGATCAAGTCCGGCCGTTAGTGGCCAGCGTTGGTCCGACTGCACTAGGTTCGTCCGGTACGCAGTGCGCAGTCACAGGCCGGTAACCGTCGGGGGAAAGCGGGGGCAGTGGGCTCCGTCGCCAGGTTGAATCCGATGCCATGGAGGGTGCCGTGACCACCGTGGCGCCGCGGCCGACGCCGCCCGCGCCGGGTACACGCAGAGTGCTCGGCCCGGTGAGTGCCGTGCGCCAGGTCACCCGATCGGCTGGGACCACTCCGGGCCGGCTGTCCGTGATCGCGGTGGGCCTGGTGCTGCTCGCCGTGCTGACCGGCCTGGTCGGCGCGATCACCCTGCAGAACAAGCAGACCACCATCGACAACCTGATCGAGCACCGGGAGCCGCTTGCCGCCGCCGCGCAGCAGCTGTACCGCTCGCTGTCCGACGCCGACGCCACCGCGGCCAGCGCGTTCCTGTCCGGCGGGGTCGAGCCGGACGCGCTCCGCCAGCGCTACGAGATCGACATCGCGCAGGCCGGCGCGGCGCTGTCGAAGGCGTCCTCGGACGTGGGCGGGGATCCCGAGGCCGAGGCCCAGGTGCGGGTGCTCAACCAGCAGCTGCCGGTCTACACCGCGCTGGTCGAGACCGCCCGCACGAACAACCGGCAGGGCTTCCCGGCCGGTGCGGCCTACCTGCGCGAGGCGTCCGGCCTGATGCGCATGACGATCCTGCCGGCCGCGCAGGACCTGTACCTGATCGACTTCCAGCGGCTGGGCAGCGAGCAGGCCGACGCCCGCTCGTTCCCGTGGGTGCTGACCGCGCTGGTCGTGGTGCTGCTCGCCGCGCTGATCGGCACCCAGATGTACCTGACCCGCAAGACCAACCGTCTGATCAACATCGGACTGCTGGTCGCCACGGTCGCCGTGGTGCTCGGTCTGGCCTGGAGCACCGTGGCGCTGCTGGTCGAGTCCGCCGGGGTGGCCGACGGCCAGCGCAACGGCTCGGAGCAGGTGGAGACCCTGGTGCGGGCCCGGATCGTCACGCTGAAGCTGCGCGCGGACGAGACGCTCACCCTGGTGGCCAGGGGCGACGGCCCCGAGCACGAAGAGGACTTCAAGAAGCTGCGCGAGCAGGTCAGCGGCCCGAACAGCCTGCTGCGGCAGGCCAAGAACCTGAGCACGAGCGGGCCGATGGCCGCGGAGATCCAGGCGGCGATCGACAACACCGACGCCTATCTCAAGGCGCACGACCGGATCCGCGAGCAGGACGACGCCGGCCAGTACGAGGCGGCGGTGAAGATCGCCACCGGCGCCGAGCCGGACAGCGCCGCGACCGCCTTCGCCGAGCTGGACGGCAACCTGCTCGAGGCGCTTCGGCTTGGCCGGCAGGAGTTCGTGGACCAGACCGATGGCGCCCGGCGGGCACTCGCCGGCCTGGCGCCCGGAATCGTGGTGCTGACGCTGATCGCGGCGGCCGGGATCACCGTGGGCATCGCGGCGCGACTGCGGGAGTACCGATGAACCGGCGGCACGGATGGGTGGTCGCGGTGGCCGCCGCGACGGTGTTGCTGGCCGGCTGCGGTGCCAGCGCCAGCGCGGTCGACCCGGCGCCGGTGAGCGCGGCCGAGCGGCCCCGCCCGGTGGGCGTCGAGGAGAACCCGGCCCCGCCGTCCACGTCGGCCGCGCCGGTTCCGGACTGCAACGCGCGGCAGAGCCTGCGCCCCGGCCCGCTGCCGCCGGCCGGCGCCATGCCGGGCGGCAGCACGATGGCGCGCATCGCGGCCAACGGCAAGCTGGTCGCCGGGGTGGACCAGAACACCTTCCTGTTCGGCTTCCGCGACCCGAGCACGAACCAGCTGGCCGGGTTCGACATCGACCGGGTTCGCGAGGTCGCCCTGGCGATCTTCGGCGGCCCGCCGGAGGCCATCGACCAGAAGATCCAGTACAAGGTGATCTCCTCGGCCGAGCGGATCCCGGCGCTGAAGAACGGCGAGGTGGACATCGTCGTGCGCACGTTCACCGCCAACTGCGCGCGCTGGGCGGACATCAACTTCTCGGCGATCTACTACGAGGCCGGGCAGCGGCTGCTGATCAACAAGGCCAGGGCCGCCGAGATCAGCTCACTGGAACAGTTGGCCGGCAAGAAGGTCTGCGCCGCCCGGGGCTCCACCTCGATCGCCCGGATCTCGGACAAGAAGGCCGTGCCGGTGACCACGGACACCTGGTCGGACTGCCTGGTGATGTTGCAGCAGAACCAGGTCGAGGGGGTGTCGACCGACGACACGATCCTGGCCGGCATGGTCCGGCAGGACCCGAACACGGTGATCGTCGGCGCCCCGCTGTCCAGTGAGCCCTACGGGATCGGCATCCCGAAGCAGAACGAGGACATGGTCCGGTTCGTCAACGGCGTGCTGGAGAAGTCCATCCGGGACGGCGCCTGGACGTTCAGCCGCAACCGGTGGACGCTCGGTGCGGCGACACCTCCGGTCCCGGAGTACAGGTGAGCCGGATGACCAGGTGCCCGCGACCGGGGTGTGAGGGCGAGGTCGTCGACGGGAACTGCCGGGCGTGCGGCATCGCGGTTGCCCGGCAGCCCGATCCGATGGTCCGGGCCGACCGGCTGCGCCGGCAGGCCGCGGTGGCCGCCGAACAGCTCGGCCAGCGGCCGGCCAACGGCGAGCAGGGCACCGGCTGGTTCCGCCCGCCGGACGTGCTGACCGGTTCGGACGAGGCCAGCTTCGCCGGCCCACCGGACGGCCGGGCCGTTGCGCAGCACCGGCCACAGCAACCACCGCTGCCGCAGCCGCCGCGACCGCAGGCCCCGCCGCCGTGGCCGGCACCGAACGGTCCACAGTGGACACCGCAGGGCGGGCAGGTTCCGGTGCCCGCCGTGGCCCCGGTGCCGGCCGGCGAACGCCCGGCGATCGACGAGGACGAGCCGCAGCCGACCAGCGTGCTCGGCGAGACCCCGCCCACGCTGTCCATCGAGCCGCCCAAGCCGAAGCCGGTCGACGAGCAGGCGTCCACCCAGCCCGGCTCCGGGCCGCAGACCGGGCCGGGCACCGGTCCCGGCACGTTCCCCGGCACCGCGCGGCGCACCCAGTCCCGCACCGGCCGGGGCCGGCTGGGCGCCGGGCTGGTCGACGTGCCGGTGGTGCCGGTCAAGGACCCGGCATCGGCCGTGCTCGACGACCCGGTGGTCGCCGAGAACAAGCGGTTCTGCAACAACTGCGGCGGTGAGGTCGGCCGAACCAGGGACGGGGTGGAAGGCGTCGCGGAGGGCGAGTGCCCGAAGTGCGGCACGCCGTTCAACTTCCGCCCCCGGCTGCACCGCGGCGACCTGGTCGGCGGGCAGTACGAGGTGCTCGGCAGCATCGCCTACGGCGGGCTCGGCTGGATCTACCTGGCCAAGGACCACAACGTCAGCGACCGCTGGGTGGTGCTCAAGGGCATGATCGACACCGGGGACGCCACGTCGATGGCGTCCGCGGTGGCCGAGCGGCGGTTTCTGGCCGAGGTCGAGCACCCGAACGTGGTGCGGATCTACAACTTCGTGCAGCACCCGGACCCGAAGACCGGAACCTCGGTCGGCTACATCGTGATGGAGTACGTCGGCGGCCAGTCGCTGCGCCAGCTCGCCCTCGAGCACCACCGGGCGTCCGGGCAGGCCGAGCCGCTGCCGATCGGCCAGGTGATCGCCTACGGGCTGGAGATCCTGCCGGCCATCGGCTACCTGCACAGCGTCGGGATGCTGTACTGCGATCTCAAGCCGGACAACGTGATCCAGTCCGGCGAGCAGCTCAAGCTGATCGACCTCGGCGCGGTGCGCCGGGGCGACGACTACGACAGCCCGCTGTTCTTCACCCTCGGCTACAGCGCCCCGGAGCTGGCCACCGAGGGCGCGTCGGTGGCCTCGGACATCTACACCGTCGGCCGCACGCTCGCGGTGCTGTCCATCGAGTTCTCCGGCTACACCACCCGGCACAAGCACACCCTGCCCGGGCCGGACGGCGAGCCGCTGTTCGCCCTGTTCGGCTCCTACTACCGGGTGCTCAAGCGGGCCACGCACACCGATCCGGCGCTGCGGTTCGGCTCCGCCGAGGAGATGGCCGACCAGCTCACCGGGGTGCTGCGCGAGGTGATGGCGCTGGGCACCGGCCGGCCCCGCCCGGGCATCTCCACCGTGTTCGCGCTGGAGACCAGGACCTTCGGCGCCGGCCTCGTGGTGGGCGAGAACGGCCAGTCGCTGCCGATCCCGAACCCGCTCGAGGTGGCCGGCGTGCTGCCGCTGCCGCTGGTGGACACCGACGACCCGGCGGCCGGCCTGCTGGCCAGCCTCACCGCGGTCGAGCCGGCCGAGCAGATCGAGCGGCTGGCGGCGGCCCCGCAGGACTCGATCGAGGTGCGGCTGCGCCTGGTCAAGACCTACCTGGAGCTGGGCGACCTGCGGGCCGCGGCGAACGCACTCGAGGCGGCGCGGGCGCGGCTGACCGACCCGGCGGACTGGCGGCCGTACTGGTACCGCGGGCTGATCGCGCTGGCCGCGCGCAGCCCCAAGGACGCGCAGGCGGCGTTCGAGCGGGTCTACGACGCGGTGCCCGGCGAGATCGCGCCCAAGCTGGCGCTGGCGGTGAGCGCCGAGTACGCCGGGGAGTACTTCCCGGCGGCCCGGTTCTACGAGCTGGTCTGGCGCACCGACCGCAGCTACGTCAGCGCGGCGTTCGGCCTGGCCCGGGTGTACCTGGCGCAGGCCGCCCGGGGCGGGGCGATCGAGGTGCTGGAGTCGGTGCCGGACACCTCGAGCCACTACGTGGCCGCCCAGGTGGCCGCCATCAAGATCAAAACCAGGGACACCGGGGCGAGCCGGGTCGGCGAGCGCGATCTGCACGACGCCGCCGGCCGGCTGGAGCGCCTGGCGCTGGACGTCGAGCGGCGTACCCAGCTCTCCGCCGAGGTGCTCGAGGCCGCCTACGGGTGGGTGCTGGCCGGCCGGCCCGGGGCGGTGGGGCCGGGCCCGGACGGCCGGCAGGTGCTCGGCTGCGCGCTGTCCGAGCGGGAGCTGCGGTTCGGGCTGGAGCGCTGCTACCGCGCACTGGCCCGGCTGGCCACCACGCCGGAGCAGCGGCATGCGTTGGTGGACAAGGCGAACACCATCCGGCCGCGCACGCTCACCTGAGCACGTCCAGCTCCACCATGGTGATCTCGGGTGGTGCGCCGACCCGCACCGGCGGTCCCCAGAACCCCGCGCCACGGGTCACGTACAGCCAGGTGTCGTCCACTTTGGACAGACCGGCGACGGCCGGCTGGGCCAGCCGGACCACGTGGTGGAACGGGTAAAGCTGCCCGCCGTGGGTGTGCCCGGACAGCTGCAGGTCCACGTCCCGCTCGGCCGCGCCGGCCACCTGGACCGGCTGGTGGGCGAGCAGCACCACCGGGTGCCCGGTGTCCCGCCCGGACAGTGCCGCGTCGAAGTCCGGACCGTCGCCGAACGACCGTCCGTTGACGTCGTTCACGCCGGCAAGGTCGAACTCCGCGCCGCCACGGGAGATCGTGGTGCGCTCGTTGCGCAGCGGGTGCAGGCCGAGCCGCTCCAGCTCGGTCAGCCATGGCTGGTATCCGGAGTAGTACTCATGGTTTCCGGTGACCAAGAACGCGCCGTCCCTGGCGGACAGGTCGCGCAGCGGCGCGGCGGCGGCGCCCAGCTCGGCGACCGTCCCGTCCACCACATCACCGACCACGGCGATCAGGTCGGGGTCCGCCTCGTTGATCATCCGCACGATTCGCTCGGTGTGCCCGCGGCCGCGCAGCGCGCCGAGGTGGATGTCGGACACCACGGCGATCCGGTAGCCGGCCAGGCCGGGGTTCAGCCGGCGCAGCGGCACCCGTACCCGGGTCAGCTCGGGCGGCCCGAGCGCGGCGACCATTCCGGTGCCGACCAGGCCGGCCGAGGCCGCCCCGGCCACCACCGCGGAGACCCTGGCCAGGAACAGCCGCCGGCTGCTGGCGGCCGGCGCCGGGTCGGCCGGTTCCGCGGCTTCGGTCGCGGTGTCGGTGGACGCCGTGGCCCGCAGCGGCTCGCGCCGCACCCAGCCGCGCAGCGCCAGCCGGGGCAACTCCAGCACGGCCAGCACCACCACCAGGTAGGCCATCAGCCCGAACCAGACGAAGCCCGGCCAGGCGAACCACCTGGCCGCCGCCGGGCCGGCGTAGCGCGACCCGAGCACGGTGCCGATCACCAGCAGGCATAAGCCGGCGACCACGGCGGTCCCGATCCGCCGGGCCCGGCCCGGCCGGGTGGTGTCCCGGACCACGCGCTTCCAGATGTAGAGGTGGAACAGCAGGACCAGGGTGAGGACCAGCAGGCCGAAGAACATCCGCGCTCCTACGGGTTGATGTCGTAGCGACGGGCGCGGATCAGGCTGGGGTCGGCGGCCACCGCGGCCAGGTCGGCCGGCCGGCCGTGCGAGATGAAGTGCTGGAACTCGACGATGACGAACAGCGCCCGTGCCCGGACCGCGATCGGCCCGTCCGGGGCGTCCAGCCGCCCGTTGGCGCTGGTGTAGACCTTGCGGCCGTGGATGCCGGACAGCCGGCTGGTGATGTGCAGCGTCGAGCCGACCGGGACCGGCCGCACGAAGTCGGTCTCCAGCCGCCCGGTCACCGCCGGCCGGCGCAGCAGGTGGCCGACCGCGGCGCCGATCGCCTCGTCGAACGCGCAGGCCAGCAGGCCGCCGTGGGCCAGGCCGGGCGCGCCCTGGTGGGCCTCGGTCACCACGAACCGGGCCAGCACGGTCTGCCCCTCGCCGGCCGTCGACTTCAGGTGCAGCCCGTGCTCCTGCTCGTCCCCGCAGCCGAAGCAGCGCGCGTAGTGCGTGCCGAGCTCGGTTCCGGGCTCGGGCGCGTCCGGATGTCGCTCGGGCGGCTCGGCCTCCACCGGCGGCCACTGCTGAGGTGCTGCGTTCACACGTTCCACCCTAGATCGGTGCTGACCGCCGCGTTGCCGGCCCGTGCAGCGGGGGCTGTTCACCTGAGCAGCGGCGATGGGCAGCGGCGCGGCGGCGGCGCACCCTTGAGGTCATGACCGGAGCGCAGGAGCAGAACGGCGAGGCGACGGCGTCGATCGTGGACCTGGTGACGCCGGTGCTCGACCGGTGTTCGGCGGTTGCCGAACGGCTCGCCCGATTGGTGCTACGGCTGTTGCCCAGTTGAGCGTCATGTGTGACTGCCTGTGCACCCTCGGGTGGTCTGTGCCACCCCGAACGGGGCATGATTCACGCGTCATCATTCGGAGGTGTGCACCCGTGACACGGGATCGAATAGACAACGCGAGCGAGGCCCGGCACCTGCTCGACCAACATCCGCGCAGGCGGCCGCAGCACGTGCGGCCGGATGACAGCGTCGGCGACCGCCCGGTGCACGCGCTCGGCGCGACCGGCATGAACGGCGTCGAGGTCGACCTGGACATGCTGCGCGCAACGGAGGCCAAGCTGGCCACGCTGCACGATGACCTGGTCGCCCAGATGACCGACGCGACCCGGCTGGCCGGCCCGCTGCGCGACGGGAGCAGCCCGATCACCGGCCCGATGCGCACGGCGTTCTTCGAGCGCGCCGACGCCGAGGCCGGGGTGCAGGCCACGCTGCGGCACTATCTGCTGGAGCTGCTCAAGGTCCGGCAGGCGATCATGGACACCCTGCGCAGCTACGCGGCGGTGGACTCGGAGGCGGTCGCCCTGCTCGGCGAGCAGACCGCCCGACTGGAGCAGGGGGTGGGCAATGGAACGCGGGCCTGAGGGCGACCGCGACCGCGGCCGGGACCTGACCCACACTGAGGTCAACCGGCCGACCGAGAAGCAGCTTGAGCGCCAGGAGCGGCGCCGGGAGATCAAGCGGCGCAACCGCCGCCGGGCCCTGCAGCGCAACGTGAACTGGGACGTCTACCAGCACTACCAGCTCTACGACATGATCATGACCGCGGAGCCGAGGGCGATGGCGGCCCGGGCCGACGACTGGCGGGACCTGGCGCAGCGGATCGAGGGCACCACCGGTCAGGTGGAGCGGATCGTCAAGGAGCTGCTCGGAACCTGGCGCGGGTCCGCCGCGGTGGCCTCCGCGGCCGCGAACACCCGGCTCACCCAGTGGGCCGGCGACGCCAGCCACACCGCGACCCGGATCGCCGCCGGGCTGGCCAACTACACCGAGGCCGTGGTCTACGCCCAGCGGAACATGCCCGAGCCGGGGTTCAGCACCGCCGAGCACCGGTTCGAGGACGGCTACACGGTCGTCGGCACCGGCGGGCCGAGCGAGGCGGTCCTGCTGCGGCAGTTGCTCAGCGACCAGATCGTCCCGTTCGAGGAGGCCCGGGAGCGCAAGGCCGAGGCGGTCGCGGTGATGCGCGCCTACGAGAACCAGAGCGCGAACGTGCACGACGACCTGCCGGACTTCGACGCACCGGCGCCCGTGCTGCCCGACCAGCAGCCCGGCGCGAGCCCGGGCGGCTCGCCCGGGGTGTCGCCGCCCGGGCCTGCGGGTGGCGGCGCCGCCGGCGGTGCGGGAGCCGGCGGCGCCGGGGCCGGCCCGGCAGCCGGGGCGCAGACCGGCGGCGCCGACGACAGCACCACGGCGGCCGGTTTCGCCGACCCGGCGCACCTGCCGGCCACCGGCAATCCCAACTCCGGCGGCCCCAACCCGGGCACCGGCTACGGGGTCGGCCTGCCGGGCTCCGGGTCCGGCGGAGACTCGATCCGGGGCGGCGGCGGTGGCTTCGCCGGCGGCGGTGGCGCCGCGGGCGGCGCCGGCCCGCTGGCCGCCCGGGCCGGGGGACCGGCCGGTGGCGTTCCGGGGATGGCCGCCATCGGCGGGGGCCGCGGCGCGGGCGGGCCGGCGGGCACGGCCGGCGGGATGTATCCGCCGTTGGCCGGGGCCGGTGCCGGGCGCGAGGAGGACGGCGAGCACACGAACAAGTACGACAAGGGGCTGGACCTGTTCGACGACCTGCCGCCGGCCTACCCGCCGGTGTTCGGGGCCTGACCCGGTGGCCGGCTACCGGGCCGACCTCGACGCGATCCACGCCGCCGGCCGGGTGCTGACCGGCACCGTCGATGCGGTGGCGGCGGCGCTGGACGGCCTGGACGGCGGCCTGTGCGCGGTGCTCGGCCCCGGCCGGCTCGGCCCGGCCGCCGCCGCGCTCACCGAGCACACCCGGCAGGACCTGGACCGGGTGCTGGCCGCGATCACCGACAACGCCGGGCTGGTGCGCTCGGCCGCCGCCGCGTACGCCGAGCAGGACCGGGCCGCGGCCGACGCGCTGAACCGCCGCGCCGGCGGGCCGGACTGATGGACGCCGGCTACCGCGGCATCGGCTTCGATCCGGCACCCGGCGACCTGGGTGCGGTGAGTGCCGCCGTGGCCCAGTTCCGGGATGCGGCCGAGGCGCTGTCCGGGATCGGGCCGGCCCTGCGCCGGGCCGAGGAGGCGGCCGCGGACTGGCACGGCGACGCGGCCGAGGCGTTCCGGACCCGGCTGCGGGACACCCCGGCCGGGTTCGACGACCGGATCCGGGCGCTGCGCCGGGCCGCGGACGTGCTCGACCGCTGGGCCGACGTGCTGATGGCCAATCGGCGCCGGGCCGAGCAGCTCGACGTCGACGCGGTGCGGCTGCGCCGGCGGATCGAGCTGGCCGGTGACCAACTGGCCGACCGGCGCAACGCCGCGGACCTGGCCGCGACGCCGGCCGCCGCCGCGGCCGCGCAGGCCGACCTGGCCGCGATGTCCACCCTGGTCGCCGAGCTGGAGGCGGCGCTGGCCGAGGTGCTGGACCGGGCGCACCGGCTGGAGCGCGAGCACCGGCGGGCGGCCGACGCGTTCGCCGACGAGCTGGCCGGCGGTGCGGACGAACCGGCCCGGCCGGCTCGCGAATCGTTCGCCGGCACGGTGGCCGGCGTGTTGGGCCGGGCATCGCGCACCTCCGAGACACTCGCCGGGCTGCTGCTGCCGGGCGGCCGGCCGGCCGGCCGCGTGCCGTCCGGGGCCGCCGCGGCGCTGGCCGCCGCCGTCACCGCGGGCGAGCAGCGGTGAAGCTCGCCGCGGTCAAGGGCATCACGCCGGTTTCCACCCAGTCGGTCGAGCACACCGAGCGCGAGCTGGCCCGGCTGATCATCGACGCGCGTGGCGGCGAGGCGGCGCACGACCCGGGGGTGGCGCTGGCCGCCCGGGACGCCGCCGAGCTGGCCCACGAGAACGGCGCCGGGCTGGTCGCCGTGGTTGAGCATCCGGACGCCGACCCGGCCGTGCTGGTCGGCATGGTGGTCGCCGCCGACGCCCCGCTCGGCCCGGACGCCGCCGACGAGCTGCGGCACTACCTCGAGGACGGCGGCACGGACATCCGTGAGGTGACCGAGGCGCGCACCGAGCGCGGCTACCCGGTGGTGATCGCCGAGCGGATCCTGGTCACCGACCCGCTGCGCACCGGCCCGCCGACCGGCTGCCAGCTCCAGGCCGTGGTCATCGACCCTGGCGGCCGGAGCGTGGCGGTGTTCACCCTGCACTCCCTCACCGGCCGCGGCTGGCTCGACCTCGCCGCCCTCCTCGGCAACCTACTGTCCACAGTAGACTTCCGAAACTAGAGCCAGTCGTTTGATCACCGCGTGTCTTGGACCCGCCAACGCAACCTCAGGGGCACCGTGACGACACCCAGCCACAATCACCCCGCAGACCGCACCTTCCGCTGGAACGCAACAACAGCAGTTAAACTCCGGAGTGGCGGAACAGCCGGTATTCCCTTGGGGTTTGGCCGGTGAGCTTGCGGAACGTGCGGGAGAAGTGCGCAGCGTTGGCGAACCCGCAGACGCGGGAGATCTCCCCGACGCCCTTGGCCGCGTGCGCCGGATCGGACAGCAGTTCCTTGGCCCGCTCGATGCGCAGCGCGCGGATCCGGCCGGACACCCCATCGCCGTCGTCGAACAGCTGGTACAGCCGCCGGCGGGAGATGAACAGCGCGTCGGCGATCCGCTCGGCGGACAGCGCCGGTTCGGACAGGTGGGCCTTGATGTAGTCGACCGCGGCCCGCCGCCGGGTGGCGATCGCGTCGGCCCGGTCCAACTCGGCCCGCAGCGCACTGCGCAGCACCAGTTCGGCCAGGCCGGTCAGGTACGGCTTGACGCCGTGCGGGTCGAGCCCGCCGGCGACCACAAGCAGGTGCACGGCGGACGCGGCGAACAGGCTCTGCACCGGGCGGTCCAGGCGCACCGGCTGGAACATCAGCGGGCGCAGCTCGGTGAAGCTGATCGAGAGCCGGTGGGTGGCCACGGTCAGCAGCACGGTGCCCTGCCGCTCGCCCGGCACCGCGCGCAGCGAGCATTCCGGGTAGCTCACCCCGGCCCCGCCGGGCGGCAGGTGTCCGGGCAGCCCGGCGCGCATCACCAGCTGGATCTGCGCCGGCTCCCGGTCCCGGCGCCCGCCGCCGATGGCCGACCGGGCCGCGCTCGCCCCGGACGCCCGGACCACCAGGTACCCGACCGCGATCGGCTCGTCGTCGGCCACCCCGTTGGGGGCCTCCTCCGGCGGCGCGCCGAGCACCCGGGACAGCGCCGTGGGGATCCGGCGGCTGACGGTTCTGGGGCGCACCCGCTCACCCTAGGAGGTCGCGGACTTCGCCAACCACGCTTCCCAACTGATTGCCCAGTCGTGGTAGTCGCCGTCCTTGGCGGAGAGCTGCTGGGTGCTGCCGGTGATCTCGACCGGGTCGCCGATCATCGCGCTGTCGTAGTAGGCCTTGGCTGCGGCCGGCGCGAGGTTCGCGCAGCCGTGCGAGACGTTGCGCCTGCCCTGGTCCCGGACCGACCACGGCGCCGCGTGCGTGAACTCGCCGTTGTTGGACAGCCGGACCGCCCACTTGACCTCGAAGTTCTCGTAGTCGTACCGCGGGTTGGTCATGAAGTAGGTGGGGCTCTTGCCCATCACCACGTGCACGCCGCTCTTGGTGACCCGGCCGGGGTCGGAGTCCAGGCCGTAGCTCGCCGGGTAGTCGGCCACCACGGCCCCGTCCCGGTAGATGACGTACCGGTGGGTCTGGGTGTTGGCCTTGACCACCTGCGCGCGGCCGATGGCGAACTGGGAGGTGACGTCGGCCCGGCCGTAGGAGCCGTTGCCAAGCGGCACGCCGTACAGCTTGGCGTTGACCGTGACCTGGGTGCCCGGCTGCCAGTACGTCTTGGGCCGCCAGTGCACCGTCCGCTTGTCCAGCCAGGCCCAGGCGCCCTCGGTGGGCACCGAGGTGGTGACCGTGAGGGCCTGCTGCGCGGACACCTTGTCGGTCACGTCCGCGTCGAAGGTGATCGCGATCGGCATCGCGACGCCGTAGGTCTGCCCGTCCCCGGTGTTGATCTTCGCGCGCGGTGTGCGCTTCGGCTTGACCGTGGTGAACGAGCCGGTGATGGCGGCGGGGTTGCCGTCCTCGCCGTCCGCGGTGCCGGACCAGGTGTAGGTCTTGTCATAGCCGAGCGGCTCGGTGACGGTCCACGACTTCTTGTCCGCGGTGAGCTGGCCGGTGACCTGCTTGCCGTCCGGGTTGGTCAGGGCGATCGCGGCGATCGTGCCGTTGGCGACGGTGACCGTGACCGGCTGGGTGGGACTCACGTCGGCCGCGCCCGCGGCCGGGTTGACGGCGATCGCCGCGGCCGGTTTGGCTTCGCCCGGGGCCTTCTGTGCGTTGCCGCCGACCGCCGGTGGCCCGTCCGCGGATCCCCCGCCGTCGCCGGAGCAGGCCGCCGCCCCCAGGACCCCCGCCAACATCACAGCGAGCAACCAGCGCCGGGCCGGTCGCGCCCGTCCGGTCAAGATGCTCATGCTCGCTTTCTCCATGCTCACGCCAGTAACGACGCTCCGGCAGCCCGGCGCGTTGGTCAATCCAGCTGTGACTCAGATCACAGAGATCGCCACCGACCGTGTCAGCCGCACACCCTGCGAAGATCGCTCCAGCGTCCAAATCGGGCGCTACGAGTAGTAGTGCGTTCCTACCAGTAGGCGATAGGCTCTGGCCCGCAGGCCGTAGTTTCTGTGTTCGTGCTTTATCCACGCTCGCGGAACGACAACGCGGGCGTGCTGCTTTCTCGTCGCGGTTGGCGAAGGCAACGCCCGGGGGCTGCCGGGGTCGCATGGTGCGGTCCCACGCTGATCCTGCGATGGAGGCAGGTATATGGCACAGGGCACTGTCAAGTGGTTCAACTCCGAAAAGGGTTACGGGTTCATCGCCCAGGAGGGTGACGGCCCCGACGTCTTCGTGCACTACTCGGAGATCCAGGGCAAGGGCTTCCGTACCCTGGAAGAGAACCAGCGTGTCGAGTTCGAGATTGGGCAGGGCACCAAGGGCCCGCAGGCACAGAACGTACGCGCGCTATAGCTCCAGTGCGAGACAGGGGCCCCGGCCGAACCCTACGGCCGGGGCCCCTGCCCCATTTCAAGCCCTCAGCGGTAGTGCTGGTGCAGCTGCTGCGCCTCCCACTCCAGGCGCTGCAACACCCACTCCTGCGCCAACGCCATCGGAGGCAACCCCCGATGCGCGGCCAACTCCTTCAGCTGCTCACTCGCAATACCCGGCAACCTCACCTGGAGCACGTCGCCCTGGGCGAACCGCCGTCCACTGCCGGTCGTCTCGGCGTCCCCCTCCGGCGACAACGCCGCGAGGTACGACTCCAACTCCCGGTCCGGCACCTGCTCCTGCACATCCTCAAACTCATCACGGTGGCGCCCCGCAGGGTCCGCCCCCCCAGCACTCTCTCCTCGTCTGCCAAACAGCACCCGCACACGATAACGAATCCGCATCCCCCAAGCGACCCGCCCCACCCACCCCCACCCCCAAGGGTTACTGACAACTCCCCTGAGCTGGCCGCCCCGCCAACGCCAGCGCGAGCGAGTCCAAGTGCGGGCCAGCCGGTTAAGGCTGCCCTATCAACGAATCCGGTGCTGGTGGCCGCCTGAGGTGCGGCCCCGCCAAAGGGCCCGCGCGCCCGGGGTGGAGTTCAGGCCGGTCTACATGCCCGCCGAACCAACGAATCCGCTGCGGCCCAACGCACCCAACCCCGCGAAGGCCCGGCACGAGACGGGTTCGGATCAACGGATCCGGTGCTGGCAACGGCCCGAAGTACCGGGCCGGGTCCAAGCCGGTCTACATGCCCGCCAGACAAAACGAATCCGCTGCCAACCCCCACCCAGACCAAGGATCCGGTGCTGGTCACCCCCAACAAGAAACCCGGTGCTGGTCACCCCAACAAGAAACCCGGTGCTGGTCACCCCCAAGGCGCCCACCCCGCCAAGGCGCCGAGCCAGCACCGTGGGGGGTTTGGGGGGCTCGGCCCCCCAAGATAATTCGGAGCTTCACCGGTCCGCGCTCTCCGCGGACACGCGGGGGCGGAAGCGGAGAGGCCCCCGCGCCAGGGGGAGGAACGCGGGGGCCGGAGGGGATCTCCACAGGCGCTGACCGGGGGTGTGTCAGCAAGTTGATTGTTGCACGAGCTTGGGCTCGGGGGGAGTGGGTAGCCAGGAAAAAATCTCGAGAACTCTTCACCTGACAGGAGCACTTGATCTCAACTCCCCACACGCCCGGGAGCGATCCGTTCAGACGACCAGCTGGTAGCCCGCATGCGCCACCGCGGTCTCCACCAAATGGTCGCTGAGCTCGTCGGTGCTGGCGACGGTCACCGCCCCGGTGGCCAGATTGACCGCAACGTCGGTGACGCCGTCCATCTCGGACAGTTGCCCGCTGATCGTTGCGGCACAGTGCTGACAGGTCATCCCGATGACCGTGTAAGTGTTGTAGATGGTGTGCATCGGCACGAGCGTTCCTTTCTTCCCTGCCTCCCACCGGAAGTTGTCGGAGCCGTCCCCGGACCGCTTGAGCCCGCCGTCGTCGCCCACTTGTGTACTTCCTTGCCTTCGCGGCACACCGGCCGTTGACGGAGCGGGATCGTTGATCACCAGGCGCAGATGGATCATGGGCAAACACCCGGACTGCGGGCATACCGGGTGCGTCGCGGCGGTGACACTGCGTCATAGGGACGGGTCTCCGTCCGTCCTGGTCACGACCTCTGCGTCCGATCGGGTGAATGCCGCCATACCCGCCCGGACCTGCCGACATGGACTCAGCGAAGATCCCTTGACTGGTGACTCAACGTGCGGTCATTGTTCACTCGAGAGGGGGCTGCGGGAGACCGTGCAGGTCTCATACCCTCACCGCCAAACCTGAGCCGGGGAGGCACCATGAGCGGGCCTGTAGAAGTACGTCACTTCCTGTTGCAGCAGGAAAGCATCGACCCCGGCTCCTCCTTCGCGGGCGTGCCGGCCCCGCGCAGCACCGGCGAGACCGCCAGGGTCTCCGAAGAGCAGGTGCGCCGGGCCCAGCTCGCCGTCGCGCGCGGTGCCCTGTCCGTCACCGACTGTCGTGAGCTGCTGGAGATGCTCGGGCTTGTGCCCGGGGAGGACGGGGTTCCGCCCGTCCGGCGCTGAGGAGGCGGCGCGGGGTTAGGGAAACCCACTTTGGAGGAGCACCGGGGCGTGGCATATGCTTTCGGTGCTCCAAGCGGGCAACCCGGGCTCCCATCGTCTAGCGGCCTAGGACTCCGCCCTTTCAAGGCGGCAGCGCGGGTTCGAATCCCGTTGGGAGCACGCACGACGAGCAAGGCCCAGTGGCGCAGTTGGTTAGCGCGTCGCCCTGTCACGGCGAAGGTCGCGGGTTCGAGTCCCGTCTGGGTCGCGAGCGATCTCCGGGGACGTGTGTCCGCGGAGATCGCGGACCATGTCGATCGCGTGTCTTCTGGGGGCCAAGCCCCCAGACCCCCGGCCGGCGGGGCTCCGCCCCCCGGACCCCTCTTGGGGCTGGGCTGGCAGGATGGCTTGCGGTGCGGTCGGTGGTCGTGATTGATCGGTTGTGGCTTGGCCAGGTAGCTCAGTTGGTACGAGCGACCGCCTGAAAAGCGGTAGGTCGGCGGTTCGACCCCGCCCCTGGCCACCATATTTCTCCGCTCGCTTCGGTGGGTGGGTGTGAGGCCTCGCGCAGGGCGCGGGGCCTCTTGCTTTGGGGGCGGGGTGGGCCGGGGCGAGGTGTGTGGGGTTACACCGTGTGATCATGCGGGGGTCTACTTGCGACTGTCCGGTCCGGTGGGGACTTTGTGGCGGGTTGGGATTGGGGGAGAAAATTGGCTGTCCATTGTGGGCGGTGGTGGAGTGTGACGTTTGTCTTGGGGGCGCGATTTGGGAAACGGGGGTGGTCAAGTTTGCGAATTGCGGTTGGGGGTTGCTTGTTGCAGGGAGGTGCAAACGGGTGAACGGCAGGCAAGTGGTAGTTGACCTTGAAATTGCGGGTCGGCGGGCGTTTTCGCTGGCGGGGGGCGTTTGGGTGGCTCCGGTGGGTAGCTGAGGGCTACGGAGTGCACGTCACCTAAGTGGTGAAGGGCACGTCTCACTGTGCGTGTAACGGTCCCGGGGAGCCGAGCGAATCAGCTATCGCAGCGATGGGTCGCCAGTGCAGCTAGATCCGTTGCTTGGCAATGTCAATTGTAGGTCTGGGCAACGGGGACGCCCAGATATTGCGCAGCCACCATCAGGGAACTGAGGGCGATAGCACAATGAGTAACCAGGTCGGGTCCCCGCGCCGAAGACCGACTTTATGGTCGGGCCGACGCACGCAGGGTCTCTACCGCGCGGGCGAGGAGTCCCCACCGCCCGTTGCCGGTTGGGAGCCGCGGTACCGCCGTTCCGTGATCGTCAGTGACGTCCTGTCCATCCTGACCGCCGTCTGCCTGGTCGGCAGCCTGGTCGGCGCCTGGACCGGGATGGCCGGCGCCAAGGTCGTCGTGCTCGGCGCGGTCACCGCCGGCGTCGTGCTGTGCTCGCTGGCCATGAACCGGGCCTGGAACCTGGTCGTGCTCGGGCAGGGCGCCGAGGAGTTCCGCCGGCTCGGGCGTGGCCTGTTCCTGGCCGACGTCGGGCTCGGCCTCGCCGGGCTGGCGTTCAGCATCTCGACCATGCGGCCCTGGGTGTTCCTGGTCGTCCCGGCCATGGCCCTGCTCGCCTTCCCGGCCCGCTACGGGCTGCGCAAGCTGCTGCACCGGGCCCGCATCGAGGGCCGCTGCCTGCTGCCCGTGCTCGCCGCCGGCAGCCCGTCGACCGTGACCGACCTGATCACGCGGACCCGCAAGAACCCGCACATCGGCTGGCGGGTGGACGCGGTGTGTACGGCGGACGGCCGGGGCAACCGCGCCGGTGAGCTGGACGGCGTCCCGGTGGTCGGCGAGCTGGACAAGCTGGCCGACCACGTGCGGCGCGGCGGCTACCGGATCGTGGCGATCACCGGCGACCCGTACTGGACGCCGAAACGGCTGCAGCAGCTGGCCTGGACCTTGGAGGGCAGCGGCGCGGAGATGGTGGTCGCGCCGCCGCTGATGGAGGTGGCCGGGCCGCGGCTGCACATGACCGGCGTGTTCGGCATGCCGCTGCTGCGGGTCAGCGCGCCGACCTTCACCGGCGGCCGCCGCGTGGTCAAGGACATCTTCGACCGGGTGTCCTCGGCCCTGCTGCTGCTGTTCCTGGCCCCGCTGCTGCTGATCGTCAGCCTGGCCATCGCGGTGGACAGCCGGGGCCCGGTGTTCTACCGGCAGCGCCGGGTCGGCAAGGACGGCCAGGAGTTCACGATCATCAAGTTCCGCACCATGGTGCGCAACGCCGATCAGCTGCTGGCCGGGCTGACCGAGCAGAACGAGGGCTCCGGCCTGCTGTTCAAGATGCGCCGGGACCCACGGATCACCCGGGTCGGCGGGTTGCTCCGGCGCTATTCGATCGACGAGCTGCCGCAGCTGTTCAACGTGCTCGGCGGCTCGATGTCACTGGTCGGTCCGCGGCCGCCGCTGCCCGAGGAGACCGCCAGGTACGGACCCGACGTCCGTCGCCGCCTGCTGGTCAAGCCCGGCGTCACCGGGCTGTGGCAGGTCAGCGGGCGCAGCGACCTGTCCTGGGACGAGGCGGTCCGGCTGGACCTGCGTTACGTCGAGGACTGGTCGCTCGCGCTGGACGCCGTGATCCTCTGGAAGACGTTCCGGGCCGTGCTGTCCGGACAGGGAGCGTATTGATGAACACCTGTAGGTTGTGCGGCTCGACGAGCCTGGCCAGCGTCGTCGATCTCGGCGCGACGCCGCCGTGCGAGCTGTTCCTCACCGCGGAGCAGCTCGACGCGCCGGAGCTGACCTTTCCGCTGCACCTTCGGGTGTGTGCCGACTGCCTGCTGGCCCAGCTGCCGCCGCTGATCACTCCGGAGGAGACCTTCACGGAGTACGCGTACTTCTCCTCGTACTCCACCTCCTGGGTGCGGCACGCCCGCGAGTTCGTGCTGGACGCGGCGACCCGGCTGGGCCTTGGTGCCGAGTCGTTCGTGGTCGAGGTGGCCAGCAACGACGGCTACCTGCTGCAGCACGCGGTCACCGCCGGGATCCCGTGCCTGGGCATCGAACCGTCGGTCAACGTCGGCCAGGCGGCCCGGGACAACGGCGTTCCCACGCTGACCGCGTTCCTCGACCCGGACACCGGCGCGGCCGTGCGGACCGAGCACGGGCCGGCCGATCTGGTGGTGGCCAACAACGTCTACGCGCACATCCCGGACGTCATCGGGTTCACCAAGGGCCTGCGGGCGCTGGTCGCCGAGGACGGCTGGGTGTCGATCGAGGTGCACCACCTGCTGGCGATGATCGAGCAGAACCAGTACGACACGATCTACCACGAGCACTTCCAGTACTACACGGTCGCCTCGGCGCAGCGCGCGCTCGCCTCCGGCGGTCTGTCCCTTGTGGACGTCGAGCTGCTCCCCACGCACGGCGGCTCGATCCGGTTGTGGGCCCGGCCGGAACAGGTCGCCGGCCCGCCGAGCCAGCGGGTGGTCGACGTGCTCGCTCGGGAGAAGGCCGCGGGTCTGCACGAGCTGTCCGGCTATGCCGAGTTCGGCCGCCGGGTCGCCGAGGTGCGCCGGGACCTGTTGCGGTTCCTGATCGACGCCGCGGCCCACGGCAAGACCGTGGTCGGCTACGGCGCGCCCGGCAAGGGCAACACGCTGCTCAACCACTGCGGCATCCGGCCCGATCTGCTGCCGTACACGGTGGACCGCAATCCCTACAAGCACGGGCGGTTCACGCCCGGCACCCGCATCCCGATCCTGCCGCCCGAACGGATCGCCGAGGACCGCCCGGACTACGTGCTGGTGCTGCCCTGGAACCTGCGTCGTGAGCTGACCGAGCAACTGTCCTATGTGGGCGAATGGAACGGTCGGCTGATCTTCCCGATTCCCCGTCTCGAGATCGTCGAGGTGACGCCGTCATGAAGGTCGTGCTGTTCTGCGGAGGGCTCGGCATGCGCATGCGCAACGGGCCGGGCGACGACATGCCCAAGCCGATGGCCCAGGTCGGACCGCGGCCGCTGATCTGGCACGTGATGCGGTACTACGCGCACTTCGGGCACACCGACTTCATCCTGTGCCTCGGCTACGGCGCCGAGCACATCAAGAACTTCTTCCTGGACTACCGGGAGACCCAGTCCAACGACTTCGTGCTGCGCGGCGGCGAGGTGGAGTTGCTGGCCAACGACATCTCCGACTGGACCATCACGTTCGCGCAGACCGGGATCGAGTCGGCGATCGGCGAGCGGCTGCGCCGGGTGCGCCACCACCTCGACGGCGAGGAGATGTTCCTGGCCAACTACGCCGACGTGCTCACCGACGCTCCGCTGGACGTGATGGTGGACCGGTTCGCGGCCAGCGACGCGGGCGCGTCGATGATGGTCGTTCCGCCGCAGTCGTCGTTCCACTGCGTGGAGATGTCCGAGAGCGGCCGGGTCGGCGGCATCACCGCGGTGAGCGAGATGCCGCTGTGGGAGAACGGCGGCTTCTTCGTGCTGCGGCAGGAGATCTTCGAGCACATCCCGCCGGGCGGCGACCTGGTCGCCGACGGCTGCGCCGAGCTGGCCAAGCGCAACCGGCTGCTGGCCTACCCGTACCGCGGGTTCTGGAAGCCGACCGACACGATCAAGGAACGGTTCGCCCTGAACGATGCCTACGACCGCGGCGAACGGCCGTGGATGCGCTGGGAAAAAGTGGCCTCCTGATGATCACGTTGCGACCGGCCGCGCCCACGGCGGTAGCGGTGCTGGGCGCGCACTGCGACGACATCGCGATCGGCGCGGGAGCCAGCCTGTACGCGCTGTGCGCGGCCAACCCGAGGATCCGGGTGGACGCGCTGGTGCTCTCCGGCGGCGGCACCGAACGGGAGGACGAGGAGCGCGCGGCACTGGCCGCCTTCTGTCCCGGTGCGGACCTGCGGGTCACCGTGCTCAAGCTGCCCGACGGCCGGCTGCCGGCGTACTGGGACGAGGCCAAGGCTGCGGTGGAGGACCTGCGCGCGCAGACCTCGCCGGATCTGCTGTTCGCCCCCAACCGGTTCGACGCGCACCAGGACCACCGCGGGCTGGCCGAGTTGGTGCCCACCGCGTTCCGCGACCACCTGGTGCTCGGCTACGAGATCGCCAAGTGGGACGGCGACCTCGGCCGGCCGGTGGGCTACCAGCCGCTGACCGGCGAGCTGGTCGAGACCAAGATCCGCCTGCTGCACCAGTACTACCCGTCGCAGCGGCACCGCTCCTGGTTCGACCGGGAGGCGTTCCTCGGCCTGGCCCGCATCCGCGGCATCGAATGCGGTGCCCGGTACGCGGAGGCGTTTCACATCAACAAGGTCACCTTCGACCTGGCTGGAGATTGAGTCACATGCGCGTGTTGCTGACCGGGCATCAGGGGTATCTGGGCACGGTGATGGCACCGGTGCTGGCCGCCGCCGGGCACGAGGTGATCGGCCTCGACTCCGGGCTGTTCGCCGACTGCGTGCTCGGCCCGGTGCCGGACGACCCGCCCGGCCTCCCGGTGGACCTGCGCGACGTCACCGCCGACCAACTGTCCGGTGTGGACGCCGTGGTGCACCTGGCCGCGCTGTCCAACGACCCGCTCGGCTCGCTGGCGCCGGACCTCACCTACGACGTGAACCACCACGCTTCGGTCCGCCTGGCACGGCTCGCGAAGGAGGCCGGCGTCCGCCGGTTCCTGTACGCCTCGACGTGTTCGGTGTACGGTGCCGCCGGCTCGGACGACCTGGTCGGCGAGGACGCGCCGCTGCGCCCGGTGACCCCGTACGCGGAGTCCAAGGTCCGGGTGGAAGGCGACCTGGTCGACCTGGCCGACGACGACTTCACCCCGGTGTCGCTGCGCAACGCCACCGCGTTCGGCTTCTCGCCACGGCTGCGCGCCGACATCGTGCTGAACAACCTGGTCGGTCACGCGCATCTGGCCGGCGAGGCTCGGGTGCTCTCCGACGGCACGCCGTGGCGGCCGCTTGTGCACGCCGCCGACATCGCGGCCGCGTTCGCCGCAGCGCTGGTCGCGCCGCGGGAAGCCGTGCACACCAAGGCGTTCAACGTCGGCATGGAGCAGAACAACCTGACCGTGGCGCAGATCGCGGCCGAGGTGGTCGAGGCGGTTCCCGGCACCCGGCTGGTGATCACCGGCGAGGCCGGGCCGGACCCGCGCTCGTACCGGGTGGACTTCTCCGCGGTGCGTGTCGCGCTGCCGGACTTCCAGCCACAGTGGACGATCAAGGCTGGCGCGGTCGAGCTTGCCGAGGCCTACCAACGGTTCGGGCTGACCAGGCCGGCGTTCGACCAGCGGTTCACCCGGCTGGCCCGGCTCTCCGAACGGCGCACCATGGGCAGCCTGGACGACACCCTGCGTCCGGTTGGCGCACCATGATGGCTGCCGACCCCGGGCAGGAGATGCACGCCCTGGTCGAGCGGCTGTATCCGTTGTGCCGCAGCATCACCGGAGACGGGGTGCGCGGCACGCTGGACATCATCGGCGAGCACATTCCGCTGACCGTGCACGAGGTGCCGACCGGCACCCAGGTGCTGGACTGGACCGTGCCGCAGGAGTGGAACATCGCCGATGCCTACGTGGCCGACGCCACCGGGCGCCGGGTGATCGACTTTCGGGAGTCGAACCTGCACGTGGTCGGCTACAGCACGCCGGTGGACACCACGATGCCGCTTTCCGAGCTGCGCGAGCACCTGCACACGTTGCCCGAGCAGCCGGACCTGGTGCCGTACCGGACCAGCTACTACGCCCCGGCCTGGGGTTTCTGTCTGACCCAGCGCACCCTTGAGTCCCTTGTGGACGGTGAATACCGGGTGGTGATCGACTCGTCGCTGACCGACGGGCACCTGACCTACGCCGAGCACGTGGTCCCCGGCCGGGTCACCGACGAGGTGATCGTCTCCTGCCACGTGTGCCACCCGTCGCTGGCCAACGACAACCTGGCCGGTATCGCCGTGGCCATCTTCCTGGCCAGGGAACTGGCCGCGGCCGATCCGCACTACACCTACCGGTTCCTGTTCGCGCCCGGCACGATCGGCGCGATCACCTGGCTGGCCCGCAATGCCGAGGCGATCGGCAAGGTCAAGCACGGCCTGGTGCTGGCCTGCGCCGGCGACGCCGGTTCGGTGACCTACAAGCGGAGCCGGCGCGGCGACGCGGAGATCGACCGGGTGCTCGAACACGTGCTGCGCGCCTCCGGCCGGCCGCACACCGTGCGCGAGTTCTCCCCGTACGGCTACGACGAGCGGCAGTTCTGCTCGCCCGGGTTCAACCTCGGCGTCGGCTCGTTGACCAGAACCCCGTACGCCGGCTACCCGGAGTACCACACCTCCGGGGACAACCCGGACTTCGTGCTGCCCGAGTCCCTTGTGGACACTCTCGCGGTCTGCCGTGAGGCGTTCTCCGTGCTGGACCGCAACCACCGCTACGTCAACCTGAGCCCGTACGGCGAGCCGCAGCTTGGCAAGCGTGGCCTGTACGACTCGCTCGGCGGACGTAGCGACGCCAAGCAGGCCCAGCTGGCCATGCTGTGGGTGCTCAACTTCTCCGATGGCGAGCACAGCCTGCTCGACATCGCCGAGCGTTCCGGTCTGCCCTTCGATTCCGTCGCCGACGCCGCCCTGGCGTTGCAGAGCGCCGGCCTGCTCAAGGAGTGACTGGATTGAGTCCTCGTGCACTGCGCCCCATGATGGCCAGGCTCAGCTGGGGCCTGGTGGATCAGGCGGTCTCCAGCCTGACCAACTTCGCCGTGGGCATCTTCGTCGCCCGCGAGTTGGGCCTGCTCGCGTTCGGCATGTTCAGCCTGGCCTGGATCACCTACAGCGTGATCCTCAACGTGTCCCGGGGGCTGGGCACGGACCCGCTCGTGGTCCGGTTCAGCCGCCGGGCGGACGACGCCTGGCGCGCCGCGGTGGCGCGCTCGTCGGGCACGGCGCTGGCCGTCGGGCTGGCCATGGGTGTCTTGTGCATGTTCGCCGGCATGGTCTACGGCGGCCCGCTCGGTGGGGCGTTCCTCGCCCTCGGCGCCATGCTCCCCGGTCTGATGCTGCAGGACAGTTGGCGCTACGCGTTCTTCGCGTCGGGCCAGGGCCGCAAGGCGTGCGTCAACGACCTGGTCTGGGGCCTGGCCATGGTCCCGGCCATGATTCTGGCCGCACAGCACGGAACCGTGGTCGCCTTCGTGCTGGCCTGGGGACTGTCCGGAACCCTCGCGGCGGTCTACGGGCTCGTGCAGACCCGAATCCTGCCCAGCCTGGCCGGGGCTCGCGCCTGGCTGCGTGACCAGCGTGACCTCGGACCGCGCTACCTGGTGGAGAACCTCAGCAACAGCGGCGGCAGCCAGATCCGGATGTACGCCCTCGGCGCCATCGCCGGCGTCGGCGCCGTGGGCGCGGTACGCGGTGCCGAGCTGTTGATGGGCCCGTTCCTCGCGGTGATGATGGGAATGTCGCTGGTGACCGTGGCCGAGGCGGCTCGGGTGCTGCGCAAGGCGCCGCACCGGTTGCGGCACTTCTGCGTGGTCATCGGCGCCGTCCAGGGCGGCGGCGCGCTCGCCTGGGGAATCCTGCTGCTGCTGTGGATGTCCGACGGCGCCGGGCAGCTGTTGCTCGGCTCGGTCTGGGCCGAGGCCGAACCGCTGATCCTGCCGGCGGCCATCGGGGTGGCCTGCGCCGGACTGATGAATGGTGCCGCCTCCGGGCTGCGCGCGCTCGGCGCCGCGCGCCGCAGCCTTCGTTCCCAACTGGTGTATTCGGCCGCCTACGTGATCGGGGGGGTGACCGGCGCCGTCCTCGGCGGTGCCGTCGGCTCGGCCTGGGGCACGGCGACGGCCGTCCTGTTCGGAGCCGCGGTGTGGTGGGTGCAGCTGCGGATCGCCCTGCGCGAGCACGCGGCCGCCCCGGCCATCCCCACCGTGGTTGAACCCGAAGAAGTGAGGATTCCATGAGCACGACGGTTCCCCGACTGAGCATCGGGCTGCCCGTGTACAACGGGGAGAACTACCTCGCCCAGTCGATCGAGTCCCTGCTGGCCCAGAGCTACCGGGACTTCGAGCTGATCATCTCCGACAACGCGTCCACCGACGGCACCGCCGAGATCTGCCGGCACTACGCCGCCGAGGACTCCCGGATCCGTTATATCCGCCAGCCGCACAACATCGGCGCCGCCCCGAACCACAACTTCGTCGTGCAGGAGGCGCGCGGCGAGCTGTTCAAGTGGGCCGCGCACGACGACCTGTTCGGCGAGCGGCTGCTGGAGAGGTGTGTCGCCGAACTGGACGAGCATCCGGAAGCCGTGCTGGCGCACGCCTACATGGCGATCGTCGACGAGCAGGGCGAGATCATCGAGAGCTACGACTACACGCTGGCCACCGACTCGCCGCGGGCGCCGGAACGGCTGCGCAGCCTGCTGCACACCGAGGGCGGCGACGACTTCTACGGCGTGATCCGTACCGACGTGATGCGCCGGATCGCCCCGCACGACAGCTACCACAACGCCGGCCGGAAGCTGGTCGCCGAACTGGCCATGCACGGGCCGTTCCGCCAGGTGCCCGAGCTGATGTTCTTCCGGCGCGAGCACCCCGGGCGCGGGGACCGGCTCGGCTCGGTCCGCGCGGTGTGCCGCAACCTCGACCCGCGCCGCGCCGGGCACTCCACCGCCCGGCTGATGAGCGACTACCTGCGCGGGTTCGTGACGGCCGTGCGCCGGGCGCCGCTGTCCCCGGCCGACCGGCGGGACTGCTACCGGCTGCTGTTCTCCTGGCTGGCCGGCCGGGTGGTCAGCCGGCCGGTCCGGGCGGTGGGCAGCCGGCTCAACCCGTTCCCGGCCAAGATGGTTGCGGCGACCGCCGGACCGGAGCGGGGGTCGGTGTGAGAACGCGAAACACCGGACCGACCCGGGTCGGTCTGTTCGGCATCCTCGGCTCCGGAAACCTCGGCAACGACGGCTCGCTCGACGCGGTGATCAACTACCTGCGCGAGCGGCATCCCGCCGTGGAGCTGGACTTCATGTGCATGGGGCCGGACCGGGTGAGCGCACAGTACGGCGCGCCGGCCACGCACCTGCAGTGGTACGAGGCACGCGGCGAGGCGATCCGGTGGTTGCCAGGGCCGGTCGCGAAGATCATCGGGCGGCTGCTCGACCCGGCCCGCACGCTGGCCTGGGTGCGCCGCCAGGACGTGGTGATCGTGCCGGGCATGGGCGTGCTCGAGGCGACGGTTCCGTTGCGGCCGTGGAGCTTCCCGTACTCGCTGTACTGGCTTTCCCGGCTCGCCCGGCTGACCGGTACCCGGGTCGCGCTGGTCAGCGTCGGCGCCGACTTCATCAGCCAGCGGGTCACCCGGTGGCTGGTCACCAGGGCCGCCCGGCTGGCGCACTACCGGTCCTACCGGGACGCGCACTCCCGCAACGCCATGTGGGAGATGGGAATCGACTCGGCCGCCGACGACGTCTACCCGGACCTGGCGTTCGCCCTGCCGGCACCGCCCGCGCCGGCCGCCGGCACCGGAACGGTCGGGGTCGGGGTGATGGACTATCACGGCGACAACGACGAGCGGGCGCACGGCGACGAGTTGCACCGGGCCTACCTCGGCAAGGTCAAGGGATTCGTCCGCTGGCTCACCGACAACGGCCGCGCGGTGCGGCTGTTCACCGGGGACAAGGCCGACGAGCCGGTGGTTCGGGAGATCCTGGCCGACGGGCCGGCCGACCGGATCAGCGCCGCCTCGGTGTCCAGTTTGGACGAACTGATGCGCGAGATGGCCGCGGTGGACGCCGTGGTGGCCACCCGCTACCACAACGTGCTGTGCGCGCTGAAGACCTGCCGGCCGACCGTGTCGATCGGCTACGCGGCCAAGAACGACGTGCTGATGGCGTCGATGGGTCTGCACGAGTTTGTCCAGCAGGCCCGCTCGCTCGACCTGGACACGCTGATCGCCCAGTTCACCGAGTTGGAGCGGCGATCGGCTCAGCTGCAACGGATCCTGGCCGAGCGGAACCTGGAGACCCGGCAACGGCTCGAGCGCCAGTTCGCCGCGCTGTCCGCCGCGCTGTTCCCGGCACCCGCAGCGGTGGAGGTGCGATGAAGGCGATCCCGGTTCCGGCCATCGCCGGGGCGTACCTGTTCGAACCGACGCCGTACACCGACGAGCGCGGGTTCTTCTGCCGCACGTTCGACCGCGAGGTGGTGGCCTCGGTCGGCATCGACCCGGACGCCTTCGCCCAGGACAGCGTGTCCCGCTCGGCGCGCGGTGTCGTGCGCGGGATGCACCTGCGCTCGGGTGCCGGCGAGGCGAAGCTGGTGCGCTGTTCGTACGGCGAGGTGTTCGACGTCGTGGTGGATCTGCGGCCGGACTCGCCGACCTTCCGCAACCGGGAGTTCTTCGAGCTGTCCGGCCGGACCCAGGTGACGCTGTACGTTCCGGCCGGCTGTGCGCACGGGTTCCAGGCGCTGACCGAGCCGGCCGACGTGTCCTACCGGATCGACCGGCCGCACGACCCCGCCGAGGACGTGGCGATCGCCTTCGACGACCCCGAACTGGCCATCCCGTGGCCGTTGCCGGCGTCGCTGATGTCGGCCCGGGACCGGCAGGCGCCGCCGCTTTCCGAAGCCCTGGCACGGATATCGGAGTGAGAGCATGGACCTGACGCGCTCGCGGGCGGCCAACGAGCGGCTGCACTCGGTTGTTCCGGGCGGTGCGCACACCTACGCCAAGGGCGATGACCAGTACCCGGAGGGCATGGCGCCGGTCATCGCGCACGGCAGCGGCGCGCACGTGTGGGACGTGGACGGCAACCGCTACATCGAGTACGGCTCCGGGCTGCGCGCGGTCAGCCTCGGCCACGCCCACCCCCGGGTCACCGAGGCGGTGCGTCGCGAGCTGGACCGTGGGTCCAACTTCGTCCGGCCCAGCATCATCGAACTCGATGCGGCGGAACGGTTCCTGGCCACGGTGCCGACCGCCGAGATGGTGAAGTTCGCCAAGAACGGCTCGGACGCCACCACCGCCGCGGTCCGGCTGGCCCGGGCGGCGACCGGGCGCCGGCTGGTCGCGCTCTGCCGCGACCAGCCGTTCTTCTCCACCGACGACTGGTTCATCGGGACCACCCCGATGAACGCCGGAATACCCGAGCAGGACGTGGTGTCGTTCCCGTACGGGGATCTCGCGGCCACCGAGGAGCTGATCTCCCGGTATGACGGGCAGATCGCCTGCCTCATCCTGGAGGCGGCCACGCAGCAGGACCCCCCGCCCGGCTACCTGGCCGGGTTGCGCGACCTCGCGGACCGCACCGGCTGCCTGCTGGTGTTCGACGAGATGATCACCGGCTTCCGCTGGTCCGAGGCGGGCGCCCAGGGCGTGTACGGGGTCACCCCGGACCTGTCCACCTTCGGCAAGGCGCTGGGCAACGGGTTCGCGGTGTCCGCGCTGGCCGGCCGGCGGGATCTGATGGAGCTCGGCGGGCTGCGGGACACCCGGGAGCGGGTGTTCCTGCTGTCCACCACGCACGGCGCCGAGACGCACGCGCTGGCCGCCGCGATGGCGGTGCTGGCCACGTACACCGAGGAGGGCATCGCGGCCCGGCTGCACGCGCTCGGCGAGCGGCTGGCCGCCGGGGTGCGCGCGGCCGCCGCGGCGATGGGGGTCGGCGACCACGTCGTGGTTCGGGGCCGGGCCAGCAACCTGGTGTTCGCCACCCTGGACTCGAACCTGCGGCCGTCGCAGGAGTACCGCACACTGTTCCTGCGCCAGCTGATCACCCGTGGGGTGCTGGGCCCCTCGTTCGTGGTCAGCAGCGCACTGTCCGAAATGGACATCGACCACACGGTCGATGCCGTCGCCCAGGCCTGCGCCGTGTATCGCAAGGCGCTCGACCTGGACGATCCCGGCCCATGGCTGGGCGGGCGACCGGTTCGACCCGTCTTCCGGCGGTTCGCGTGAACGAAGGATGAGCAACTGAGCGGCAACCCCTCCCTGAAGGATCGAGTCCGGCGGATGGGCGGCATGGGGCGGGAGCTGCTGCTCCGTTCCATGGCGCGCGCCGGTCTCACCCAGCCCGAATCGCTGATCTCGGCGCAGTCCCAGCAATACTGGAACGACACCGGCATCGCCCGGTGGAAGGCCGACTCGCACTGGCGCGACGCCACCGTGTTCGCCGAGAGCGACCTGTGGCACCAGTTGGGGGCGCGGCACCTGTCGATGCTCGAGCGCGGCGCCCGCAAGGTGGAGTTCACCCGCGAGTGGGGCCGGGTGGTCGAATGGGGTTGCGGCGGCGGCGCCAACGCCGTGCACTTCGCCCCGCGCGCCAAGGAGTTCGTCGGTGTCGACATCTCGGCCGAGAGCCTCGCCGAGTGCGGCCGCCAGGTGGCCGCGCACTGCGACACCCCGTTCCGCCCGGTTCAGGTCGAGGTGTCCTATCCCGAGAACGCATTGTCCACAATCGACGGACAGTGCGACATCTTCCTGTGCTGCTACGTCTTCGAGCTCATCCCCACCCCCGAGTACGGCGAGCGCCTGCTCCGCATCGCCCGCGACCTGCTGGCTCCCGGCGGCCTGGCCCTGATCCAGATCAAGTACGACGACGGCACCTTCTGGACCCGCCCCCGCCGCCGCTCCTACCGCTCCGGCGTCGCCCAGATGACCACCTACCCCATCGCCACCTTCTGGGAACTGGCCCAGCGCTGCGGCCTCATCCCCGAATCCGTAGAACTCGTCCCCCGCAACGAACTCGACTCCCGCTACGCCTACTTCCTGCTGTCCAAGCCCTGACCACGACGCCGGCGCCGCAGGTGCAGCCCGGTCTGCCCGATGGCGAACGGAACCGCGCCCAGCAGGGCCACGACCAACCCGTTCTCCGGCAGTCAGTACAGCCGGGTGATCGGCCCCTGCGTCAGGTCGGTGCTGTTGTTACAACTCAGTGTCGTACCGGGCGGATACGGTCCAGCCAACCGTGCACCGGTCCCGGACGCCAGCGTCGTCCTGCCCACGATGATCTCCCGAGCCGCCCCACCCGGCTCCGTCACCGTGCAGGACCCACGCCTGTTGGCGGACACGTAGTAATCCGACCCGGTCAGCGTCGTTGGAGCAGCGACCCGTACACCCGTGAGCTCGCGATGCGCACCGACCAGCACCAGCACACCGAGAATCGCCATCCCACCGCCGATCAGACAGATCAGCACCCACGGCCGCACGTTCGCCAAGCTGCGTCCGCTACTCATCGGCGGTCATCAGGTCGTCGTCGAAACACGATCGGCCCATCCGAGTGGTCCTCGTCGTCGTCGCTGGGATGTCCTGTTTGGTCATCCTGCGGGCGATCAGCCTCAAGCTCGTCGGCAAGGTCGATATCGAAGAAATCATGGGTGGCCGTGTAGACCTGTCGAGGCCACGTCGCGGCACTCCGCTACGACGATAACCGAAGGTCACTTCTCGCGGGACACCGCGTGGTCTTGTCTGGTGGCGTTGATGCGGTTGGCGAGGTGGTCGATGAGGAGGGCTGTGACCGGAACGACCGTCAACGCCACGAGGTAGCCGCCGATGGTGTCGGTGAGGTAGTGGGCGGAGAGCATGGTTTGGGAGTAGGACATGGCGGCGCCGGTGAGGGTGGCGAGGGTGAGGATGGTGAGGGTGGCGCGGCGGGGGGTGAGGTGGAGGCGGTCGGCGATGAGTAGGCCGGTGACGAAGCCGAAGGTGGTGAGGGTGGCGGTGTGGCCGCTGGGGTAGGCCAGCCAGTCGCCGTGGATGTGCCGGTCTACCACGGGTTTGAGCAGGGTGGTGATGGTGCCGCCGAGGCCGACGGCGAGGACCACGAGGACGGCGGCGCGGGGGTGGTGCAGGAGCAGGGCGGCGGTAACGGTGGCGGCGACGATGAGCAGCACGCCGACGGGTTCGCCGAGGAAGTCGACGATGAGGGCGAAGGTGCGCCACGGCGGGGTGAAGCCGGTCAGCGGCATGGCGTGGTTGTCCCACGGGCCCAGGCCGCCGCCGGCGGCGTACAGGATACCTAGGGCGGTGACCAGCAGCGCCGCGATGGCGGCCACCGTCCCGAGTGGACGACGCAGTTCTGGCGGCAGGACTGGTCGCGCGGGCATGTGGTTCCCCCGTTGTATTTGTGTCAGCCCCAGATGTCGCGGTGCACGTTGAAGATGACCCGGGAGCCGAGCGGTTCGAGTTTGATCGGAAGCTCGGTCATGTCGGCCAG
Organism: Actinophytocola sp.; assembly: GCF_035762905.1. Taxonomy (GTDB): domain Bacteria; phylum Actinomycetota; class Actinomycetes; order Mycobacteriales; family Pseudonocardiaceae; genus DASYTH01. The sequence goes on from NZ_DASUCC010000028.1 coordinate 36,053, forward strand.
GTGGGAGCGGACCGCGCGTTGGTTCTCGACCGGGCAGGTGACGAGCAGGAAGCCGCCGCCCCCGGCCCCGGTGACCTTGGCTCCGGTGGCGCCGGCGTCCAGCGCGGCCTGGATCGCGTCGTCGATCTGCTGGTTGGACACGCCACTGGCCAGCGTGCGTTTGGCCTGCCAACTCTTGCACAGCGCGGTGCCCACCGCGTCGGTGTCGCCGGCGCGCAGGCCGTCGGCGGCCACGCCCGCCAGGTCGCGCAGCTCGTCGAGCTGGGGGATCCGGTTGGCGATGTTGGCGTTCTGCTCGCCGAGGATCGTGTCGGCCTTGCGGGTGATGCCGGTGTAGAACAGCAACAGCTCGTCCTGGAACCGGCGCCGCAGCGGCGCCGGCAGGCCGATCTGGTCGACCACCACCCGGTCGCCGCGGCCGAACCGGATGTCGCAGATCCCACCGAACGCCGCGGCGTACTGGTCCTGCTTGCCGATCGGCTTGCGGCACCGGTCGATCTCGATGGCGCAGGCCCGCTCGGCCAGCTCATCGGCGGAGACCTGCCGGCCCTGGTAGGCGAACAGCGCGTGCAGCAGGCCGACGGTCACCGAGGACGACGAGCCGAGGCCGGAGCCCGCCGACGGGATGTCGGCCAGCGTGGTGATCTCCACCCCGCCCCGGATCCCGGCCATGTGCAGCGCCTCGCGCACCAGCTCGTGCTGCAGGTCCTCGACCCGGGAGACGATCTCCTTCTTCGAGTAGTTCACGTAGATGTCGTCGTCGAAGCGCTGCTTGACGATCACGTACACGAACTTGTCGATGGCGGCGTTGAGCACCCGCCCGCCGTGCTCGCGGTAGTAGTCCGGTAGATCGGTTCCCCCGCCGACCAGCCCGACCCGCAACGGAGTCTGGGTGATGATCACGCTTTCCCCCTGCCTTCCCAATCCGCCCGGGCCCGCGCGAGCGCTTCCGGGGTGCCGATGTCGATGAAGTAGCTGTCCCCCAACGTGATCGCCCGGGCGTAGCCGACCAGCCGGGGCAGCAGGTGGTAACCGATGTCCCTCGGCACCGGCCCGGCGATCAGGTCGAGCACGTCCGGACGGAACGCGTACATGCCCGCGTTGGCCAGATCTCCGCGCGGCTGCTCGGGTTTCTCGGTGAACCCGACCACGTGCCCGTCGACCACGTCGACGATGCCGCACTCGCTCGGCCGCGGCGCGTGGAACAGGGTCAGCGTCGCCATCGGCCGGCCGGCCCGGTGCGCCTCGACCAGCTCGGTCAGGTCGAAGTCGGTCAGGTTGTCCGCGTTGACCGCGAGAAACATCTCCTCGTCGGCCACCCATTCCCGGTTGGCCAGCAGCGTTCCGGCGCTGCCGAGCAGCTCCGGCTCCACGAACAGCCGCACCCTCGGCCCGCCGGTGCGGTGCACCAGGTGCTCGCGCACCGCCCCGGCGAAGTGGTGCAGGTTGACCAGGACCTCGGTCACGCCGGCTTTTTCCAGCATGTCCAGCCAGATGTCCAGCATCGGCCGCGACCCGACCGGCACCATGCACTTGGGCATGCTGTCGGTGATCGGGCGCAGCCGGGTGCCCAACCCGGCGGCCAGCAGGAATGCCTTCACGTGGCCGCCTTTCCGGGCGTGGCGGCCTGGCGGACCACGCCGAGCGCACGCATCTTGGCGTCCGCAGCGGTCAGCACCTCGTCCAGGCCCGGCATGCCGGCCAGCCACTCGGCGTACTCGGCCACCGAGTCGGCCGGCGTACGGTACGGCGCCCAGCCCAGTTGCTTGAGCGCGTCGATGTCGGACTGGATGTGCCGGGTGTCGCCGAACCGGTACTCGCCGGTGATCCGGGGCGGCGCATCAGAACCGTAGTGCCGCCGCACCACCTCGGCGAACTGCTCGGTGGTGTAACCGACCCCGCCGCCGACGTTGAACACCCGGCCGGCCGCGCGCTCGTCGGACAGCACGAGCAGGTTGGCGTCCACCACGTCGTGGATGTTCACGTAGTCCCGGATGCCCTGGCCGTCCTCGTACACCGTCGGCGCACCACCAAGGAGGTAGTGCAGGTTGAAGATCCGGCACGCACCCGAGTAGGCGTTGTACACCGACTGCCGCGGGCCCTGCACGATGCTGTAGCGCAGTGCCACGGTCGGGATGCGGTACCTCCTGCCCAGGTTGATCGCCACGGTTTCCTGGCCGTACTTGGACATGCCGTAGGCGTTCTGTGGGTTGGACACCCGCTCCGGGGTGTGCAACATGGTCAGCGGCCCGCCGCACACCGGACAGCCGATGTCCCATTCGGCCCGCTCCAGCGCGGACTCCGGGCGCATGTCCGGCGTCTGCTCGCCGTGTTCGGGACACCGGTAGAGGCCCTCGCCCATCGCCGACTGGGACGAGGCCACCACGACCCGGGCCAGATCCAGCCGCTCGGCGACGATGATCTCGTACAGTAGCGCGGTGGAGGTGACGTTGACGTCGGTGAAGGTGGCGAAGTCCGGCAGGTAGTCCTGGTGGGCGGCGAAGTGGTAGACCGCGTCCACCCGGCGCAGCAGGTTGGCCAGCAGGTCACGGTTACGAACGTCGCCGACGAACAGGTCGGCGCCCGGCGTGACGTGGTTGGGCTTGCCGTCCCGGTGCACGGGCGAGCGCAGCGCGTCCAGCACGACCACCTCGTGGCCCTGCGCCACCAGCCGGTCGCAGGTGTGCGAGCCGATGAACCCGGCTCCGCCGGTGACCAGAACCCTCATCGCCGGCCTCCGGTGCGCGCGTACACCTCGCGGTAGACGGCCAGGGTCGCCTCGGCGGTGGCCGTCCAGTTGAACTCCTTGGCCCGCGCCGGACCCGCGGCGCGCAGCCGGTCGCCCGCCGGGCCGCACGCCTCGACGATCGCGGCCCCGATCGACTCCGGGTCCTTGGGATCGGCCAGCAGCGCGGCGCTGCCCGCGGTCTCCGGCATCGCGCTGGTGTCCGAGGTCACCACCGGGCAGCCGGCGGCCATCGCCTCCAGGATGGGCAGACCGAAGGTCTCGTTGAACGACGGGTACACGAACACGTCGGCGGCCCGGTAGAAGTGCACCGTCTCCTCGAGCGGAACGCCGCCCGCCCACACGATGTCGCCGGCAACGCCGAGGCTCTCGGCCAGCTGCCTGAGCTCGCCGACGTGCTCGGTGTCCCGGCCGTGGCCGACCACGACCAGCTTGCGGTTGCCCAGATCCGCCTTGGCCGCGGCGAACGCGCGGATCAGCCCGGCGCAGTTCTTGTACGGCCACAGCGAAGACACGAACAGCACGAACGGATCGGTGATCCCGTGCCGGTCGGCCAGGTGCCGGGCGGCCTGCTCCCGGTCGCCCGGGCGGAACAGATCGTGGTCCACCGCCTCCGGAATCAGCCGCAGCTTGGCCGGATCCACGTCCAGGTAGTGCAGCACCTCGGCGCGCAGGCTCTGCGAGTTGATGATGATGGCGTCGGCCATCTTCGCCGTGCGCGGGTAGTTCAACCGCCGGTAGATCCGCGCGGTGGGCCGGATCGAGGCCGGCTGGGTGAACGCGTGCAGCGTCTTGAAGTGCACCACCAGACCCGGCGCCGGCTTGACCAGCGGGGCCATCAGCGTGTTGAACACGTCGATCTTCGCGCGGGGCAGCCGAAGCGGCGCGTAGAACAGCTCGCTCAGGGTGCGCAACGGCGGGTTCTCGTTCGACCACGGGAACGTCACGTATCGCACGTTCGGTCCATAGCCCTCGTGCGTGGGCCGGGACCGTGGGCTGACCACGAGGTGGAACTCCTCGTCGTCGCCGAGCTGCTTGGCCATCTCGGGGATGACCCGGGTCCAGAACCAGTGGGCGCCCGACGGGTTGGCCGGGTCGTCGGTCAGCAGGTTGATCGCTACACGCATGGGCTTTCCGTAATCAGAAGGTCTGGGACGCGACCGCGTCCGCGGTCATCCGGGACTGGCGGACGTACTGGGCGAGCAGGTGCATACAGGCCTGGTGGGTGTCCTCCACGATGCCGTAGTTGGTCGAGTCGACGTGCACGGTGGCGGTCGCCATGGCCCTGGCCGGGCCGCCCTCGAAACCGGTCAGCGCGATGGTCCGCATTCCGTTGGCACCGGCCCAGTCCAGCGCCCGGACGATGTTCGGCGAGCGACCGGAGGAGGACACCGCGATCAGCACGTCGCCCGGCCGGGCCATGGATTGCAGCTGGTACTCGAAGACCTGGTCGTAGCCGAGGTCGTTGGCGATCGCGCTGAGCAGCTCGACGTTGGTGCTCAGGCTGAACACCCGGGTGGTCAGATCGGTGCCGTTGCGCACACCCTTGACGTGGTCGCACTGCAGGTGGTTGGCGATCGACGCGGATCCGCCGTTGCCGCAGGCGAAAACGGCCGCGTCCCGCTGGTAGGCGTCCACCAGGATGTCGGCGGCCCGGGCCACCTGGGCCAGGTCCACCGTGCCGAACGCGCGGGACAGCTCGCTGACGTAGGCGCCGCCGTACTCGTCGGCCCGGTCGAACCGGTAGGCCGGGAACCGGCTCCGGCCCACCGGCCGGTCCACACCGGACTCCTCGACCGGATCGTTGCGGCTGGCCAGGATGTGCTCGACCGCGGCAGCCAGATCCGGGAACGAGGCCACCGTCGGGTCGGCGGAGTTGGGCGGGCCGACGTAGAGCGGGCGGGCGCCGACGGACTTGGCCAGCCCGATGTCGGTGGCGCTGTCACCGACCACCCAGGACGCCGACAGGTCGAGGTCGAGTGCCTGCGCGGCGGCCAGCCCCATCCCGGGCCCGGGCTTGCGGTCGGCGCTCGCCCTGGCGAACGCCTGCACCACGCCGTCCGCGTGGTACGGGCAGAACAGCCAGAGGTCGATCCTGGCCCCGCGGCGGGCAAGTTCCTCGTCGATGTGCTTGTGCACCAGGTGCACGTCCTCGATGCCGTAGTAGCCCCTGGCCACGCCGGCCTGGTTGGTCACCACGGCCACCGGGATGCCGGCCTCGTTGAGCGCGGCGATGGCCGCGATGGCACCGGGAATGAACTCGACCCGGTCGACCGATCCGACGTAGCCCCGATCGATGATGATCGTCCCGTCCCGGTCGAGGAGGACACCAGCTCTGCTCACGTACTACCGCCTCTCGCCGACCTCGTTGAAGGGTCGTCGACATCGCTGTTTTCGTTACGGGGCTTGGATTTTGCGCCGACCTGTCCCCGGGTGAGCAGGGCGGCGGCCAGGGTCAGGTAGAGCAGGTACGGCGACGCGTCGCCGAGTCCCGCCTCGGTGTAGGAGGCGATCAGGCAGTACACGATCAGGAACACCGCGCAGGCGCGCTCCACCGACGGCCGGCGCAGCGCCGCGACGAACAGCAGCGTGATGACGGCCAGCCCGACCAGCACCACACCGATGTAGCCCTGCTCGTGGTAGACGGTCAGCCAGCTCGAGTCGATCGGCAACCCGTTGAAGGACTTGTTGGTCAGCCCGATGCCGAACAGCTCCTCGGTGGTACTCCGGTCCGCGTCCAGCAGGGCGTCCCAGACCTTCTGCCGGCCGGTCAGGTTGGCGAAGCTTTCCGCGTCCTGGCCGCGCCGCAGCCAGGCCCCGACCGCCGGACCGAGGGCCACCGCGACGAAACCGGCGAACACCGCGGCCCGGCCGAACGCCCGCCGGGCCCGGGCCGAGGTGAGCACCAGGGACAGCACGGCCAGCACCAGTCCGGCCACCAGGCCGATCGTCGCGGTGCGGGTATGGCTGAGCAGCAGCAGCGCCACGGCCGGCACGATGATCAGCAGCGCGCTCCACCGGTCGGTCCGCCGGCCGATCCAGAGCAGCGCGGCGAGGCCCGCGACCACCGCCGCGTACTGCCCGACCTGGGGCGCGGTCAGCGGCCAGATCGCGCCGACCAACCGGCCGCCGTAATCCTCGGGCATGGCAAGGCCGGGCGCGAGCAGCAGCCCGGCGGCGACCGTGAACAGCACCAGGCCGAGCACCCGGATGTGGTTGCGCACGAACTTCATCGCGTCGTCGAACCAGGGCGTGAGCAACCACAGCGTGGCCACGAAGAAGGTGAACCGGCCGCAGCGGAAGATCGCCCCGGCGCCCACCTCGAACCGGGCGCTGGACGCCCAGCTGACCACTACGAGCAGGCTGAGCAGCAGCAGGAACGCGTTCGGCCGGATCCGCAGCCGCGGGTTGATCAGGATCGCCAGGCCGAACGCGACCAGCACCGCGCCCATGGTGAGCGCCTGGGACACCGGGCGGGGGATCGGCAGGATCGTCACCGCGCCCTGGGAGCCAAGGGTGTTGAACACCAGCAGTCCCCAGACCAGGCCGACCAGCCGCGGGGTGCGGCGCAGTTCCTGCTCCGGTTGGACGGCGGGCGGTTGGGTCACGGCAGTGTTGGACCGTTCGTTCACGGGCCCGCCCTGTCCCGCGCGCGCAGCTCGACCCACAGGTGCCAGCCCAGCCTGCGCTCACCGGGCAGCCGGCGGATCGGCAGCGGCGGCGCGTGCATGTACCGCTGGTAGGACTCGACCAGCTCGAAGTCCGGGAACTCCGCGGCCACCTCGCGCGGCGTGTAGACCCGGGCGTAGGGGTTGTGCGGGCCGTCGGTGTTGGCGTGGGTGAAGTTGTCCAGGTCCAGGTAGCGGCGCAGGCCGCTGCGCTCGGCGTTGGCCAGGTGTGCGCGCAACAGCTCCGAGCGGCGCAGCAGCTTTCCGTTGCGCAACGGGTAGGCGGCGGCCAGCACGGCGCGGCGCACCAGCCGGATGCTCACCTGGTAGTTCAGCGACCGGCGGGCGTAGAGCATCGCCACCAGCCGGCCGCCCGGGCGCAGCACCCGGTGGATCTCCGCCTGCGCCGACCGGATGTCCGGGATGTGGTGCAGCACGCCGTGGCTGAACACCAGGTCGAAGCTGTTGTCCGGCCAGGGAATGGACAGCGCCGAGCCCTGCCGGACCGCCTCGTGCTGCAGGTTCCGAACGGTCAGCCGGGCGCGCACCCGCTCGACCGACTCGGCGGTCAGGTCCAGACCGGACCAGCGCGCCCCGCGGCGGATCAGCTGCTCGGACTCGGCGCCCTGGCCCAGCCCGATCTCCAGCACCCGGCGGCCCCGCCAGTCGATCCGGTCCAGACAGTCCGGGATGTGCCCCTCCTGCCGGTAGCGCCAGTCGTCGTAGGCCGCGAAGAAGCTCTCGTAGTCGTCGGCGAACTGCCCGTGCAGGCCCCCGACGATGTGGTCGCCGCACGGGTGCGCGTTCCAGAAAGTCTGGATGTCGGCCTCGTTCATCGGAACGCGCTCCCCTGGTCCTGCCCGTACGGGTTCGCTTGCCACTGGTAGTACTTCAGGCTCTGGCCGGTGTCGTGCGGCATGAACGTCCACGGCCCGGCATAGCTGTTGTCGTGCCAGCTGTTGGCCTGCTTGAAGGTGATCGAATCCTGAACCACTTCTCCGTGGTACGGCGACCAGTCCGGGAAGGTGCCCACATTGGACAGCACGGCCATCCGCGCGCACATCACCTCGCACCCGATCGCGGACGGGTCGACCGCGAACAGGTTGTGGTGGATGTCCACCCGCTGGGTCCGCCACCGGCAGTCGGCGTACAGCGGCGGGTCGGCGATCTCCGGTGCGGCGCACCGTGCGGTCTGATCAACCAGCGCGGTGCAGATCCCGGTCGAGGTGTTCGCCGCGCTGTTGCAGAACCGGTCGGCGTTCTCCCACAGGGTGACGCCGGACCAGTTGTCCTGCAACGTGTTGCCGTAAAACTCGATCTTGTCGGTGCGCGCCTTGACCCGCGGCTCGCCGCCGGACTCGGACACGTAGACGGTGGCCACCGGGAAGTTGTCGCCGCGCTCGGCGAACGCCTTGCCGTCCACCCAGTTGTTGCGCCGCATGGTGTTGTTCCGGATGACGGCGTTGTAGCTGGTCTCGTAGATGATCGCCGCGCCGTCGTTGTCCTCGAACACGTTGTCCTCGAACAGGAAGTCGTTGTTGTTGGTGTCCGCCCACAGTCCGACGCCGCGGTTGTGGTGCACCCAGTTGCCGCGGATGTCCGCGCCGTTGACCGCCCAGAACTTCGCCCCGCCGGTGCAGCCGCAGCCGGGCCGGGTGGCCTCGATGTCGTCGGCGTTGTTGCCGGAGATCTCGTTGTTCTCGATGACCAGCCCGGTGATCCGGTCGCCGGCCTGGTAGGCGTTGATCGCGTACTGTCCGTTGTCGCGCAGGCAGTTGCCGCGCACCTGTTGCCGCGCACCGGCCATCAGCCCGGCGCCGCGGTTGTTCTGGATGGTGTTGGCCTCGATCACCCAGCCGTCGCCGGAGTCGTGGTTGACCACGCCCTCGTCCGGTGGCGGCACGAAACCCTGGATGGTGAGGTGCTTGATGGTCACGTTGGTCGAGGTGAACACGAACGCGTACCGGTTCACCTCGCGCCCGTCCAGCACCGCGCCCGGCGCGCCGAGGTAGGTGTTGCCGTCCTTGGGCGACACCTGGCCGAACTCGTTGCGGCCCAACGTGTGCGTGCCGGGCGCAAGCCAGAACGTCGTGCCCGCCGGACTGTCCTCGGTCTTTGCGGACAGGTCGCCGTCCACCGCCGGGTCCACCGGGACCGCGCCGGCCGGCGCGCTGGCCGGGCCCGGCGCGGTGTTGCCGCACACCGCGCGCGCCGTCGCCGGCGCGGGCAGCGACCCGGCCCCGGACGGCGCGGCCGGAGCCGTGGTGCACCCGGCCGCGAGCAGGCCAAGGATCACCGCGCCGGCCCGCAGGCGGCTCGACGATGTGGCGTTCACGGCGGGTAGGCCTCCCATCCGGTCTCAGGTGTCGAAGCGGAGCACGGTGATCAGGACATCTCGCCGGCCGACGGTTCCGGTGCCGACCAGCGTGGTGCTCGGCACCTTGCGGCCGAAGCCGTCCGAGTACCAGCCGAGCGGTGTCTCGGTCTCGCCGGTGTGTGCCAGCCAGGTGAGGTCCGGGGGCAGCTCGAGCACCGCGCTGTGCACGGCGTCGCCGTCGGTCCAGGCCAGGTTCGCCGTCTTGCCGAGCAGATCGACGTGCACCTTCGGACCGAGGTGGAAGGCGAGCCGGGTGTTGTGCCGGTACCGCCCGGTGATCTCGTCGAACACCACCAGCTCGCGCCGGGCGTTGTCCAGCTCCACGGTGCGCCGGTGCACCGGCGCACCGGGCAGCCCGGTGTAGCCGTCGTGCTCGGCGCACCAGTGCCCGACCCCGGTCGCGACCTCCTCCGGGTTGGCCGGCCGGGCCGCGAGGATCCGGGTGTTGGCGTGCCGGGTCCACATGAACGGGCCGCCGGAGACGGACTGGTCCCGGTCGTCGAGCTGCAGCGTGTTGTGCCCGAGGGTGGACCGGAAGTACGACCGCCACTCCGGTTCGCCGTGGTAGCAGTAGGTTCCCGGGTCGGCGAGGATGTCCACGCCGTTGTGCCGCACCTCGACCGAAAGCGCGTCGGCGTGCGCGTGCGCCGCGATGGACAGGAAGCCGTGCGGGCCGCCGTCGCAGCGCGCCCACACCTCACCCCACACCTTGCCGGCCGGGGTGGTGGTGGCCGGGGCGCGCAGGATCGTCATCCCGGCGTCGGCGAAGTGCGCCGGCAGATGCAGCGGCCGCGGCACGGTGGCGCAGGTGCCGGCGCCCGCCTCCCGGGCCAGCGCGGCCAGCAGCGGCGTACGCACGTCGCTCGCATAGCTCGCCGGCCACCAGCGCATCCGCTCGAACAGCGCGTCCCCGGTGGCCAGCAACGAAGCCCACCGGTCGGTGTCCGGCCCGTCCAGGATCAGGCCGAAGCCGTCGTCCGCGTCGCCCTGCCGCGGCGGCCGCAGCTTGCGGTCCACGACGGCGGCCAGCGCGTCGGTCATCCGCATCAGGGTCAGCCAGGTCGAGTCCGGCACCGGCATCCCGGCCGCGTCCGCCTCGACCGCCGCGGCCAGGCCGAGCTCCAGCACCAGGCCGTGGTACTCGGTGGCCAGCTCGCGGTTCAACCCGGAGTCGAACGTGTTGCGGCGCAACGACTCGTCCAGCAGCCGCATGGCGTCGGTGCGCCAGCGCGGCGACTGCGGGAACCAGCCGAACGCGCAGGACGCGGCCAGCTGCCCGGCGGCCTCGGCGATCACGTGGTTGTTCGCCGACGAGCCGCGGCTGCGGAACGTGGCCAGGAACTTCTGGTGATGCCAGATCTGGTGCAGCGCCTCGGGGTTCTGCTCGAACAGGCCCGGCGCGTCCGACCAGCCGTCCAGCATCCGGCGCACCCAGACCCAGGACAGCAGCCGGATGCCCAGCTCGATGCCGCTGATCCAGTGCACCCCGCGCATCGGCGGGTTGGCCGCCCACCACGACTTCAGGTGGTCGGCGACCCGGTGCGCGTAGCGGTCGTCCCGGGTCAGCGCGTAGGCGGTGGCCAGCACGGTGAGGTGCTGGTGCCGGGACGGCTCCCAGATCTGCTTGATGTCCCCGACCATGTTCTCGTTGCGGTAGGGGATGTCGAAGGCGTAGGCGGCCACCGGCGCCCGGCGTCCGGTGCGCGGGTCGAACGCCCAGTCCGGGCTGACCAGGTCGTTGCGGGCAACGCCGAAGTACTCGGCCTGCCCGTCCATCAACCGGTTCGCCGCGCGCAGCAGCCGATCGACGGCGTCCTGCGGAATGGCGGCCAGCACCCCGTCCGGGAGCACGGCGGTGAACCGCCGCTGCGCGTGCCAGACGGTGCCGGCCAGGGTGTGCTCGTCGAGCACCCCGCGCCACCGGCGCTTGCGGGCCGCGTCGCCGACCCGGGTGCCGATCTCCCGCGGTCCCATCCGGGACAGCCGCCGCACGTACCAGCCGGCAGTGGTCATCGCAGGCTCCCGTTCCGTTCGGCCACCGGAACCTCGATCCGAACCGGCGCGCCGGTGGCCAGGCTGGTGCGCACGGCGAGCGTGGCGAGCGTGGTGGCCACCAGCGACGAGACCGGCACCGGCATCGGGGCGCCGGCGCGCACCGCGTCCACGAACGCCGCGACCTCCGCGGCCTGGCCCTTGTCCCGGCCGCGCGGCAGCCGCGGGCTGACCGACCGCTTGCGGTCGTAGACCGACGCCCGGCTGAAGTCGTCGAACCGCAGCACCTTGCCGTCGGCGACCAGGTCGATGGTCTCCTTCGGGAACCCGGCCGCCCCGCTGGTGACGTAGCTGATCACCGCGGTCGAGCCGTCCGGGTAGCCGAGCATGACCTGCAGGTCGTCCTGGTCCGGGGTGGCGGTGGCGTAGACCGACACCGGGTCGCCGTCCAACAGCGCGCTCACCGTGTCGACGAAGTGCCCGCCCTCGCCCTCGAACCGGGTGCCCTCGGTGTCCTGGTTGTACCAGCTGCCGTGCTCCAGCCGGCCGGCGTTGACCAGGTAGCGCACCGATGCCGGGCCGACCCGCCGGCCGAGCCGGCCCTTGGCCTGCCGCAGCAGCGGCGCGAACCGCCGGTTGAACCCGACCTGCAGCCGGTCGTTGCCGGACTCCTCGATGGCCGAGAGCACCAGGCCCAGCTCGGCCTCGGAGAGGGCAAGCGGCTTCTCGACGAACACGGCCTTGCCGGCCAGCAGCGCGCGCCGGGTCAGCGCCGCGTGCGAGCTGTGCCGGGTCACCACGAACACCGCGTCGACGTCCGGGTCGGCCAGCACCGCGTCCAGATCGGTGGCCGCCTCGGCGAACCCGAACTTGCGCCGGGCGTTGGCGGCGGACAGCGCCGAGGTGGTGACCACGGTGCGCAGCTCGACGTCGTCCCGCTCCACCAGGTGCGGCAGCAGCATCGAGGAGGCGTAGTTGCCGGCGCCGACGAACGCCACGCGCAGCGCCGGGCCGGGCAACGGGGTCCATACGTGCCCGCCGGCGGCCGGCACCGGCACCGGCGGCGCGGTCACCACCGGCCCGGCGGCCTCGGTCTCGCCCTCGGCGCCCGGGTAGCGGAACAACACCGCGACGGCCTTCAGCTCGCCGGCACCGAGCGCCCGGTAGGTCTCCACCGCCGTGTCGAACCCGGCCAGGTGCGAGATCAGCGGTTCGACGTCGATCCGCTTGCGCGCCACCAGATCCAGGAAGCACTCCAGGTTGCGCCGCTCGGTCCAGCGCACGTAGCCGATCGGGTAGTCCCGGCCCTCCAGCTCGTAGCCGGGGTCGTACCGGCCCGGCCCGTAGGAGCGGGAGAACCGGACGTCCAGCTCCTTCTCGTAGTAGGCGTTCCACGGCAGGTCCAGCCGGCACTTGCCGATGTCCACCACGGTGCCGCGGTCCCGGGACAGCTTCGCGGCCAGCTCCACCGGCTGGTTGGTGTTGCCACCGGCGGCCAGGTACACCTGGTCCACGCCGTGCCCGTTGGTCAGCTCGGCCACCGCGGCGTCCACCGCGCCGGAACCGGGATCGGCGCAGACCAGCGCGCCCAGTTGCTCGGCAAGCGCGCACCGGCCCGGATCCGGGTCCACCCCGACCACCCGCACGCCCGCGGCCACCAGCAGCTGCACGACCAGTTGGCCGATCAGGCCGAGCCCGATCACCAGTGCCGTGTCACCGAGTTGCGGCTCGCCGCGCCGCACGCCCTGCATGGCGATCGCGCCGACGGTGCCGAACGCCGCGTGCCGGGGGTCCACCTCGCCGGAAACCTTGGCGTAGAGGTTCTTCGGCACCCAGTTCAGCTCGGCGTGCAGCGCGTGCTCGTTGCCCGCGCAGGCCACCACGTCCCCGACCTTGACGTCGTCGATGCCGGCGCCCACCTCCTCGACCACGCCGCACAGCGAGTAGCCGAGCGGGGTGTAGGAGTCGAGCTTGTTCATCGCCTTGCGGTAGGTGGCCGCAAGGCCGTTGGTGGCCACGCTCTGCATGACCTTGGCCACCTGGTCCGGGCGGGACCGGGCCTTGCCCAACATGGACATCCCGGCCTCGGAGACCTTCATCATCTCGGTCCCGGTGGAGATCAGCGAGAAGGTGGTCCGAACCAGTACGCCGCCGGGCTTGCACGCCGGCGCCGGAACGTCGAGGAGGGCCAGCTCCCCGCTCTTGTAGTTCTGCACAACCTGCTTCAACGAATGCTCCTATGCGGCTTGAACTCGGTGCGCGTCCACCGCGCTGCGATACCAGTGCTCCAGGGTCAGCACGTGCCAGAGATGCTTGGACCGGTCCTGCGCTCCGGCGGCGTCCTCGTCGACCAGCCGCTGCAACGCCTCCTGCCGCAGGAACCCGGACCGGACCAGCAGTCCGTCGTTGACCACCTCACGGACCAGCGGGGCGAGGTCGCGGCTCATCCAGGCCCGCAGCGGCGCGCTGAACAGACCCTTGGGCCGGTACACGATCTCCTCGGGCAGGATGCCGAGCGCGGCCTGCTTCAGCGCGGCCTTTCCTTGCCGGCCAACGATCTTGCGGTTACCCGGGATCCGGAACGCGGCCTTGACCACCTCCACGTCCACGAACGGCACCCGAACCTCGGTGGAGGCGGCCATGCTGGACCGGTCGGTGTAGGCCAGGTTGAGGCCGGGCAGGAACAGCCGGGCGTCGGCAAGACACATCCGGTTGACGAAGTCGGACAGCGCGTTGTCGTGGTAGGTGTCGGCGTGCTCGGTGAGCACGTCGGTCACGGCCGGGGCCAGGTCGGGGTTGACCAGCGCGCGCAGCTCGTCCGCGTCGTACATGGTGTAGCTGCGCCGGAACGCGGTCTCCTCGGGCAGCCCGGCGAAGGACAGGAACCGCTTGGCGAACCGCACCGACCGGTAGCCGCGGCGCGCGCTGGCCACCGGCAAGCGGTCCACAATGGACTCGATCGGCCGGCGCACCAGACCCGGGATCCGCTGGTAGCGCAGGGCGATCAGGTTGGCCAGGTGCTTGCGGTAGCCGGCGAACAGCTCGTCGGCCCCCATCCCGGACAGCATCACCTTCACCCCGGCCTCCCGGGCCGCGGTGCAGATCAGGTAGGTGTTGATCGCCGCCGGGTCACCGATCGGCTCGTCCAGGTGATAGGTCATGCGCGGCAACAGGTCCAGCACGTTCGGCGCGATCTCGATCTCGTTGAGCCGGACCCCGAACTTCTCGGCCACGATCCGGGCGTAGCGCAGATCGTCCGGCATCGCCTCGAACTTCGCGTCCTCGGCCCGGAAACCGATGGTGTAGGCGGAGATTCCGGGCGACTGCTGCGCGGCGAGCGCGGTCAGGTAGCTGGAGTCCAGCCCGCCGGACAGGAACGTGGCCACCGGCACGTCGGAGAGCAGGTGCGCGCGCACCGAGTCCTCGACGATCGCGGCCAGATCGACCGGCTCGGTGGACGCGGCGCCCTCGGCGGCGACCTCGCGCAGCGACCAGTAGGTGCCGCGCTCGGTCCGGCCGTCCGGCCGGATCCGCAGCCAACTGCCCGGCGGCAGCTTCTCCGCCTCCCGGAAGGCGCACCGCTGGTCCGGAACCCAGTAGTAGAGCAGCGAGGCGATCAACGCGGTGTCGTCCACCCGCAGCTGCGGGCCGAGCGCACCGGCCAGCGCCTTGAGCTCGGAGGCGAACACCAGCCCGTCGCCCCGGCGGAGCAGGAACAGCGGCTTGATGCCGAGCTGGTCGCGGACCAGCACCAGCTCGCCGGTGCGCTCGTCGAACACGGCGAACGCGAACATGCCGCGCAACCGTGGCAGGCAGTCGGTTCCCCAGCGCCGCCACGCCTCCAGCAGCACCTCGGTGTCGGAGCTGCCGCGGAACCGCACACCGGCCGCGGCCAGCTCGGCGCGCAGTTGCGGGGCGTTGTAGAGCTCGCCGTTGTAGGTCAGGGCGAGCCCGTCGGAGACCATGGGCTGGGCGCCGGTCTCCGACAGGTCGATGATGGACAGCCTGCGGTGTCCCAGGTGGACCTCACCGGCACCGGCCCGGTGCGTGTACCGGCCGGCGCCGTCCGGGCCGCGGTGCGCCAGGGTGTCGGTGAGCCGGTCGGTGAGCGGGCCGCCGTCCGGCCAGAGGTACGTGCCTGCGATGCCGCACATGGGTTTCCGGTCCTCCTCAGCGTTCCGTGCCCGCGGGCCGGACCGGCGCGACCGGGGTGAACCGTTCGGTCGGCAGGTCGGCGGTGGTCTTGGGGGTGGCCTTTCGGGTGCTCCCGTGGCCGTTCGCGCTGACCGCGGGTGCCGCGGCGGTCCGGCCGCGCAGCGCCGTGTGCAGGCCGTCCCAGAGGGTGCCGTCGGAGCGGTCCTTCCGGTCGGCGTCGATCAGCACCACACCGATCACCGGGACGCGCAGGTCGGCGAGCTGCCGGGCGACGGTGTGCAGCCACAGGGTGCTGGCGTGCCCGGCGCGGACCACCAGCACGGTCTCGGCGCCGAGCGCGCCCACGTCGGTCCACGGGGTGCCCGGCGCGACCGAGCCGAGCCCGAGGTGGTGCTCCCGCGGCCAGGCCGGCAGCGGCAGCGCGGTGCCGTCCAGGATCCGGATCTCGTTCTCCGTCTCCGGGGTGAGCGCGGCCAGGTCCTGCCCGGGCAGGTCGTTGACGATCACCACCGGACCGTCGTCGGCGAGTACGCCGGCCATCTCCATGGTCAGCGCGGCCGCGGTACCCGGGCAGCCCAGCTCGAGCACCGAGACCATCCGGGTCTCCCCGCGCACGGCCCGGGCCAGGGTGGCGGCCACCCGCTTGCGCTCGGCCACCGCCTTCGAGCGGCGCCACAGCCGGGCCGGTCCGCGGTGCGGGGCCGGCAGTTGGGCGATGACCGACGCGCCGAGGTGGGCGGCGACCTCGCGGCGCAGCACCGGTCGGTCCCGCACCACGCCGCTGACCGCGGCGAAGGTGAGCCCGAAGGCCAGCCCGATCAGCAGGCCGCCGCCGGCGTTGAGCGCCAGGGTCATCTTGAACGACGCCGGCACCGGGTGCGGGGCGTCCACGATCCGGGTGCCGGCCGTGATCCGCGGCAGGTTGCTGCCGGTCTCCTTGGCCCGCTGGGTGAGGTCGGAGATCTGGCCGGCCAGGTCGGAGCGGCGGGCGAAGAGCTCCTCGAGCTTGCTGTTGCTCTGGTTGCCGGTGGTGGGCGTGCCGGCGATGTTCCGGTCCACCTCGGCCAACTCGGCCTCGGCCTGGGCGCGGCGCTCGTCCAGCGCCGTGGTCTCGGCGTCGACGGCCTCCCGGATCCGGGCCAGATGGTCGGCGATGAACACCTCGGACAGCGCCTGGGCCCGGCGCACCGCCTCGTCCTCGGTGCTGGCGCCGACGGTGAGCTGGATGATGTTGTTGGTCAGCCCGACACTCTCGTACCGGGTGAGGAACTCCTCCGGGCGCTCGCCGGTGACGCCGAGCTTGTCCAGGGTGGCCTTGGCGATCCGGGTGGTCTGCAGCACCGCGACGTCGGTCTTGACCAGGCTGCCGCTGTCCGACGCCTGGTCTCCCTCGTGCACGACGAGCAGCAGCGCGACCGCGGTCGGCTTGGGCGGCAACAGGATGGCCAGCGCGATCCCGGCGATCATGGCGACCAGGCCGAAGGACAGCCAGAGCCGGCGGCGCCTGCGGATCGCGGTCCCCAGGCGCTGCAGGTCGAGCAGCGGCTCAGCGTTGGGCCCGGTCATGCCAGCACCTCGCTAGCTCGGTGCTGGCAAGCCCCGTCGCCTCGCAGGCTGGGCGCCGGTGCTGTGTTCATCGATTCGCTCGCAAGCTCGCTCATGACTGCCCCGCCAGCACGGGCTCGTGGTCCGGGCGGTGCGGCGCGTCGCCGCCGGTGAGCAGGATCCGCTGGGCGAGCAGCACGCCGGCGATCTCCTGGCCGGCCTCGGTGCACGCCTCGGTGATGCCGACCAGCTCCCATGCGGTACGGGTGCCGGTGGTGACCAGGACGACCAGGCGGTCGCCGGTCGGGTCGGGCACGGTCGGGCGGAGCAGGGTGACCGCAGCGACCCGGACCCGGTTCGGGTCGGCGGCGGCCAACCGGTCGGCGGCCCGCCGGGCGGCGCGGTCGTCCGCGGCGACCAGCAGCAGCAGCCGGGATCCCGGGCCGGTGGTCTCGCGCACCCGGGCCAGCACCCGCCGGTCGCGCAGGTCCAGGTCGTCCTCGGCGGAGGCGGGTAACCGGGGCAGGTCCAGCGGCCGGCCGTGGTGGGTGAGCCAGCGCAGCGGTGCCGGGCCAGAGCCGTCGTCGGTGCCGTCCTCCGGCACGTCCAGGTGGCCGAGCGCGGGCGCGCCCAGCGCGGCGGCGATCTCGTTCTCGCCGCGCAGCCGGCGGTCGGCCCGGCCGGCGACCAGGTACCCGAACAGCCCGACCAGGAGGAACGCCACCGCGCCGCCCACGCTGAGCTGGACAAGGGTCGGCGCGGCCGGGCTGGTCGGCCGGTTCGCCGAGCCCATCACCACGACGCCGCCGCGGGAGGCGCCCGCGCCGACACCGTCCAGCGCCTTGACCGCCTCGTTGAGCGTGCCGCGCAGCGACTCGAGCTCGGTCTGCAGCTTGACGGTGTCCCCGGAGCCGCCCTGGCGGAGCGTCCCGTGCAGCTCGGTGATCTTGTTGTTGGTCTGCTCCACGTCCTGCCGCAACTGTTCCCGCTTCTCCTGCTGCACCTGGGTGGACGCGCCGTCGGTGCTGACCGCGAGCTGCAGGTAGTAGGCCACGTACTCCTGGGCCACCCGGTCGGCGATCTCCACCGCCCGCTCCGGGGTCGGGTCGGTGGCCACGATGTCGATCACGTTGCCGTCCACGACCTCGGCGCTGACCGCGTCGCGCAGGTCGGCCGCGGTCACCCCGCCGAGGGTGCGGGCGGCCCGGTCCAGCACCACCGTGCTCACCGCGATCTGGGTCTCGGTCACCAGTTCGTCCGGCGTGCGCGGGCCCTGCAGCAGGATGCTGGTCGAGGTCCGGTACCCGGGCGAGAGCACGAACGAGGCACCGGCGCCCGCGAGCGCGCCCACGATCGCGATGACGGCGAGTAGCCGCCAGCGTCCGCGGACGATCTGCCCGATCGTGGACAGGCGCACGGTGTCGTCGGTCAATGAAGTCTCCCTCGATCCCTTTCAGTGCAGGTCGCGGCGGTGCCAGGGTGGGTTACAGATTGGCGGGAGAAATGTGGAAATGCGGGTTTTCTCACGTGAATTGCACCCACAAGGGTGGGCTTTCGATTACCGATGGTGACTATCACGGTCTGGCGGCCGCGTACGCGGCGAGCAGGGCCTTGGCCGAGTTCGCCCAGGAGAGCGGGCCGCTGACCCGCTCCTGGCCGATCCGGCCCATCCGGGCGCGCTCCTCGGGGTCGTCCAGCAGCCGGGCGATCAGCTTGGCGAACTCCAGCTCGTCGTTGGCCGGGGCGTACACCGCGGCCGCGCCGGCCGAGACCCGGGCCTCGCGCAGGTCGAACGAGACGATCGGCCGGCCCATCGCCATGTACTCGAGGATCTTGTTCATGGTGGACACGTCGTTGAGCGGGTTCATCGGGTCCGGGGCCAGGCACACGTCCGCGGTGGACAGGTAGCGCACCAGGTCCTCGTCCGGGATGCGGCCGGTGAACTCCACCCGGTCGGCAAGGCCGAGGCGCTGCGAGAGCGCCACCATGTCGTCGAAGGTGTCGCCGGCACCGACGAACACCGCGTGCCAGTCGGTCCGGTCCAGCTCGTCGCGCAGCTTGGCGATCGCCCGCAGGGCGTAGTCGACCCCGTCCTGCGGCCCCATCACGCCCAGATAGCACAGCAGGTGCGGCTTGCCGCGCTTGAGCTCCGGCTCGGCCGGGACGGCCCGGAACCGGTCCACCGCGGGCGCGCTGCGCACCGTGAACACCCGCTCCGGGGCCACCCCGCCGCGGCTGATCGCCACCTCGCGGTAGCTCTCGTTGGTGGAGATCACCACGTCCGCGGCCTTGTAGGTGGCCCGCTCCAGCCGGCACACCGCGCGGTAGAGGAAGTCCTCGCCCCGGTCGAACCGGGACAGGTACAGCTCGGGCACCAGGTCGTGCTGGTCGAACACGAACGCCGCACCCTGCCGCTTGAGCCGCTTGGCCACCAGGTACAGCAGGTCCGGCGGGTTGCACGCATGGACAGTGTCGATCTTGCCGAACCGCCGCGTTATCTCCCGGGCCAGCCGCCAGGTGTGCCACAGCGCCGAGCCGTACTCCTTGAGGTAGCCGGCCGGGCCGCCGGTGGCGGCGCGCAGCGGGTAGCGGTGGATCCGCACCCCGTCGATCTCCACCTCGGCCTCGGTGTCCCGCTTGGTCCCCTGTGGACAGATCACGTGCACCTGCCAGCCGGCGTCGCGGAGCGTCGTGCACTCCTGCCACACCCGCCGGTCGAACGGCACCGAGAGGTTCTCGACGAGGATCAGCGCGCGCTTACCAGCCAAGGCCGACATACCCCTCTTCCGCCCGGCGCGTCTCGGCGTCGGGGACCCGGACCAGATCGATGAGCACCCGGTCGCCGCCGTGTGGCAGGGCGTCCAGCACGGCCTGGTCGGTGCAGCCGATCAGGCACACCTCGGCGTGCTCGAGCACCTCGGTGACCGAGTTGGTGAGCAGGTCGCCCAGGTGCGGCAGGCGCTGCTCGATGTACTCCCGGTTGGCCCCGATCAGCCGGGACAGCGTCACGTTGGCGTCGTAGATGCGCAGGTCGTAGCCCTTGCCGAGGAGCCGCTCGGCCAGCTCGACCAGCGGGCTCTCGCGCAGGTCGTCGGTGCCCGGCTTGAACGAAAGGCCGAACAGTCCGACCTTGCGCTTGCCGGTGGCGGCCACCAGCTCGAACGCCCGGCGCAGGTGCTCCTCGTTGGACGGCAGCACGTGCTCGAGGATCGGCACCGACACGTCGTTGCGGCGGGCGGCGTAGACCAGGCCGCGCAGGTCCTTGGGCAGGCAGGACCCGCCGAAGGCGAACCCGGGCCGCAGGTAGGCCGGGCTGATGTTGAGTTTGCGGTCGGCCAGGAACACGTCCATCACCCGGTGCGAGTCCAGGCCGAGGGCCCGGGCGATGGAGCCGAGCTCGTTCGCGAAGCCGATCTTGAGAGCGTGGAAGCAGTTGTCCGCGTACTTGGTCATCTCGGCGACCGGGATGGGCACCCGGAACACCTCGCCGGGCAGGCCCGCGTACAGCTCGGCGACCGCGTCGCCGCTGGCGGCGTCCAGTTCGCCGATGACCGTCTTCGGCGGCTCGAAGAAGTCCCGCACGCTGGTGCCCTCGCGCAGGAACTCCGGGTTGACCGCGACCCCGACGTCGACGCCCGCGGTCTTGCCGGACGCCTTCTCCAAGATCGGAACCAGCAGGTCGAGGCAGGTGCCGGGGAGCATGGTGCTGCGGAACACCACGGTGTGCCTGCGGTCGGTGCCGGCCAGCGCCCGGCCGATCTGCTCGGTGACCCGCTCCAGGTACGTGGTGGACAGGCTGCCGTTGGCCGCCGACGGGGTGCCGACGCAGATCAGCGAGATCTCGGTGGCGGCGATCGCCTCGGCCACGTCGGTGGTGGCCCGCAGCGACCCGGAACCGACCACCTCGGCGGTCAGCTCGCCGATCCGCTCCTCGACGACCGGTGCTTTGCCGGCGGCGATCAGGTCGACCTTGACCGGGTTGACGTCGACGCCAACCACCTCATGACCGCGCGCGGCCAGGCAGGCCGCCGACACGCAGCCGACGTAACCGAGCCCGAAGACACTGATCTTCATCCTGACGAGGCCTCCCACGCACGCGCATATCCCCCTGCCGTGGGAGGGTCGAAGAGGATCGACGGATCGTTACCGGGACATGTCGCCCGTCACTTAGGTATTTCCGTGAAATCCACGTGAACAAGCGCCTGGTCATCGTGGGGTTTGGGGCGTGGCCAGCGGATTCCGTGCGGGTCCGTGCGCTCGGCCGCACGGACCATTTCAAGCACACTGAGTAGTCCTTTGTCGACTGAATGGCGGAGCACGGCCGGCCAGTCGGGGAAAATGCCGTAGTCGTCGACGGCACAGGACACGCCGTCGGTGGTCATCAGCACCTCCCGCACCGCCGAGCGCGGCCAGCGCGCGGTGCGGGCCCGGTGCCCGGCCCTCGGGTCGGCCTCGGCGATCCAGAAGCCGCCCTCCCGGTTGCGCAGCCGGTCCATCGCCGCGCCGCCGGCACGCAGCGCCCGCAGGTGCCCGGCGCCGTAGCCGGTCCCGGAGCGCAACCGGTCCCGGTAACCGCCGCCGCGCCGGGGCACGGCGGCCAGCCGGTCGTCGGCCAGCACCCGGGGCCCGTCCGGGCCGAACGCGACCACCGGGCTGTCGCCGAGGACCAGCGCGTCCACCCGGTCGGCGGTCCAGCGCAGCAGCGCCACTGTGCTGGACGGCGAGTGGCCCGGGGTCAGCCCGGCCGCGGCGGCCAGCGTCCCGATCGCGCCGGCCAGCAGGTCGGGCAGGGCGGCGTCCGGGTGCGCGGCCAGCTCCTCGGCAAGCTGCCCGGCCAGCCGGTGCGCGTACCAGCCGCCGCTGGGCAGCTCCGGTCGCAGCGAGGTGGCCCCGTCCAGCACGATCACCGCGTCCGGTCGGACCAGCACCACGTCCTCGCTCGGCCGTGGCGCCCCGTCCAGCCCGACGCCCGCCTGCTCGGCGACGGTGATCCGGGGCACCCGGCGATTCTTACCGGCGCCAGGCCACCAGGGGAAGGAACGCCTGGGTGAGCGGCCCGATGGACAGCGCGTACAGCACGGTGCCCGGGCCGACCGTGCCGCCGAGCAGCCACCCGGTTGCCAGCACGATGACCTCGATGGCGGTGCGCACCAGCCGGACCGAGGCCCCGGTGCGGGCGTGGATGCCGGTCATCAGGCCGTCCCGCGGTCCGGGTCCGAGCCGGGCGCCGATGTAGACCGCGGTGGCCAGACCGTTGAGCACCACCCCGGCGACCAGGAACCCGATCCGCACGGCCAGCGCGTCCGGGGTGGGCAGCACCGCGAGCGTGGCGTCCACCGCGACGGCGATCAGCAGGATGTTGGCCACCGTGCCCAGCCCCGGGCGCTGGCGCAGCGGCAGCCAGCACAGCAGCACCAGCGCGCCGGTGATCGCGGTGATCGTGCCGAAGCTCAGCCCGGTCCGCTTGCTCAGCGCGTCGTGCAGCACGTCCCACGGGTCCAGGCCGAGCACCGACCGGATCTGCAGCGCCATGCTGGCTCCGTACAGCGCCAGGCCGGCGATCAGCTGGGGCACGCGCCGGCCGGCGCTCTCCCGGACTGGAACCGGATGCAAGTCCAATGACGCCATGTTCCGCATCATCTGTCAGCTACGGCTTCCTCATCAATGACCAATTTGAAACAATTGGCCTCATGCACGTCTCGACTTCCCGGCTGGCCCAGCTGCTCGGCACCTGGCGCCGGCACGGCTCGCGGCGCGGTGCGGCCGACCTCGCCGCCGGGATCCGGATGCTGGTGCTGGACGGGCGGCTGCCGGCCGGCACCGCCCTGCCGGCCGAACGCGAGGTGGCCGCCGCGCTGGCGGTGAGCCGCACCATGGTGGCCGCGGCCTGGGAGCAGTTGCGCGCCGAGGGCCTGGTGGTCAGCCGGCGCGGCGCCGGCTCGTGGACCGCCCTGCCGGCCGGCGCGGCCACCGGCTCGCCGGCCGACCCGTTCGACCGCCGCGACATGATCGACTTTGCCCGGGCGGCGCCCGGCGCGGTGCCCGGCATCGCCGCGGCGGTGGCCGCCGCCACGCCGCTGCTGGCCGCCAAGCTCGGCGGGACCGGCTACTACGAGCAGGGCCTGCCGGAGCTGCGCGAGCGGGTCGCCGCCCGCTACACCGCCCGCGGCCTGCCCACCACCGCGGCCCAGGTGCTGATCACCAACGGCTCGCACCACGCGCTGGCCATGGCGCTGCGCACGCTGGCCGGGCCGGGCGACCGGGTGCTGATCGAGCAACCGACCTACCCGAACGCGATCGACGGGATCCGGGCCGCGCTCGCGCTGCCGGTGCCGGTGCCGATGACCGAGGACGGCTGGGACGCCGCCGCCATCGAGGTGGCGCTGCGCCAGGCCGCGCCCCGGCTGGCCTACCTGGTCGTGGACTTCCAGAACCCCACCGGGTTCCGGCTGGACGCGGACGGCCGGGCCCGGTTGGGCGATGCGTTGCGCCGGGCCCGGACCCCGGCGGTGATCGACGAGACGCTGGTGGAGATCGACCTGGACGGCGACCCGCTGGCCGGGCCGCCGCCGTTCGCCGCGTTCGCTCCGGAGTGGACGATCGCGGCCGGCTCGGCCAGCAAGTCGCACTGGGGTGGCCTGCGACTGGGCTGGGTCCGGGCTCCGGCCGAGCTGGTCGGGCGGCTGTTCGCCGCCCGGCGCGGGCTCGATCTCGGTTCGCCGGTGTTCGAGCAGCTGGTGCTGGCCGAGCTGCTGGTCGACCCCGACCCCGCGCTGCGCGAGCGCCGGGCCGAGCTGGCCGCCCGCCGGGACCGGCTGGTCGATCTGTTGCGTGTGCACTGTCCACAGTTGACGTTCCGGATCCCGGCCGGCGGGCTGTCGCTGTGGTGCCGGCTGCCCGCCCCGGTGGGCACCCGGATCGCGGTGACCGCCCAGAACTTCGGGGTCTGGGTGGTGCCGTCGTCCCGGTTCGCCGCGGCCGGCGGGCTGGAGGGTTGGCTGCGGCTGCCGTTCACCCAGCCGGCCGAGGTGCTCGACGAGGGGGTGCGCCGGCTGGCCGGCGTGGTCGCCGCGGTGCTCGATGCCGGGGTGTCCACGATGGACGGTGGCGGGGCGCCCGGCCCGGTGTAGCCGGAGCGCGCGGTGTGCCGGATGGCCCAGACCATCCGGCACACCGCTTACCCTCGGCGGTCGCCCGACCCTTCGGCACAGCCCCTCGTTGTGCCGGCCCGGCGAGCCGCCAGAAGGGGGCCCCGACGCCGCGGGGGCAGCGCAGCGCCGGGGCCAGGTCCCGACCTGACCGGGCGCGGTCGGCAGGTCGGGTGGCTGGCGGGTGTGGAGTTGTCCGGGGGAAGGGGGAGTGGCGCCGCCGTGACGACGGGCCGGAATGGACGGACCGGTGACCTGGGCCCCGACCGAGCCCACTATTCATCACCATCTCGGCGATGTGCACCCTGGTTTCCCCGAATACACCCAGATAGACGGCTCGGAACACCGTCGACGGGTGACAGGGGTAACCCTGATGACCCACCGTGATGACATCCGAGCGGGTGAGCACCGGTAGGTAGCTCTACTCATTTCCGGGATCGACCGGCTCCGGTGAACCACCGTGACCGTCCGACCGGCATGTGCACCTCTCACGATCAACTCGGTGCCGCCGAGCTGGTGCGGCTGGCCCGCGACTCGGACCAGGTGGCCTGGTCCGAGCTGGTGCGCCGGTTCGCCCCGATGCTCTGGCGGGTGGCCGCGGCGTACCGGTTGGACGCCGCCGACGCCAAGGACGTCTGTCAGAGCACCTGGTGCGCCCTCGCCGCGCACCTGCCCCGGCTGCGCCATCCGGACCGGCTGGCCGGCTGGCTGGTCACCACGGCCCGGCGCGAGGCGGTCCGGCTGCACCGGCGCGAGCCGTGGCCCGGCCCGGCGCCGGAGACCGCCGACCCCCGGCCCGAGCACCGGCCGGAGTCCCGGGCGCTGCGCAGTGCCCGGGACCGGCTGCTGTGGCGGGCCTTCGCCGGACTGCCGGACCGCTGCCAGCGGCTGCTCGGCCTGCTCGCGCACGCTCCCGAGCTGAGCTATGCGCAACTGGCCGGGGCGGTCGGGCTCAAGGCCGGCAGCGTCGGCCCGGCCCGTGGCCGCTGCCTGCACGAGCTGCGCCGGCACCTGGCCGGACTCGGCCTGGAGCTCCCATGAGTACCGAGGACCGGGAGCTGCTGGCCGCGCTGGCCGAGCTGCTGCTCCGGTGCGACCCGGTGCCGCCGGAGCTGGTCAACCCACCAGCTTGTGCAGCCGCTCGATCGCCTCGTCCAGCACCGTGTCCCGTTTGCAGAAACCGAACCGGATGATGTGCCGCCAGGGCTCCGGGTGATCGGTGAACACCTGCACCGGCACGGCCGCCACGCCGATCCGCTCGGGCAGCACCCGGCACAGCTCGGCGCCGTCGGCGAACCCGAGCGGGCGCACGTCGGCGCAGACGAAGTAGGTGCCGGCGCACTGGTAGACCTCGAAGCCCGCCTCGGCCAGGCCCCGGGACAGCCGTTCCCGCTTGCCGGCCAGCTCGTCGCGCAGCCCCGCCACCCAGGCCGACTCGTTGCGCAGTGCGTAGGCCACGGCCGGCTGGAACGGGCCGCCGCCGACGAAGGTGAGGAACTGCTTGACCGCCCGCACGGCGGCGATCAGGTGCGCCGGGCCGCACGCCCAGCCGATCTTCCAGCCGGTGCAGTTGAACATCTTGCCGGCGCTGGAGATGGTCAGCGTCCGCTCGGCCATCCCGGGCAGGGTGCACAGCGGGACGTGCTCGATGCCGTCGTAGACCAGCACCTCGTAGACCTCGTCGGAGATCGCGATCAGGTCGTGCTCGACGCACAGCCGCGCCACCGCGGTCAGCTCGTCCCGGGTGAACACCGTGCCGGTGGGGTTGTGCGGGGTGTTCAGCAGCAGCGCCTTGGTGCGCGGCCCGATCGCGGCCCGCAGCGCGTCCAGATCCAGCCCGAACCGGCCGGTGGCGTCCGGGACCAGCGACACCACCCGGCGGGTCGCCCCGGCCAGCGCGACCGACGCCGCGTAGGAGTCGTAGTACGGCTCGACCAGCACCACCTCGTCACCGGACTGGACCAGACCGAGCAGCGCGGCGGCGATCGCCTCGGTCGCCCCGACGGTGACCAGCACCTCGGTGGCCGGGTCGTAGACGGTGCCGTAAACCGTCCGCTGCTCGGCGATGGCCGCGCGCAGCTCGGGGCGTCCCGGTCCGGGCGGGTACTGGTTCTGCCCGGCCGCGATCGCCCGGCGGGCCTCCTCCAGCATCTGCGGCGGGCCGTCGGTGTCCGGCGAGCCCTGGCCGAGGTTGACCGCGTCGTTGGCGATGGCCAGCACGTTGATCTCTTCGAAGATCGTCGAGACGAACGGCTGGAGGCGGGGGATCAGCGCGGTTGGGGGCACGTTGAGAAATCCTCACGGACAATGGGGCTGTGCAGCAACTGACCGCGTCATCCGATGCGCATGACGTCGTGCCGGTACCGGCCCCCACCCGCCCCGGCCGGCTCGAGCCGGTACCGGACGAGCAGGAGAAACGCCGCGCGCTGCGGAAGATGAAGCTGGTCGCGCTGTCCTTCCTACTCGGCGCCACGCTGATCTTCCTGCTCAGCACGCTGTGGCAGTCGGCAGGCGCGCCGGGCTGGGTCGGCTACCTGCGGGCCGCCGCCGAGGCCGGCATGGTGGGCGCGCTGGCCGACTGGTTCGCGGTCACGGCGCTGTTCCGGCACCCGCTCGGCATCAAGATCCCGCACACGGCGATCATCCCGAACCGCAAGGACGCGCTCGGCGACAGCCTCGGTGAGTTCGTCGGCACCAACTTCCTGTCCGAGCAGGTGGTCCGCAACCGGCTGCGCAACGTCGGCGTGGCCCGGCGGCTCGGCGGCTGGCTGGCCGCGCCGGACAACGCCGAGCGGGTCACCTCGGAGCTCGCCACGATGGTGCGCGGCCTGATGACCGTGCTGCGCGACGAGGACGTGCAGGCGGTGCTCGAGCAGGCGGTGGTCCGCCGGGTGGTCGAGATCCCGTGGGGGCCGCCGCTCGGCAAGCTGCTGACCGGCGTGTTCGCCGACCGGTCCCACCACAAGCTGGTCGACCTGCTCTGCGACCGGGCCTACGAGTGGGTCAAGGACAACCACGGCACCGTGCTGGGCGTGGTGTCCGACCGGGCCCCGACCTGGTCGCCGAAGTTCGTCGACGCGATGGTCGCGGACAAGGTGTACGGCGAGGTGCTGTCCTTCGCCTGGGCGGTGAAGACCGACGTGAACCACCCGATGCGTACGGCGGTGGACCGGTTCCTGATCGAGTTCGCCAGGGATCTGCAGACCGACCCGACCACCATGGAGCGGGCCGAGCAGGTCAAGCACCAGGTGCTCGAGCACCCCGAGGTGCAGAACCTGATCGGCGCCACCTGGTCGACGGCCAAGCGGATGCTGCTGGACGCCGCCGAGGACCCGTCCAGCGAGCTGCGTCGGCGGGTCCGGGACGGCCTGATCACGCTGGGCACCCGGCTGGTCGAGGACCCGACGTTGCGGGAGAAGGTGGACGGCTGGGTGGAGGGCGCGGCCGCCTACGTGGTGCTCAACTACCGGGACGAGATCACCACGCTGATCACCGACACGGTGGCCCGCTGGGACGCCGAGGAGACCGCGCGCAAGGTCGAGCTCCAGGTGGGCCGGGACCTCCAGTTCATCCGGATCAACGGAACCGTGGTCGGCGCCATGGCCGGGTTGTTGATCTACACGGTGGCCCAGTTGATCATCTAGCTACTCACAGAGTGTATAGACACGAGGAATAGCGCGCCCTACGCTGTGCGCATGTCGATCGGGCACACGCTGCTGGGGCTGCTGGAGAGCGGGCCGCGGCACGGGTACGACCTCAAGCGTGCCTACGACGAGCGGTTCGGGCACGACCGGCCGCTGCACTACGGACAGGTCTACGCCACGCTGTCCCGGCTGCTGCGCAACGGCCTGGTCGAGGAGAACGGCATCGAGCCCGGCGGCGGGCCGGACCGCAAGCGGTACGCGATCACCGACGACGGGGTCACCGACGTGGTGCGCTGGCTGGCCACGCCCGAGAAACCCGACCTCTACCTGCAGAGCACGCTCTACACCAAGGTCGTGCTCGCGCTGATGACCGGCCGCAGCGCCGCCGAGGTGCTCGACTCCCAGCGCACCGAGCACCTGCACGCGATGCGCACGTTCACCGCCCGCAAGCGCGGCGGCGACCTGGCCGACCAACTGGTGTGCGACCACGCGCTGTTCCATCTCGAGGCGGATCTGCGCTGGCTGGAGCTCACCGCGGCCCGGCTGGACGAGCTGCGCAGACAGGTGGGTAGATGACCATGACCCAGTCCCCGCCCGAGTACCTGCTGTGCGGCCGCGACCTGCACAAGTCGTTCGGCCCGACGGTGGCGCTGGCCGGGGCCGGGCTCGCGCTGGCCGCCGGCGAGGTGGTCGCCGTCATGGGCCCGTCCGGGTCCGGCAAGTCCACCCTGCTGCACTGCCTGGCCGGGATCATCCAGCCGGACGCCGGCAGCGTGGTCTACCGCGGCCAGACCCTGTCCGCCCTCCCGGACGGGCCGCGCAGTGCCTTACGCCGCACCGAGTTCGGCTTCGTGTTCCAGTTCGGCCAGCTGGTGCCCGAGCTGACCTGCCTGGAGAACGTGGCGCTGCCGCTGCGGCTCGGCGGCATGAGCCGCCGGCCGGCCGAGCAGGCGGCCCGGGACTGGCTGGCCCGGCTGGAGGTCGCCGACGTGGCCGGGCAGCGGCCCGGCGACGTGTCCGGCGGTCAGGGTCAGCGGGTGGCGGTGGCCAGGGCGCTGGTCACCCAGCCGCGGGTGATCTTCGCCGACGAACCGACCGGCGCGCTCGACTCGCTCAACGGCGAGCGGGTGATGACCCTGCTGATCGACGCGGCCCGGCAGACCCACGCGGCCGTGCTGCTGGTCACCCACGAGCCGAGGGTGGCCGCCTACTCCGACCGTGAGGTGGTGGTACGGGACGGGAAGTCCCGGCAGTGGGACCTGGAACAGGTCGGTCTTTCGGGGTGAGGACCAATCAGGGGGAAGGCGCGCCGCCTCGGGGTCGGCGCGCCTGGCCCGCCCAGTGGGTGGGCGACCTGCGCTTGGGGGTCCGGCTGGCCGTCGGGGGCGGCCGGACCTCCAAGACAGGTGTCGCGCGGCTGGCGCTCGGCACCATCGGCATCGGCCTCGCGGTCGCGATCCTGCTGGTCGGTGCCTCGGCCGGGCCGATGTTCGCCGCGCGGGACGCCCGCGCCGCCGCCCAGATCCCGACCTCCGGCCCGGTGGCCGGCGTCGACCCGCTGTACCTGAAGTACTTCACCACCCAGTTCCGGGGCCATTCGCTGGCCGGCAACTTCACCACCCCGGCCGGACCCCGCCACCCGATGCCGCCGGGCCTGACCCGGCTGCCGGGGGACGGCGAGATCGTGCTCTCCGCGGCGCTGGCCGAGCTGCTCGCCAGTCCGGAAGGGGAGCTGCTGCGACCCCGGTTCCCGCAGCGGGTGATCGGGACGATCGGCCGGGACGGGGTGAGCGACGCGGCCACGCTGAGCTTCTACGCCGGCGTCGGAGACCTGGACCAGACCAATGCCCAGCCGGTGTACGGCTTCGGCGCGGGTTTCATCGACCCGGTCCCGGCTCAGCTGGTCGTGCTGCTGGTGATCGGCACGGTGGTGCTGCTGGTGCCGGTGTTCGTGTTCATCGCCACCAGCGCCCGGGTGGCCGGCGCCGAGCGGGACCGCCGGCTGGCCGCGCTGCGGCTGGTCGGCGCGGACGCGCGGCAGGCAAGGCGGATCGCCGCCGCGGAGTCGCTGGTCGCCGCGCTGACCGGGCTGGTCTTCGGGGTGGCGCTGTTCCTGCTGTTCCGGGCGGCGCTCGGCAGCATCCCGGTGCTCGGGGTGCGGCCGTACCCGAGCGACGTGTCCCCGCCGTGGCCGCTGGTGCTGCTGATCGTGCTGGTGGTTCCCGGGCTGGCCGTGCTGACCGCGCAGTTCGCCCTGCGGCGCACGATCATCGAGCCGCTCGGCGTGGTGCGCCGGGGCCGGCCGGTCCGCCGCCGACTGTGGTGGCGGCTGGTCCCGGTACTGCTCGGGCCGGTGCTGCTGCTCGGCCAGGGCGAGGTGACCGGCCCGAGCGAGCAGTGGATCCCGGCGGTCGTTGCCGGTGCCGTGCTGATGCTGATCGGCATCCCGGCGCTGCTGCCGTGGTTGCTGGAACGCGTGGTCGGCCGGGTGCACGGCGGCCCGCCGTCGGCCCAGCTCGCGGTGCGCCGATTACAACTGGACAGCGGCACCCCGGCCCGCGTGGTCGGTGGCGTCGCGGTGGTGCTTGCCGGCGCCATCGCCCTGCAGGCGGTGCTCTCCTCGCAGACCGACCGGTACGCCATCGACACCTACCTGGCCCAGTTCACCAACCGGCTCGTGGTCCACATCGACGACGTCGACGGCGCCGAGGCCACCGACCGGATCAGGTCGGTGCCGGGCGTGACCGACGTCGAGACCGCCCAGCAGGTGTTGGTCCGGACCCGGATCGGCGAGTTCACCGTGGTCATCGTGGACTGCCCGGTGCTGCTGCGGCACCGCGCCGTCGAGCGGTGCGCCGACGGCGACGTGTTCGGCGACCCGTCGGTCCCGCTCACGCCGGGTCAGTCCGTGCAGCTGGCCGATATCAACCGGCCGAGCGGATCCGGTGGCGTCCGGTGGACCATCCCGCGCGACATCCAGCCGATCCAGGGCCCCGCGACCTGGACCCTGTTCGACCGGTATCTCGGCGTGCTTGTGCTCACCCCGGGCGCGTTGCACGGGTTGCCGGTTCCGGGTTCGAGCACCTTCGTCGTGGCCGTGGTCGATTCGGCGGTTCCCGACGTCGTCGACCACGTGCGCAACGCAATGGCCCCGTACGCCTGGCGGGCGCGGGTCCAGCCCGAACAGGACGTGGTGCGGTTCCCGGCGGAGGTGCAGGTCTTCGAGCTGATCCGCAATGCCCTGCTCGGCGGCGCGCTGTTCACCCTGCTGCTCGCCGGAGTGAGCATGCTGGTGCTGGCGCTGGAGCAGGTGCGCGAGCGGCGCCGGCCGCTGGCCGCGCTGGTCGCGACCGGGGTTCCGACCGCGACGCTTGCCCGGTCGCTGTTATGGCAGCACACGATCCCGGTGCTGGTCGGCGTGGCCGTGGCCGTGGTCTGCGGAACCGGGCTGGCCGCGCTGGTGTTCGGGCTGCTCGGCCAGCCGTTCGACATGGACTGGCCGAGCGTGCTGCTGTTCTCCGGCACGGCCGCCGCGCTGGTCCTGGTGGTCACCGGGCTGACCCTGCCGACGCTGCGCGGCGCGACCCGGCAGGCCGCGCTGCGCAGCGAGTAGCGGCTCAGGTCACGTCGCGGCGCACCGCGAGCACCGTGCCCAGCACCGCGAACACCAGGGCGTAGCCGACCAGCAGCAGCCCGCCCTGCCACGGTTCGAGCAGGTCGACGGACGGGACGAAGGTGCCGGTCAGCGCGTTGTTCGCGCCGCCGGGAAGCCACTTGTAGTAGTCCCGGACCACCGGCACGGCCGACACGATCTGCTCGACAAGGAACAGGTACACCAGCGCCCCGACCACGGCGGCGATCTGGTTGCGGATCAGGGCGCCGACGCCGACCCCGAGCAGCGCGTACACCGCGACCGAGGCGGCCACGCCGAACAGCACGGCCGGGATGCCGTTCTCGGTCAGCGTCAGCTCGATGTCCTTGGCCGAGGTCCAGGGCAGCGCGATGGCGATCGCCGCCGCGATGGTGAGGATGCCGTAGCCGACGCCGGTGACCGCGTAGCCGAGCAGCTTGGCGCTGATCACCCGGCCGCGCCGGGGCGTGGCCAGGAACGTCGGGGTCGCGGTCTGGTGCCGGAACTCGCCGGTGACCGCGATGATCCCGAGGATCAGCGCGAAGATCCCGGCCGCGCTGGCCGAGCTGAACAGGTTGCGCTGTCCCTCCGGAGTGGACAGCGGCGGCACCGGGTTGCCCTCCTGCCCCTCGAACCCGATCGTCAGGCTGACGAACAACGCGGTGAACCCGAGCGCGCCGAGCAGCAGCCACAGCCACAGCTTGGTGCTGAACAGCTTGCCGAACTCGGCCTGGACCAGCCGGGTCATGCCGCCACCTCGCAAGCTCGGTGCCGGCTGACCCCGCCGCTTCGCACGCTCGGCGCCAGGGCCGATATCGATGATTCGCTCGCAAGCTCGCTCATTGTGCGGTTCCCCCCTCAACGGAGCCGAAGTGCTCGACCGCCCCGGCCTCACCGGTCAGGGCGAAGAAGATCTCCTCCAGATCGCTGCGCTCGGTGGCCAGCTCGTGCAACTCGATCCGCTCGGTGAAGGCGATGTGGCCGACCTCGGCGGTGGTCGGCCCGATCACCCGCACGGCTCCGTCCGGCAGCTTGGTCAGCTCGGCCTTGCCGTCCAGCGCGGTAACCAGCCGGTCGATCTCCGGGCTGCGCACCAGCACGGCGTGCCCGTGGTGCTCGGCCAACTCGTCGAGCTTGCCCTGCCGGACCAGCGTGCCCCTGTTGATGATCACGACGTGGTCCACGGTCTGCTCGACCTCGCTGAGCACGTGGCTGGACACCAGGATGGTCCGGCCCTCGCCGGCCAGCCGGCGCAGGAACTGCCGCAGCCAGACGATGCCCTCCGGGTCCAGGCCGTTGGCCGGCTCGTCCAGGATCAGCACCTCCGGGTCGCCGAGCAGTGCCGCGGCCAGCCCGAGCCGCTGCCGCATGCCCATCGAGAAGCCCTTGACCTTGCGGTCGGCCGCGCTGCTCAGCCCGACCAGCTCGAGCACCTCGTCCGCGCGCTGCTTGGGAATGCCGCTGACCGTGCAGTAGATCCGCAGGTGGCTGCGGGCGGTGCGGGCCGGGTGGAAGCTCGACGCCTCCAGCAGCGCGCCGACGTTCTTGGGCGGCGTGGTCAGGCCGGCGTACGGCCGGCCGCCGATGGTCGCGCCGCCCGCGGTCGGCGCGACCAGGCCGAGCACGCAGCGCAGGGTGGTCGTCTTGCCGGCGCCGTTCGGGCCGAGGAACCCGGTCACCGTGCCGGGTTCCACCGTGAAGCTCAGGTCGTCCACGGCCTTGACCGTGCCGAACATCTTGGTCAGACCGGATACCTCGATCCGGCCGGACGCGTCAGCCACGGGGTCCTCCCTTCCTGGGGTTGACCGCACCATCCAACACCAGGGGGAACGGAAGATCAGTACACCGCGCGGTTGATTCTGATCATTCGTTGGGATGACGGTCAGCGGGCCAGGTCCCAGAAGGTGCCGGTGTGCCAGGCCGCGCAGATGTTCACGTCCAGCACGAACGCCGCGGCCCGGCCACACTGGCCGGTCCCGGTGCCCGGATCCACCGGCTGGCCGTGGCCCATGCTGGTGATCGTGTAGGTCTGCACGGCGATGCGGCCGGCGGCGTCGCGGTAGACCGCGTGCGGGTAGCCGGCGACGGTGTCCGTCTCGGACGGCGTGGCCGGGATGCCGTGCACGTTGGTCCACTGCTCGACCAGTTCCCGCTGGTTCGCCTGGGCCACGGTGAAGTCGGCGGTGCCGTGCCAGACGGTCATGGTCGGCCACGGCCCGGGGTGCGGGCCGGCCGCGCGGACCAGGTCGCCCCACTGCGCCGCGGTGCGGTCGCGGCCGGGGTTCATGCAGGAGAACGCCTCGATCAGGGCGCCTGCGCACCGGTACGGCAGGCCGGCGACCACCGCGCCGCCGCTGAACAGGTCCGGGTAACCGGCGAGCAGGACCGAGGTCATGGCACCGCCGGCGGACAGCCCGGTCACGGTCACCCGGCCGCGGTCGGCGCCGGTGTCGGTCAGGGTGCGGCGCACCATCTGGGCGACCGACTCGGACTCGCCCTGGCCCCGGCCGGTGTCGGCGTTCTGGAACCAGTTGAAGCAGCGGCCGGCGTTGTTGGCGGTCTGCTGTTCGGGCAGCACCAGGCCGAACCGCCACCGGTCGGCGAGCGCGACCCAGCCGGAGTCGGTGCCGTAGCCGGCGGCGTTCTGGTTGCACCCGTGCAGCGCGACCACCACCGGACGTGCGGTGGGCAGACCGTCCGGAACGTACCGGAACATGCGCAGCGCACCGGGATTGGTGCCGAACCCGGTCACCTCGGTGATGGCGGCCGCGGTGGCCGGGCTGGTGCCGGCGAGCAGGCCGGCGAGCAGGACGATCGGCAGCAGGAGCTTGCGCATGGCCGCACCTCGTTGTGCTGGAACCGTTTTCTCCCACGGTAGGAGCGGACGACCGGTGCAGGACATATGGCCGGGACACGTATTCCGGGCCGCCGGTGTGGTGGCCGGCCACCTCACGACCGCGACCGGCGCGGCCTACCGTCGGTGCATGTTCGCCCGAACCGCCCTACTGGTGACCGCGCTGCTGCTGGCGCCCGTCCCGGCGGCCGCCGCCACCGTCCATTCCGGACACTGTGCGCGGCTGGACCGGCTGCACGTTCCGGGCGCACCGGTGCAGCGCGCCGCCTGCCTGTCCGAGCTGACCACGGCCGGCACGGTCGGGTCCGGGCACACGGTGCCGGCGGACTGGGCCGGCCTCACCGCGGCCGGCCTGCCGCAGCCGTCCGGGGTGCCGGGCATCCAGATCGACGGCTACTTTCTGGACACGTCCACGACGAACCCGAACAACGGCTGGAACCACGACGCCCAGTTCGTGCTGCGCCTGCCGGACCGCTGGACCGGCGGCCTCGTGGTGTCCGGCGCGCCCGGCTCGCGCCGCCAGTACGCCAACGACCGGGCCATCTCGGATGCGGTCCTGGCCCGCGGCTACGCGTTCGCCGCCACCGACAAGGGCAACACCGGCGCCGAGTTCTTCACCGACGGCGCCCGCCCCGGCGACGCGGTGGCCGAGTGGAACACCCGGGTCACCCAGCTCGCGCTGGCCGCCCGCGCCGTGCTGGCCCAGCGCTACGGCCGCCCGCCCGCCCGCACCCTGATGGCCGGCCTGTCCAACGGTGGCTACCTGGTCCGCTGGCAGCTCGAGCGCAACCCGTGGCTGTTCGACGGCGGCGTGGACTGGGAGGGAACCCTCTGGCGGGCGGACGGCCCGAACCTGTTCACGTTCCTGCCGCCTGCGCTGCGCGGCTATCCGGCCGGCGACCACGCCCAACTGCTCGCCGCCGGCTTCGCCCCCGGCTCGGAGTTCCTGTGGGACTTCCACCACCGCGTCTACTGGGACATCACCCAGCGCGCCTACCGCCAGGAGTTCGACCCGTCCTACACCGGAGCCGAGGCCGACTACGACTACGCCGGCCGCCCCGCCGCCGTGCACCAGGCCGTGCACCGGATCTCCCTCACCGGCCGGATCACCCGCCCGCTGATCACCCTGCACGGCACCCTGGACTCCCTGCTGCCCATCTCCCAGTCCTCCGACGCCTACGCCCGGATGGTCGACGACGCCGGCCGCGACCGCCTGCACCGCTACTACCGGATCGAGACCGGCAACCACGTCGACGGCCTGGTCGACACCCATCCCGACCGGCTGCGCCCCATGGCGCCCTGCTTCCTGGCCGCCTTCGACGCCCTGTCCACCTGGCTGCGCGGCCAACCCCCGGTGCCGTCCCGCACGATCGCGCCGAATCTGGCGTGCGCCTTCCGGTGACACCCCCTACGGTGCCCAGGTGCCCGTCACCATCCGCACCCAGCGCCGCGAGGAACTGCCCACCGTCCGCGAGGTGGTCACCGACTCGTTCCAGGATCCGGTCGTCGGCGACCTCGTCGTCACCCTGCAGAACACCTCCGCCGGTGCGGCCGAGCTGTTCTACGTGGCCGACCTCGACGGCGAGATCGTCGGCGCCACCATGCTCACCCGCTCCTGGCTCGACGCTCCGCAACGCCTCGTCGAGGTCCTCGTCCTCAGCCCGGTGGCCGTCCACTCCGCCCACCAACGCCAGGGAGTCGGCTCCGCCCTCATCCGGCACGCCCTCACCCAGGCCGCGCGCACCGTGTTCCCGCTGGTCTTCCTCGAGGGCAACCCGGCCTTCTACGTCCGGTACGGCTTCCAGCCCGCCATCCCGCTCGGCTTCACCAGGCCCTCCGTGCGCATTCCCGACCCCGCCTTCCAGGTGGTCCCGCTGGACGGCTACGAGCCGTGGATGACCGGCGCGGTGGTGTACGCGGATCCGTT
The DNA here is from genome assembly GCF_035762905.1 of Actinophytocola sp. GTDB lineage: Bacteria > Actinomycetota > Actinomycetes > Mycobacteriales > Pseudonocardiaceae > DASYTH01. Next base: position 71,740 of record NZ_DASUCC010000028.1, read on the forward strand.
CTGGCTGCACGATTGTGTGGGCCTACGCTAGCCCGCCTCTCCGGAATTAACTGCTGTTGTCGCGTTCCGGCGGAAGTGCGGGTTTGGCGGTTGATTGTGGCTGGGTGCCGCCACGGTGCCCCTGAGGTTGCGTTGGGTGGCCCGAGAGTTGTCTCAATGAGGTTCCGCTATGACAACGAGTGCAGGCGCAGGGCCAGTTGGATCTCGAGGGCGCGGTCGGGTCGTTGCCAGTCGTCGCCCAACAATGCCGCGACCCGGTCCAGCCGCTGCACCACCGTGTTCACGTGCACGTGCAGCACGTCCTTCGCGCGGGTGAGGTTTCCGCCGCACTCGAAGTAGGTGCGCAGCGTGTGCACCAGCTCGGTGCCCCGGCGCGCGTCGTAGTCCAGTACCGGGCCGAGGGTCGCCCGGATGTAATCCGCCAGGTTGGTGCGATTGCCGAGCAGCTGTCCCACGAAACCCAGCTCGGACAGCGCGGCGCCGTGGCCGTGGCGGCCCAGGGACAGCAGCGCGCGCAGGCAGCGGGACGCCTCGTCGTGCGCGCCGGCGATGGCGACCGGACCGGCGGCCGGGCCACTGGCGCCGACCGTGACCGCGGTGTCCAAAGTGGACGAAAGCTCGGCGGCGAGCTTGCCGGCGAGCGGGCCGGGGCTGGGATCGGGGGACAGCAGCACGACCCGTTCGGCGTGCACCCCGACCAGCGCGGCGTAGCGGGCGCAGGCCATGGCGAGCCGGCGGCGGGAGACGCCGTCGGTGTGGGCGACCAGCACGGTGTGCGCGGCGGCGAGGTCGATGCCGAGGCGGCGGGCGCGGGCCAGCAGCGCAGCGGGGTTGCGGTCCGGAGTGGTGAGCAGGTCGGCGAGCAACTCGCCGCGGACCTGCTCCTCGGCCTGGGCCACGGAGCGCCGGAGCAGGAACAGCAGCGCGGTGACGACGCTGGCGCGTTCGAACAGCCGGCGGTCGGCGTCGGTGAGCGCGGGGCGGCCGGTGAGCACCAGGCTGCCGAGCAGCTCCGGGCCGGCGAGCACGGCGCACACCCAACCGTCCGAAGTGGACACCGAGCGGCCACTGGAGCGGGCGGCGGCGATGGCGGCGACCGGGGGTGGCATGGGCTCGGCGCCGATCCGGGCGAGCTCGGTGTCGGAGGCGTCGAAGACGATGATGCCGCCGTGCAGCACGTCGGCGACGGCGGCGGCGACCTCGGGAATGTCGCCGCCGCGCAGCACCAGGTCGGCGAGCCGGTCGTGCGCGCTGGCGGCCCGGCGCAGGGCGGCGTTGTGCGCGCTGATCTCGTCCAGCAGCCGGGCGTTGTCCAGGGCCACGGCGGCGTGGTTGGCCAGCGACGACAGCAGCGCGACCTCTTCCGCGGCCCACTCGCGGGGGGCCCGGTCGGCGGCGTACAGCACGCCGATCACCTTCTCCGCCAAGGCGAGCGGGACGCCGAGGATGGCGACCAGGCCCTCCTCCCGGACCGCGGCGTCGATCGGGCCGGTGTGGTGGAACCGGGCGTCGGACATGTAGCCGGCGGTGGCGTACGGGCGCGCGGTCTGCGCCACCAGGCCGCCGAGTCCTTCGCCCATGCCCAGCCGAACCTGTTGGAACAGCGCCGATACCGAGCCCTCGGTGACCCGCATGTAGGTCTTGCCGGCCGGCTCGTCGTTGAGGGTCAGGTAGGACACGTCGGCGCCGAGCAGCATTCTGGCCCGGTGCACGATCGACCGGAGCACCTCGTCCGGGTCGTGCAGCCGGGTCAGATCGCTTGCGGTTTCGAACAACGCGGTCAGGTGGGCCTCGCGCCTGCGGTGCGCGGCGAGCGTGTTCTCGATCCGCAGCGCCAGCTCCCGGGCGCGGGCCAGCCGCTCGCCGCTCGCCTCGGTGGCGAGCAGGTCGAGCAGCTGGCGTACCGCGTCGGATCCGGCGACCACGGCCGTCATGTTGTCAGGTAACCGGTCGCCACATCAGCCCTTGGACGACACGGTGCTGACGGTGTCCCCGGCGGTGTCCCCGGCGGCGCGGGCCGCCGGGAGGTCGGGCGGGGTGCCGTCGCCGAGCGAGCTGCCCCTGGTTTCCCGGGCGACCGCAACCGCGATCACCGTGATCACGCACATTCCGGCCATGTACAGCGACACCGGCACGGTGCTGTCGTAGGCGTTCAGCAGGGCGACCGCGATGATCGGAGCGAGCGCGCCGGCCGCGATCGAGGCCAGCTGGTAGCCGATGGACGCGCCGGAGTAGCGCACCCGGGTGCCGAACAGCTCGGAGAAGAACGCCGCCTGCGGCCCGTACATCGCGCCGTGCAGCACCAGCCCGACGGTGGTCGCCAGGGTGATCACCCAGAACGACTCGGTGTCCAGCAGCACGAAGAAGATGAAGCCCCACACGCCCATGCCGATCGCGCCGAACAGGTAGACCGGTTTGCGGCCGATCCGGTCGGACAGCGCGCCCCACAACGGAATCGTCACCAGGTGCACGCCGGCGGCGATCAGCAGCGCGTTCAGCCCGACCGACCGGGCCAGGCCCAGGCCGGTGGTGAGGTAGACCAGGATGAACGCGGTGATCACGTAGTAGGACATGTTCTCGGCCATCCGGGCGCCCATCGCGATCAGCAGTTGCCGCCAGCTGCGCCGGACCACCTCGACGACCGGCGCGTGCTCCTTGACCGCGTCCGTCCCCGCCCGCTCCGCGGCGGCCAGGAACACCGGCGACTCGGCCACGGACAACCGGATCCACAGCCCGATCACGACCAGCACCGCGGAGAGCAGGAACGGGATCCGCCAGCCCCACGACTCGAACGCGGCGTCGCTCTGCACCGCGGCCAGGATCGCCAGAATCGCCGTGGCCAGCAGGTTTCCGGCCGGCACGCCGGCCTGCGGGAAGGAGGCCCAGAACCCGCGCCTGCGCGGGTCGCCGTGCTCGGACACGATGAGCACCGCGCCGCCCCACTCGCCGCCGAGCGCGAAACCCTGCACCAGCCGCAGCAACGTCAGCAGCAGCGGGGCCGCGACGCCGATCGCGGCATAGGTCGGCAGCAGGCCGATGCCGAACGTGGCCACGCCCATCAGCACCAGGCTGATCACGAGCAACTTCTTGCGCCCCAACCGATCCCCGTAGTGGCCGAACACCAGGCCGCCGATCGGCCGGGCACCGAACCCGATCGCGTAGGTCAGGAAGGCGAGGAGGGTGCCGGTGAGCGGGTCGGAGTTCGGGAAGAACAGTTTCGGGAACACCAGCGCCGCCGCCGAGTTGTACAGGAAGAAGTCGTACCACTCGACGGTGGTGCCGACCATGCTCGCGCCGACCACCTTGGCCAGGTTGCGCCCACGGGTCGGGGTTGGGTTGGTGGACAAGGACATCACCCGCACTTCGTTGGAGGGATGGGTCAGTTCGCGGTCCAGCCGCCGTCGATCGGCAGCGACGCACCGGTGATCGGCGCGGCCGCATCGCCGCACAGCCACAGCACCAGCGCGGCCACCTGCTCGGGCTCGACCAGCCGTTTGATCGCGGTCCGGCTCAGCAGCACCCGCTCGACGACCTCGTCCTCGCTCATGCCGTGCAGGGCCGCCTGGGCCGTGATCTGGTTGGTCACCAGGGGAGTGCGGACGTAGCCGGGGTCGACGCAGTTGCTGGTCACCCCGTGCGGCGCGCCCTCGAGGGCGGCGACCTTGGACAGGCCCTCCAGCCCGTGCTTCGCGGCCACGTAGCCGGCCTTGTAGGCGCTGGCCCGCATCCCGTGCGCGCTGGAGATGTTCACGATCCGCCCCCACCCGCGCGCGTACATGTGCGGCACGCAGCGCCGGATCAGCAGGAACGGCGCGGTCACCATCACCCGTTGCAGCAGGTCGAACATCTGCGGCGGGAACTCGTGCAGCGGCGCGACGTGCTGCAGGCCGGCGTTGTTCACCAGGACGTCGACGGTGTCCGGCAGCGTGTCGACGGCGGCCGGGTCGGCCAGGTCCACCACGTGTGCCCAGCCGTCCACCTCGGCCGCGACCCGCTCGGCGGCCGGGCCGTCCCGGTCCACCACGTGCACCTTTGCCCCCGCCGCGGCCAATGCCCGCACGCAGGCCCCGCCGATGCTGCCGCCGCCGCCGGTGACCAGCGCGGTCCGGCCGGCCAGGTCGTTCGTCATGTCTTGCGACGTTAGGTTTCCCGGCCCGCCTCGACGATGTGGCCGGACCCCACAACCCGGCGCCGGGGTGTGTCGGGTGCGACCATGCGGGCGCGGGCGGTGCTTCCTGCGTAATGTGGCGGTGTGATTTGTCCGAAGTGTCAGAACGTCATGCGCACCGTGGACCGCATGGGAATCCACATCGAGCAGTGCGAGGGCTGCCGGGGGATTTTCCTGGACCGCGGTGAGCTGCAGCAGATATCCGGCGCCGAGCAGCGGCACTACTCCCCGGCCGCCCCGCCGCCGGCCTACCGGGCCGACTCGCCGGCGCCCTACCGCGGCGGTGGGCACAGTGGTGGCTACCGCGACTCGCCGCACGGGTACGGCGGGCACGGCGGTTACCGCGACTCGCCGCACGGCTACGGCGGGCACGGTAAGCGCAAGCGGCGCGGCTTCCTCGAGGAGCTGTTCGACTGAACCTGATGATCTGTGCCGGCTGCGGCGAGTGGGCCGACCAGCCGGAGGTTCGCGACGGTCCGGTGCTGGTGTGCGCGGCGTGTGGGCACCGGGAGCCGTTCCACCGGTTGCCGCTGTTCGTGGTGACCGGCCCGAGCGGCACCGGCAAGTCGACCGTGGCCCGGCTGCTGCTCGACCGGCTGGCCGGCCGGGCGGTGGTGCTCGAGCAGGACGTGCTCTGGGTGGACGCGTTGCGCGACCCGTCCGACGGTTTCGGCGCGTTCCGCCGCACCTGGCTGCGCATGATCGCGATGCTCGGCCAGAACGGGCGGCCGGTGGTGCTGTGCGGCACCGTGGTGCCGCCCGAACTGGAGCACCGGCCGGAGCGGGTACTGGTCGGCGAGACCCACTATCTGGCGCTGGTCTGCGCGGACGAGCCGCTGCGCGAGCGGCTGCGCAGGCGCCCGCCCTGGCGGGAGTGGGACGAGCCGCGGATCGCCGAGATGATCGAGTTCAACCACTGGGTGCGCGAGCACGCCGCCACCACCAAGCCGCCGATGGAGCTGCTGGACACCACCACCCGCACGGTCGAGCAGACCGCGGACCTGGTGGCCGAGTGGATCGGCGAGCGGCTGGCTACTCGATCGGGCTGACCGGCCAGCGGTGCGGGCCGTCCGGCCGGTCCAGCCAGAGCTCCTGGCCGGCCGGGGCGACCGTGATGCCGAACCGGCACCGGCGCGGCCGGCCGAGCCCGCGCCACTGGTCGTAGGCCCGCTCGACCTCGTCCCAGATCCGGCGCGGGCCGCCCTGGGTGACCGTGTGGCGGCCGGATGCGCTGTGCTGCCGGGCCCACGACCCGTCCCGGTGGATCAGCAGCAGGACGTCCTCGGTGCTCACCGGCACGACGCCGGGCAGCGCGAGGCCGGCGAAGAACTCGAACGGGCTGGCCGGGCTGGCCACGGTGGCCGCGGTCAGCTCGGTGTCGCGAGCCGGCCCCGGCGCCGCACGCAGCGTGCTGACCAGCCGCTCGTCCACCAGCCTGCGGTGCGCGCGCAGCGGCATGAACCGGCCGTCGTCGGCGAGCACCCGGCCCTGTCCGGCCGGCCCGTCACCCACCTCGATGCGGACCAGGCCGGCGCCGAGCGGACGGTTGAGCGTGGTGACCACGACGCCGCCGGGCCGGGTCTGGGCCAGCCAGTGCAGCGGCACCGCGGACACGGCGCAGGTGCACACGACCCGCGCGTACGGCGCGTTCGGCAGGTATCCCTTGGCGCCGTCGGTGGCCACGCAGGTGGGTCGGTAGCCGATGGCGGCCAGCCGTTCGGTGGCGACGGCGACCAGGCCGGCGTCGATGTCCACGGTGGACACCTGGCCGGCGCCCAGCCGGTGGCAGAGCAGCGCCGCGTTGTAGCCGGTGCCGGTGCCGATCTCGAGCACCCGGTCGCCGTCGGCGGTGTCCAGCGCCTCCAGCATCACGGCCATGATCGCCGGCATGCTCGACGAGCTGGTCGGGACGCCGCGGACCTGGCCGCGTTCGCGGGCCGCCGTCCAGCGCTCCGGATCGCCGTCGAGCTGGGTGACCAGCACCCGGTTGGCGTAGACCTGCGCGAGCCAGTCGTCGTCGGTACAGTCGGTCGCGGTCCAGGCGCTCGGGGTCGCCGGCTGGAAGAACCGGGGCAGGAACTCGTGCCGCGGCACGTCGGCGAAGGCGGCCCGCCAGCGGGGATCGGCCAGCAGGCCGTCGCGTTCCAGGGCGCGCACCAGCCGGCCGCGGTAGCGGCGCGCGGTGCTCTCGACCTCGCCCTTGGTCGCCATCCCTCCCACCGTAGCGGCCCTGTGACCGAGCACACCGGCAAAGTGCGTACTAGGTGCTTGCAGGAGCTAGCACTGCCGCGTAACGTCAATGGTGTCCGAGGGAGGCGACGATGAACGAGGCGGTCGACAAGGTCTCGGAGAAGGTCGCCGACCTCGGACGGGACATCGGCGAGTACATCCGCCAGCAGCGCAACAACGCCAAGATCTCGTTGCGCCAGTTGGCCAAGCGAACCGGTGTGTCCAACCCGTACCTGAGCCAGATCGAGCGTGGGCTGCGCAAGCCGAGCGCGGAGATCCTGCAGCAGATCGCCAAGGGCCTGCGGATCTCGGCCGAGGCGCTGTACGTGCAGGCCGGCATCCTCGATCTGCCGAAGGGCGGTCCGGTGGTCGACGCCATCCGGGCGGACAGCGAGCTCACCGAGCGGCAGAAGCAGGTGTTGCTGGACGTCTACGAGTCGTTCCGCCGGGAGAACGACGCGGTACGGTCCACAGTGGAGGGGTCTGATGTGGACGGTGAGACCAGGACATCGAGCGGGCCCCACACCAAGGAGTGAGTGACGATCATGACCATGCCGAAGGCGAAGGACGTGCAAAAGGCGCGCAAGCAGGCGGTCGAGGCGCTCGGCGCCGCCGCCGAGCAGGTCCGCACCCCGCTGCTGGCCGCCATCGGCGCCGGTGACCTGGCCACCCAGGCCATCGTCGACGCGGTCAACAAGGCCCGGACCCGGGTCAACGCCGGCACCGAGAAGGCGAAGACCGCCGCCGAGAACCTGCCGAGCGACCTGACCGCGCTGCGCGAGAAGGTGGACCCGGCCGAGCTGCGCAAGCTGGTCGACGACTACACCGACGCCGCGCAGAAGCTGTACGTGAAGCTGGCCGGCGCCGGCGAGGACGCGGTGGCCAAGCTGCGCGCCAAGCCGCAGGTGCAGAAGGCCCTCGACCAGCTCGAGGTGGCCATCGCCACGCTCCAGGAGCGGGTCGGCGACGCCGCGGGCGACGCCCGTGAGCTGGCCGACGAGCTGCTCACCCGGGTGAGCAGGCGGACCCGGTCGGTCGGCGAGAAGACCGCCCGCAACGTGCAGAAGGCCGCCGCCGAGGTGGCCGCCGACGTGCAGGAGGCCGGCGACGAGGTGGCGCACGAGGTGCGCAGCACCACCCGCAAGGCGGCCAACAAGACCGCCCCGCGGCGCCCGGCCAAGAGCACCCAGAGCAAGACCACCGGCGGCAAGTAACCCCGTCGCAGCCAGGAATGCCCCGTACCCTGCGCCCCGGCGCCGCGTATGGGGCATTCCTGGCTCGTCACGTAGTCTTGGCCCTGTGCCAGAGACCGCGATTCTGATCCTGGTGATCATCAAATGGGCGGCCGTACCGGTCGGCGTGTTCGCCTTCGTGCACGCCCTGATGCAGCGCCCGGACGCGTTCACGGCCGCCGACCGGATGACCAAGCCCGCCTGGTTGGCGATCACCGCAGGCGCCGCCGTCGCGCTGCTGCTGTTCAGCTTCGCCGGGATCACCTGGATGTTCTGGATGGCCGGCCTGGTGGCCGCGCTGGTCTACATCGTCGACGTGCGACCCAAGCTCAACGAGGCGCAGCGCGGGAACAGGTGGGGATGACCGCCTGGACCATCGCCGGGTCCCTGCACGTCGAACGCGCCGTCGACCGGCCCGACCTGCTCGGTGCGCCGGTGGCCGAGGCGCTCGCCGCGCTGCCCGGCGCGGACCGGGTCGGGGTGGCCGCCATCGACCCGGACCTGGCCGACACCGCCGCCTTCTGCGCCACCTACGGCACGCCGCTGTCCGCCTCGGCCAACTGCGTCGTGGTGTCCGGCCGGCGCTCCGGCGTGGAGCGGTTCGCCGCCTGCCTGGTGCTGGCCACCACCCGGGCCGACGTCAACGGGGTGGTGCGCCGCCGGCTGGATGTCCGCAAGGCCTCGTTCGCCCCGATGGACACCGCGGTCGAGCTGACCGGGATGGCCTATGGCGGGATCACCCCGATCGGGCTGCCGGACGGATGGCCGCTGCTGGTCGACGCGGCCGTGGCCGAATTACCCGAGCTGGTCGTCGGCAGTGGGATCCGGGGCAGCAAGCTGCTGGTGTCCGGCCGGTTGCTGGCCGCCCTGTCCGGTGTGGAGGTCACCGCGGCGCTCGGCCGTTAGGGTCGGGACCATGGAGTTCCAGGACGTGGTGCGGCGGCGCCGCATGATCCGAACCTATGACGTGGACCGGCCGGTGCCGCCGGAGATCGTGGACCGGATGGTGGACAACGCGGTCCGGGCGCCGTCCGCCGGGTTCTCCCAGGGCTGGGGCTTCCTGGTGCTGGACACCCCGGCGGACATCGACTGGTTCCGGGAGGCCTGCCGCCCGGCGGACGGGTCGGCGGACTACCTGGCGGTCACGGTCCAGGCGCCGCTGCTGATCGTGGTGCACTCCAACAAGGACGTCTACCTGGACCGGTACGCCCAGCCGGACAAGGGGTTCACCGACCGGTCCGAAACGCGGTGGCCGGCGCCCTACTGGGACATCGACGCCGGGATGGCCGCGCTGCTGATCCTGCAGACCGCCACCGACGCCGGCCTCGGCGCCTGCTTCTTCGGCCTGCCAAGGGAACGCATCCCGAACTACCGCGCCGCGTTCGGCGTGCCGGACGAGTTCCACCCGATCGGCGCCATCTCCGCCGGCTACTCCACCGAGCCGGTCCACGACCTCCGCGCCAAACGCAAACGACCCGACGAGGTGATCCACCGCGGCCGCTGGTGACCAGCACCGGACCCCGGGATCATTCCGGGTCGGGGTCGGGGTTCTTGCCGGGGCGGGCCAGGAACTCGAAGTCGCAGCCGGTGTCGGCCTGGGTGATGTGCTCGTAGTAGAGGGCGCCGTAGCCGCGCTCGAAGGTCGGCTCCGGCGGGATCCACGCGGCCCGGCGGCGGGCAAGTTCGTCGTCCGGGACGTCCAGACTCAGGGTTCGGGCGGGCACGTCCAGGGTGATCGGGTCGCCGTCGCGGACCAGCGCGAGCGGACCGCCGACGTGCGCCTCCGGTGCGACGTGCAGCACGCAGGCGCCGTAGCTGGTGCCGCTCATCCGTGCGTCGGAGATCCGGACCATGTCCCGCACGCCCGCCCGGAGCAGCCGGGTGGGGATCGGCAGCATGCCGTACTCGGGCATGCCCGGCCCGCCCTTGGGCCCGGCCCCGGCCAGCACCAGCACCGAGTCCGGGGTGACCGGCAGATCCTCGTCGTCGATCCGGTCCCGCAGGTCGCGGTAGCCGTGGAAGACCACGGCCGGACCGGTGTGCCGCAACAACTCCGGCGTCGCGGCGATGTACTTGATCACCGCGCCGTCCGGGGCCAGGTTGCCACGCAGCACCGCCACCCCGCCCTCGGCGGCCAGCGGCCGGTCCACCGGGCGGATCACCTCGTCGTCGTGCACGGCCGCGCCGGCCAGCCCTTCGCCGAGGGTCCGCCCGCTGACCGTGATCCGGTCCAGGTGCAGCCGCGCCCCGAGCCGGGCCAGCAGGGCGCGCAGGCCGCCGGCGTAGTGGAAGTCCTCCATCAGGAACCGGCCGCCGGGCCGGATGTCGGCCAGCACCGGGGTGTCCCTTGCGATCCGGTCGAAGTCGGCCAGGCCGAGCGGCACCTGGCTGCGGCCGGCCATCGCGATCAGGTGGATCACCGCGTTGGTGGACCCGCCGAGGGCCAGCACGGTGGTGACCGCGTCGGCGTAGGCCCGCTCGTCCAGGATCCGCGACGGCCGCAGGTCCGCCCAGACCAGCTCCACCGCGCGCCGCCCGCTGGCCGCGGCCATCCGATGGTGCGCGGAGTCCACCGCCGGGATCGACGCCGCGCCGGGCAGCGTCATGCCGAGCACCTCGGCCGCGGAGGTCATCGTGGACGCGGTGCCCATCGTCATGCAGTGCCCGGGTGAGCGGGCCAGCGCCGCCTCCAGCTCCGACCACTCCGCCTCGCCGAGCCGACCGGCCCGGCGCTCGTCGGCGTAGCGCCACATGTCGGTGCCGCTGCCGAGCACCTCGCCGCGCCAGTGCCCGGCCAGCATCGGGCCGGCCGGCACGAAGATCGCCGGCAGGTCCGCGGACGCCGCGCCCATCAGCAGCGCCGGGGTGGTCTTGTCGCAGCCGCCGAGCAGCACCGCGCCGTCGACCGGATAGGACCGCAGGATCTCCTCGGTCTCCATGGCCAGCAGGTTGCGGTACAGCATCGGGGTCGGCTTCTGGAACGTCTCGGACAGCGTGGCCACCGGGAACTCCACCGGATAGCCGCCGGCCTGCCACACCCCCCTTGCCACCTGCTCGGCCCGCTCGCGCAGGTGCATGTGGCACGGGTTGATGCCGCTCCAGGTGTTCAGGATGCCGATCACCGGCTTGCCGAGGTGCTCCTCCGGGTTCAGCCCGAGCTGCCGGCTGCGCGACCGGTGGCTGAACGACCGCAGTCCCTCGCCGCCGTACCACCGGTGGCTGCGCAACTCCTCCGGCGACCGCCGGGCAGTGCCCGATGGTTCGCTCGCGCGCTCGCTCACTGGTGCTCGACCCGCAGCCCCCAGGTCGCCAGGATCGCCCCGACCCGGGCCCGGCCGGCCGCGTCCAACTCCCGGCTCGGCGGGCGGACCGCGCGCCCGCACAGGCCCAGCTGGGCCAGCGCCTCCTTGACCACCGAGACGTTGTCGGCCGACTCGCCGGCCGCGCGCATCTCCTCGAACGGCCGGATCAGCTCCCAGGCCCGCATGGCCTCCGGATAGTCGCCGGCGGTCAGCGCGGCCTGCATCCGGACCGCCAGCTCCGGCGCGACGTTGGCCAGGCCGGAGGTGAACCCGTGGGCGCCGACCGCCCGGTAGCCGGGCGCGGACAGCTCGGCCATGCCGGCCACCCAGGTGAACCGGTCGAGCCCGGCGTCCCTGGCCACGGTGGCGAACCGGACCGGGTCGGGCATCGCGAACTTGACCCCGACCACGTTCGGGCACGCCGCGCCGAGCGCCGCGAGCTGCGCGCCGCCGATCCGCGGGTTGCGCATGTAGAGCACCACGCCGAGGTCCGGCACCGCATCGGCGATCGCCCGGTGATAGTCCACCCAGCCGTCCAGCGCCAGGTACGGGTGCACCGGCTGGTGGATCATGATCCCGGTCGCGCCGGCCCGGTGCGCGTACCGGGCCGCGTCGATCGCGGTGGCCAGGTCGTGGCCGACCCCGCACAGCACGGCCGCGCGCCCGGCGACGGCCTGCACCGTGAGGTCCACCATCCGCTCGGTCTCGGCCGGGCTCAGCGCGTAGAACTCGCTGGTGTTGCCGTTCGGCGTGATCACCGGGATGCCGCCGGTCAGCAGCCGGTCGACCAGCTTGGCGTGCGCGGTCTCGTCCGGTTCGCCGTCCGGGCCGAACGGGGTGACGGTGATCGCCACGACCCCGGCGAGCGCCGCGCGCAGTTCCTCATGGGACATCGGGTAACTCCTCGATCACTCGGTCGGCGAACCGCTGGATGTGCCGGCGCAGCAGGGCGGCGGCCCGGTCGCCGGCGCCGTCCTCGGCCGCCGCCAGCACCGCGCCGTGCTCGGCCAGCTCGGCCGTCCAGGTGGGCCGGATGCCCCAGCCGGCGACGGTGATCAGCGCGGTCTGGTCGCGCAGGTCGTCCAGGATTCTGATCATCAGCGGGTTGCCGCAGCCGGCGTACATGGCCCGGTGGAAGCGCCGGTTGACCAGGCTCATCCGCGCCGGGTCGGCGTTCGGCACGGCCTCGGTGAGGATCTCGCGGGCCGGGCCGAAGTCCGCGCCCGCGCGCACCGCGCCGCGGACGGCCTCCGGCTCCAGCACGGTGCGCACCTCGTAGACGGCCCGGACCAGCGCCCCGTCCACCACCCGCACGCTGGCGCCCTTGTACGGGCTCAGCACCACCAGACCGGTGCCGGCCAGGGTCTTCAGCGCCTCGCGCACCGGGGTCTTGGACACCGCCATGCGCTCGGCCAGCTCGGCCTCGACCAGGGCCTGGCCGGGCCGCAGCGCGCCGCCGAGGATCTCGTCCCTGATCGCCTCCAGGACGAAGTCGGTGCGCGAGCCGGGCGGCGCGGCACGATGGTATATCATATATGAATACTCTAGGAGGCCCGGTCCCGCTGGTCAACGGCGTAGGCCTCGAGCAACTCCACCGCTTCGGCCGGTTCGTCGGTGACCAGTAGCCAGCGCTGCGCGGGCCGGCCCCCGGCCAGCTGCGCCACCAGCGGCGCGGCCGGCACCTGCGTGGTCCAGAAGTCCTTGCCAAGGAACACCATCGGCGCCGGCGGCCCGTAGTGGTTCTGGGTGTAGTCCTGGAACACCTCCTGCACCGTGCCCGCGCTGCCCGGGGTGTACACCACGCCGCCGGTGGCCACGGTGAGCAGCCCGTCCTCACGCACCGAGTTGGCGAAGTACTTGGCGTGCAAGGAACAGAACATGTTCGGCGGCTCGTGGCCGTAGTACCACGTGGGAATCCCGATGGTGGGCGCAGGCGGCGCCGGCACCTCGACCCGCAGCGCGGCGGCCAGCCAGCCGCCGATCTCGGCCGGGTTGTGCCCGAACCGCGGCGCCGCACCGAGTTCGGTCAACACATCGTCCACAGTGGATCGCCGGGCGCCGGCGAGCCGAACCCCGAGCGGGACCGCCTCCATCGCCCCCGGCCCGCCACCGGTCAGCACGGTGAACCCGACCCGGCTGCGCCCGAGCCACCGCCCCAGTTCCAGCGCCGCCCGGTAACCGGCCGAATCCCGGGTCAGCGCATGCCCGCCCATCACCGCCACCGGCTGGCAGCCGTCGCGGCCGAGCACATGGCTGAGCGCCTCGGTGATCGCGTGGTCGTGCAGCCGCTCGGCCAGCGCGTGCAGCGGCCCCGGATGCCGGCCGCGTTCCCTGCTGTGCCGGTAGATCCGCGCGTCCAAAGTGTCCACATAGGATTCCGGTCGAGCCGGGTCGAACCCCTCGAACAGTTCCTCGGGCGTGTACAACGAAGTCCGGTACACCCGGTACGGAAGGTCCGGTATATCCGGGAACAGCAACGCGCCGGCCGCCTCGGCGCGCCGGGTGGTGGCCGGACCGAGCGCGCAGCCGAGCAGCACCGCCCCGTCCAAAGCCGTTCGCAGCAGCCGGTCCTCCTCGGCCCCGGTCAGATCCAGCCCGGTGAGCAGCGCGCCCCTCAGGTCATGCCCGGCCGCCCGGTGCTCCCGCAACTCGTCCAATCCGGTGAACTCGATCCGCACCCGGCCAGTCTACGAGAGCCCCGGAATTGGTGACCCGCGGAAGCCGACCGGAATTTGTCATCAATGTGATCACAAATGGCGGTAGGCTTTCCCGGTGCCGGAGGCGCCGGAGCTCTACGACGCGATCGCAACGGCGCTCGCCGACCTGACCCGGTGGATATTTGGATCCGGGGTCGTTGCGGTCGTCATTACCACCGTGCTCGGTATCGCCCTGGTGATCAAGAGTTGGATCGACCTCGGCAAGGACGCCGGAACGGCCGCCAGGGCGGTTGGCCGCGTGGTCGAACGCATTGCGAACCGGCTCGGCGAGCTGACCGCGGTCCGCGTCGCGCTGAGCGTCGTCCTGACCGTGGTTCTCCTGTCAGTTCAGGTGTTCTGGCTATCGGCCACCTGGGTGGGTGGTGCGGTTCTGTCCCTCGTCTGGACTGAGCTCGCTCCCGGCGTGCCGTGGCGAACTCTGGCCGGCTACTACACGCTCGGCTGTGCCGCGCTGCTGGTTGTCGGTTGGGTGTTCGGCGCCAAGGACGACCAGCCGATGCGGTTCCTCAGAATAACGGGAATTGTCGCCGCCCTTCCGGCTTTGCTGCTCTGCCTCCCGGTGTTCCTGCTGATTGCCGTCGGCGATTTCTACGCCTGGTTCGTGGCGGCATTCTTTCTTGGCGTGTTCACCTATCTGACGGCAACCTTCGCGGCGATGTTCTCGACGCTGGCAATTCGCTGGGCGTGGAGATCCACAACCGCACCCAGCCCGAAGCCCGCCTGAGCCGGCGACCCGCCGTGCGGCGGATCAGAAGACCACGGTCTTGTTCCCGTGCACCAGCACCCGTCCCTCCAGATGCCAGCGCAGTCCGCGGGCCAGCACCACCTTCTCGATGTCCCGGCCCTTGCGCACCATGTCGGCGATCGCGTCGCCGTGGCCCACCCGGATCACGTCCTGTTCGATGATCGGCCCGGCGTCCAGCTCAGCGGTGACGTAGTGGCAGGTGGCGCCGATCAGCTTCACCCCGCGCCGGTGCGCCTGGTGGTAGGGACGGGCACCGATGAAGGACGGCAGGAAGCTGTGGTGGATGTTCAGCGCCCGGCCGGCCCAGTCCGCGCACAGCTCGGCCGGAAGGATCTGCATGAACCGGGCCAGCACGATCGCGTCCGGCCGGGTGGCGTCCACCAGTTGGCGCAGCTGGGCGAATGCCGCGTCCTTCTCCTCGGAGTCGCCGGCCGGGAACGGGACGTGGTGGAACGGGATGCCGTGCGCGCGGGTGACCGCGGCCAGGTCGGGGTGGTTGCCGACCACCGCCGCGATCTCGACGTCCAGCTCACCGGAGGCCACCCGGCCGAGCAGGTCGTAGAGACAGTGGCCCTCGCGGGAGACCAGGATGGCGACCCGGCGCCGGTCGGCGGTGTCGGCGATGTGCCAGTCGCTCTGCACGGCCAGCGATCCGGCCACCGCGCCGAACCGGGCGCGCAGCTCGTCCAGCCCGTACGGGATCGAGTCGGCGAGCACCTCCTGGCGGGTGAAGAACCAGCCGGTGTCCGGATCGGTGTGGTAGGCCGCCTCCACGATCCAGCCGCCGGCCTCGGCCAGGAAGGTGGCGATCCGGGCCACGATGCCGGTCCGGTCCGGACATCCGAACGTGATCACGTACCGGCGGCCAGGCGAGCTCACTGGTGCACCTCGCTCATGGTGTCCGCAGCGCTGCGATCAGGCCGAGGTCGCCGCCAAGCACGGCGTTGCTCGGGCGGTGCCAGGTGGCTCGGTAGACGGCGTCCGCGGTGCCGACCACCGAGGCGTCGGCGTCGATGGCCGGGTTCTCGGCCGGGCCGACCGCCACTCCGTCGGCGCCGCGCAGGTGCACCAGCCAGGACGCGCCGGCATCGGCCGCATGGAACAGGACGGTGCCGGTGGCGGTGGCCGGTTCCCGGGCCAGCCGGCGCGGGATCATCCGGTGCAACGCCTCGTCGATGCCGTCGGCGGCCAGCTCGGGGTCGAACATCAGCGTGTCCACCGGATCGTCGCCGGCAGCCGCGTGCTCGGCGTCGAGCCGGTGGATGGCGGTCTCATGGGCCTGGCGGCGGGCCCAGAACCCGGCGTTCGACACGGCCGGGACGAACGCCCAGGCGGGTGCGTCCGGGCCGCGATCGCGCAGCCGGCTGGTCAGCGCCGCCCGGTGCTCGTCCCAATAGGCCAGCAGCTCGTCCCAGTCGGCCGGGGCCTCCACGGCGACCGGGGCCTCGTCGGCCGGGTCGGTGAGCACGGCCGTGCCGGCCCACCGGTGCACCCTGGCCATGTGCCGGACCAGCTGCGCCACCGTCCACTCCGGACAGGTGGGGACGGTGGCGGCTGGTCCGGCCGCGACGGCGGCCGCCCGCATGGCGTCGCCCTGCTCGACCAGGTGATCCACGTAACGTGCGAAGTCCACGGACCAACAGCCTAGGACAGCCGGTCCCGGGCGTAGGCCGCGATGGCGTCCCGCATGAACTCGGCGAGCCGCGGATCGGTCTTGTCGAAGTTCGCCCGGAACCGCGGTTCATCGGCGTAGGTCTGGCCCAGCCCGGTGTAGGACTCCCGGTTCGGCGTCCAGAACTGCGTGATCCACCGGTAGTGCCCGTCGATCACGGCCAGCACGTCGGCGTCGTCCGGGGCCTTGCCGGCGTCGATCAGCCGCACCAGCGCCTCGAGCTGGGCGACCCACTCGCCGCCCTGCTGGCGCCACCAGTCGGCCGGCTTGCCCGCGACGCGTGCGGCGGAGGCGTCCACGGCCTCGGCGCCCCAGCGCTGCCTGGCCTCCTCCTGCAACTCGGCCTGCTTGGCCGGGTCGAAGCCCTCGAACCAGTGCGCTGCCGATTGCGTCGTCATCTCCTCACCTCCTTCCAACTCCTCGATGGTTCTGGCCACGGTCGCGGCCAGCCGGCCGAACCGGTCCCGCTCGGATTCCAGCCAGGAGTGGTGCATCCGCAGCGCCTCCACCTGGTCGCGACCGTCGTTGACGATGTCGGCGATCGCGTCCAGGCGCAGGCCGAGCTCCCGCATGATCAGGATGCGCTGCAGGGTCAGCAGCTGGTCCCGTTCGTAGTAGCGGTAGCCGTTGCGGCCCACCCAGGCCGGGGTGAGCAGGCCGATCTGGTCGTAGTGCCGCAGGGTCCGGGAGGTCACCTTGGACATCCGGGCTACTTCGGCGATCGACCAGGCCATGCACCCACGGTAAAACTTGACGTTACGTCAACGTCAAATCGAATGGTGCGCCGCCAGCACCCGCTCGGCCAGCAGGTCCGGCGCCTCGCGCAGGGCGTTGTGCCCCTGGTCCGGCAGGATCTCCAGCTCGCACCGGGGCAGCGTGCCGGCCAGCGTCTCCACCCCGGTGCGCATCCGCTCGCCGCTGCGGCCGCCGAGCAGCAGCAGGGTCGGCACGTCCAGCCCGGCCAGCCCGGCCAGGCCGGACTCCTCGTTCAGCCGGGTGTCGTACGGCAGGGTGTGCGCCATCGTGATCGCGTTCGGCCAGAACGCGCTGCGCCGCACGGCGCCGAGCAGCCGTTCCTCGACGCCCACCGCGGCCACCATGAACAGCGTCAGGGCCGCCTCCCGGTCCCCGGCGGCCAGCAGCTCGATCAGCCGCTCGGTGGTCCCGGGCGGACCGCCCGGCCCGCCGGGCACCCGGATCGGCGGCTCGTAGAGCGTCATCGCCCGCACCGGGGCTCCGGACAGCGCCACCCGCAGGGCCAGCAGCCCGCCGGAGGAATGACCGAGCAGCTCCACCGGTTCGTCGATCAGGGCCAGCACGGCCTGCACGTCGGCCACCTCGCGGGCGGCCTCGTAGCCCCCGTGCGCGTCCCCGCTGGCGCCCCGGCCGCGCCGGTCCACCGCGTACACGGTCCGCGCAGGCGCGAGCAGGCCGGCCACCGCCGCCCAGGCCCGCGCCCCGTAGCCGGCCCCGCCGAGCAGCACCGCGGGCGGCCCGGTGCCGGAGATCTCGAACGCGATCCGGGTCCCGTCCGCGGAGGTCACGAAGTCCATGTCAGGACCCGTGCTCGGCGAGCCACTTCCCGGCGAACTCGGACTCCTTGGCCAGCAGTTTGGCCACCTCGTCGGCGATCACCCGCTCCAGCTTCCCGCCGACCAGCGGCAGCCCGACCCGAACCTCGGCGTTCAGCGCCAGCTCGGTGCCCCCGTCCGGCCGCCCGGTCAGCGTGCCCCGGCTGTTGATCCCACCCGGCACCCCGGACAGGGTCACCTGCGCGGTGCTCCCGTCCGGCCCCCACCGCTCGGCCCGCTCCACCATGAGGTCACCCTTGATGATCGCCCGGGCCATCGACGGCAGCCGCTCGGCGTCCACCCCCTGCCGCAACCGGAACCGCACCTCGTCCCCGTCGACCGCATGCTCGAGCAGCGCCGCCCCCTTGCCCCCCAGCTCCCGCTGCCGTTCCTCCAGAAACGCCCGGTCAGTCAGCGTGGCGGCCACCTCCGCCGGCGGTGCGGAGAACGTGGCACGGTGCTCGAAGCGGGTCGGCATGCAGCGGAGGTTACCGTTGGAGCCCATGACCGGCCTGCATCTCGGCACCGACGTCCGCACGGCGGTACCGCTGTCCGGGCACACCACGTTGCGGCTGGGCGGGCCGGCGGCCCGGTTCGTGGCGCCGGGGACGGCCGAGGAGGTCGCCGCGGCGGTCCGGGCCGCCGACCGGTCCGGGGACCCGGTGCTGGTGCTCGGCGGGGGTTCCAACGTGGTGGTTCCGGATACGGGTTTCCCCGGCACGGTGGTGCGGGTGGCCAACCTGGGCACCGAGATCGACCGGGTGGACGGGGCGCTGCGGCTGACCGCGGATGCCGGGGAGAACTGGGACACCGTGGTGGCCGCCACCGTCGAGGCCGGGCTGGGCGGGCTGGAGTGCCTGTCCGGGATCCCCGGCCTGGTGGGTGCCACGCCGGTGCAGAACGTCGGCGCGTACGGCGTCGAGGTGTCCCAGCTGCTGCTCTCGGTAGACCTGCTGGACCGGGCCACCGGCGCGGTGCACACGCTGCCGGCCGACGAGCTTGGTCTCGGCTACCGGACCTCCGTGCTGAAGAACACCGCCGCCGCCGTGGTGCTCCGGGTGCGGTTCGAGCTGACCGATGGCGGCCGGTCCGCCCCGATCCGCTACACCGAGCTGGCCCGGGCGCTCGGCGTCCGGCAGGGCACCCGCGTCCCGGTCGCCGACGCCCGCGCGGCCGTGCTGTCCCTGCGGCGCGGCAAGGGAATGGTGCTCGACCCGGCCGACCACGACACCTGGAGCGTCGGCTCGTTCTTCACCAATCCCGTCGTCGCCGAACCGGATCTTCCCGATGTGCTGACCCGCATCGGCACCGTCGTCGGCCCGGTCCCGGTCCCCCAGTACCCCGCCGGCCCCGGTCTGACCAAGCTCTCCGCCGCCTGGCTGATCGAACGCGCCGGCTTCGCCAAGGGCCACCCCGGCCCCGGCGCCCGGGTCTCCCTGTCCCACAAGCACACCCTCGCCCTCACCAACCGCGGCACCGCCACCACCGCCGACCTCCTCGCCCTCGCCCGTGAAGTCCGCGACGGCGTCCACACCACCTTCGGCATCGCCCTGCACCCGGAACCCGTCCTGGTCGGCTGCACGCTCTGAGCGCGGCCGCGGGTCACTCCCGGTGGGCGCGGCTGGCGCTGTACTGGGCGCGGGGTTTGAGGACGATGGTGTCGATGTTGACGTTGGCGGGGCGGGTGACGGCGAAGGTGATCACGTCGGCGACGTCGTCGGCGGTGAGGGGGGTGAGGCCGGCGTAGACGGCCGCGGCGCGGTCGCGGTCGCCGTCGAAGCGGGTGATGGAGAACTCGGTCTCGACCATGCCGGGGAGGATCTCGGTGAAGCGGACCGGATCGGCGAGATGTTCGCCACGCAGGGTGCGGTGCAGGGCGCCCTGGGCATGTTTGGCGGAGGTGTAGCCGGCGCCGTTGTCGTAGGTCTCGGCGGCGGCGACGGACGTGACGGTGACCACGTGGCCGCTGCCGGAGGCGATCAGCTTGGGCAGCAACGCCTTGGTCATCCGCAGGGTGCCGAGGACGTTGGCCTCCCACATCCATTTCCAGTGCGCCTCGTCGGCCGCGGCGACCGGTTCCAGGCCGCGCGCGCCCCCTGCGTTGTTCACCAGCACATGGCAGGCTGGAACCTGGTCGCAGAACGCGGCGACCGAGCCGGCATCGGTAACGTCCAGTTCAAGCGCGGTGCCGCCGACCTCCTCGGCGACCTGCGCGAGCCGGTCCAACCGGCGGGCTCCGAGCACGACGTGGAAACCGGCTTCGGCCAGGCGCCGGGCGGTCGCCGCCCCGATGCCCGCGCTGGCCCCGGTGACGACAGCGGTGTGCACGACACCGATCCTGCCGGGAGATCGCCGGCGGCGGCCAACCGGGTGGGCCGGTTGGACGTCATGAGGAGTGTCACACCGAGAGACGGAGGTTCGGGTGAGGTACAGGTTGCTCGGCGCGCTGGCGGCGCTGCTGGCACTGTCCGGGTGCACCTCGATGGAGGGGGGCGTCGCCACCGGCCCGAACGGCCAGCAGCCGGCCAACGCGAAGATCACCGCGGTGCCGGCGGCGAACGCCAAGGACGTGTCGGTCGCCGAACCGGTCAAGATCACGGTGGCGGACGGCACGCTCACCCAGGTCGCGCTGACCAGCCCGGAGGGCAAGGAGGTCGCCGGCAAGCTCGCCGACGACAAGCTCAGCTGGGCCAGCACTGAACCGCTCGGCTACGGCAAGACCTACAACTGGGTGGCCAAGGCCACCGACGCCGACTCGCGCACCGCCGAGCTGAAGGGCGCGTTCACCACGGTCACCCCGGACAAGCAGGTCCGGACCACGATCAACCCGATCGACGATGCCATCGTGGGCGTCGGGATGCCGATCAGCCTCAAGTTCGACAGCCCGCCCAAGGACCGGGCCGCCGTGCAGAAGGCGCTCACCGTCACCACCTCCAAGGGCGAGGTGGAGGGCTCCTGGGGCTGGCTGTCCGACCGGCAGGTGGACTGGCGGCCCAAGGAGTACTGGCCGGCCGACATCACCGTGACCGTGACCGCGAAGCTCTACGGCGTGCACTACGGCGGCGGCGCCTACGGCCGGGCCGACCTGACCACGAAGTTCAGCATCGGCCGCAACCAGGTCACCAAGATCCACACCCCGGACCACCAGATGGTGGTGTACCGCAACGGCGCGCAGGTGGCCAGCTACCCGTCCAGCAACGGCAAGGACGCCGACCCGAACCTGAACACCCCCAACGGCACCCTGATCATCATGACCCAGGAGCCGATCGGCGACTTCTCCAACCCGCAGTACGGCTACACCAACGTGAAGAAGAAGTGGTCGCTGCGGATCTCCAACCATGGCGAGTACATCCACGAGAACGAGGAGAACCACGCCAACATCGGCAAGGTGAACAGCTCGCACGGCTGCGTGAACCTGTTCGAGGCGGACGCCAAGGCCTACTTCGACAGCTCGCTGATCGGCGACCCGGTGGAGATCACCGGCTCGCAGGCGAACATGCCGACCACCTCCGACGTCAACGACTGGCTGTTCTCGTGGGACCAGTGGAAGAACATGTCGGCTATCAAGTGACGCAGCTTGAGTTCGTCGCCGGCCACGGCGGCACTCGCCTCGCCGTGCGCGTCGCCGGTGACCCGGCCAACCCGCCGGTGGTGTTCGTGCACGGCTGGGCGCGCTGCGCCCGGGACTGGGCCGCCCAGTTCGCGGATCCGGCGCTGACCGAACGGTTCCGGCTGCTCGCGGTCGATCTGCGCGGCCACGGCGAGTCCGGGGTGAGCGCGGACGGATACGACGATCCGGCGGTGTGGGCGGCGGACCTGGCCGCGGTGCTCGGGTTGGCCGGTGCGCCCGCGGTGCTGGTCGGCTCCTCCTACGGCGGTCTGGTGATCACCGACTACCTGCGGGTGCGCGGCCCGGCCGGGGTGGCCGGGCTGGTGCTCGCCGGTGCGGTGACCGAGATCGGCGCCGGGCATCCCGGCGGGGCGGTCGGTCCGCTGCTCGCCGAGCGGATGCGCGACTACCTGTCCGAGGACCCGGCGGTGGCGGTGCCGGCGCTGGCCCGGCTGGCCGAGGGGCTGACCGCGGAGCCGGCGCCAGGCCCGGTGGTGCAGCGCCGGCTCGGCGAGTTCCTTCTGGTGCCGCCGCGGGTGCGCCGCGCGCTGTTCCGGCGCGACCTGGGCAGCGCCGAGGTGCTGGCCAGGGTGCCGGTGCCCACGCTGGTGGTGCACGGGACGGCGGACCGGGTGGTCGCGCCGAGCGCGGCCGAGTACGCGGCGGGGAAGATTCCGGGTGCGTCGTTGCGTTGGTTCCAGGCAGTGGGTCATCTGCCGTTCGCGGAGCGGGCCGGGGAGTTCGGCCAGGCGCTGCGCGAGCTTGCGGACAGCTGCGGGAGGACGACGACGTGAGCTCCGACGATGTGGTGCGGCTGCACCGGCCGCACCGGGTCGCGGTGCTGTCCGTGCACACCTCCCCGCTGGACCAGCCGGGCACCGGCGACGCAGGCGGGATGAACGTCTACATCACCCAGACCGCCACCCGGATGGCCCGGCGCGGGATCGCCGTCGAGGTGTTCACCCGGGCCACCTCCTCCGACCTGCCGCCGGTGGCCGAGCTGGCCCCCGGGGTGTTGGTCCGGCACGTGCACGCCGGGCCGTTCGAAGGTCTTGGCCGGCACGAGCTGCCCGCGCAGCTGTGCGCGTTCACCGCGGGCGTGCTGCGCGCCGAGGCCCGGCACGAGCCCGGGTACTACGACCTGGTGCACTCGCACTACTGGCTGTCCGGCCAGGTGGGCTGGCTGGCCAGGGAGCGGTGGGGCGTGCCGCTCGTGCACACCGCCCATACCCTGGCCAGGGTGAAGAACGCCGCGCTGGCCGCCGGGGACACCCCGGAGCCGCGGACCAGGGAGATCGGCGAGCAGCAGGTGGTCGACGAGGCCGACCGCCTGGTGGCCAACACCGCGGTGGAGGCGGGTCAGCTGGTCCGGCTCTACGACGCCGCGCCGGACAAGGTGCGCGCGGTCGCCCCCGGGGTGGACCTTGAGCTGTTCCGGCCGGGCGACCGGGCCGCCGCGCGGGCCGCGCTCGGCATCCCGGTCGGTGCGGTGGTGCTGGTCTTCGTCGGCCGGATCCAGCCGCTGAAGGCGCCGGACGTGCTGCTGCGCGCGGCGGCCGAGCTGGTGCGCGCCGGGGCGGTGCCGCGCGAGCGCCTGGTGGTGCTGGTGGCCGGCGGGCCGTCCGGCACCGGTCTGGACCAGCCGGCCACCCTGCAGGACCTGGCCGCGGAGCTCGGCATCCTCGACGTGACGCGGTTTCTGCCGCCGCAGCCGGCGCCGGCGCTGGCCCGGGTCTACCGCGCGGCGGACGTGGTCGCGGTGCCCAGCCACAACGAGTCGTTCGGGCTGGTCGCCCTCGAGGCGCAGGCGTGCGGCACGCCGGTGGTGGCCACCGCGGTCGGTGGGCTGCGGGTGGCGGTCGCCGACGGTCGCTCCGGGCTGCTGGTGGCCGGGCACGACCCGGTCGCCTGGGCCGATGCCCTGGCCACCGCGCTGCGCCCGGAGGTGGCCGGCCGGCTGGCCGTCGGCGCGCTCGGGCACGCCGCGCGGTTCTCCTGGGACCGCACCACCGACGCGCTGATCGGCGAGTACGCCGAGGCGGCGCTGGCCTTCCGGCGCACGCTGCTCGGCACCGAGGTAGCAGTGTGAGTATCGAGCAGCTGATTCGGTCCACTTTGGACGAACGGGAGCTGGCCTACCAGAACCCGCAGCCGGGCCGGTTCTTCGTCACGCTGCCGGGAACCAAGAAGCTGCAAACGAACTGCTGGCTGATCGTCGGCAGGCATGCGCTGCTGGTGGAGGCGTTCGTCTGCCGGCAGCCGGACGAGGCGCACCAGGACGTCTACCGGTTCCTGTTGCGCCGCAACGCGAAGCTCTACGGCGTGCACTACACCATCGACCAGGCCGGGGACATCTACCTGGTCGGCCGGGTCGGCCTGGACCGGATCAGCGCCGACGAGCTGGACCGGCTGCTCGGCCAGGTGCTTGAGGCGGCCGACGGCGACTTCAACACGTTGCTGGAGATCGGTTTCGCCGGCTCCATCCGGCGGGAGTGGGAGTGGCGCACCGCGCGCGGTGAGTCACTGGCCAACCTCGCGGCGTTCGCACATCTCGTCGAGCCGGCCGGTGATCACGGCCACCGTTTCGGAGCCGAGTCCGACTCGTGATCGTGCGGATCCAACCGCGACCCTAGTGTCCTCCGTCTGCCTGACAGCAAATCGGTGACGGGAGGACACATGAACGGTAGACGGATGGCCGGCCTGGTCGGGTTGATGCTGGCCGGCGGCATGCTGGCCGGCTGTGGCTCGGGCTCCGAGGCGGGCACGGCGGCCGACAGCGCAGCCGGGGTCGACATGGCCGACCGGAACGCGGCCGCGCCGGAGATGCCGGTCAAGGCGGAGGGTGGGACCGGCGGCGGGCAGCCTCAGCCCCAACAACAGCAGCAGCAAGAACAACAGAAGCAGGTGAGCCAGCCGGGCGTGGACCGCAAGCTGGTCCGCACGGCGAGCCTGGAACTGGCCGCACCGGACGTGGTCGACGTGGCCAACAAGGCCCGCCAGATCGCGCTGGACCGGGGCGGTTTCGCCGGACAGGAGGAGGTTCGGGGCGACACCGCGTCGATCACCCTGCACGTGCCGTCCGACCAGTTCGACCGCACGGTGGCCGAGCTGTCCGGTCTGGTGGCCCGCGCCGAGGACATCCGGTCCCGCACGATGACCACCGAGGACGTGACCGAGCAGATGGTGGACGTGGAGAGCCGGATCGCCACCCAGCGGCTGAGCGTCGAGCGGGTGCGCGGGCTGCTGGCCAGGGCGCAGACCGTGGACGAGATCGTCCGGATCGAGAGCGAGGTGACCCGGCGCGAGGCGGAGCTGGAGTCGCTGCAGAAGCGCCGGGAGACGCTGGCCGGCCAGGTGGCGCTGTCCCGGGTGACGGTCAAGGTCACCAAGGGCGACCCGCCGCCGCCCGCGGCGGAGGAGGACCGCGGCTTCCTCGGCGCGCTGGCCGGCGGTTGGAACGCGTTCCTGACCACCGGCGGGGTGGTGCTCGAGGTGTTCGGCGCGCTGCTGCCGTTCCTGGTGGTGCTCGGGATTCCCGGGGTGTTCGCGTACCGGTGGTGGCGGCGGCGCCGGGTGATTCCGGCGGCGGTTCCGCAGGAGGCGAAGGCCTAGAGACGGGTTCGCGGGGCGGCTCGAGCGAGGGGGGAGTCGCGATCTCGAGCCGCCCCGCGTCAGGCCCGCCGCAACGGAATCCCTTTGGCGGGGGGCACCCGGGTTCCCGGCGGGGTGCGGCCCGGCAGGGGAGACGAGCCGCACTGCTTGCTCGTCCGAATCAGGGAGTGCGTGGGAGCTGATTCGGGGAGCGCTGCCAACCTGTCAGAAGTCGCACAGTTACACAAGGCCACCGCGTCATCCGGCGGAGCGTTATCGCGTTCAGTAAGTAACGATTTGGTCACGAAGTCTGTGAGTGGGTCAGCTGACACTCTGGCCGCTCCCGGCGTGTACCTCGAATGGGTGAGAGCCCGAGGTTCTGGCACGCTGTCCGCCATGGGCCTTGGGACGCTGGTGCTGCTCAGACACGGCGAGAGCACGTGGAACGCGAAGAACCTGTTCACCGGATGGGTGGACGTGCCGCTGTCCGAGAAGGGCACCGCCGAGGCCCGGCGCGCCGGCGAACTGCTCCGGGAGACCGACACCCTGCCCGACATCGTGCACACCTCGCTGCTGCGCCGGGCCATCGGCACCGCCAACATCGCCCTCGACGTGGCCGACCGGCACTGGCTCGACGTGCGCCGCGACTGGCGGCTGAACGAGCGGCACTACGGCGCCCTGCAGGGCAAGAACAAGAAACAGGTGCTCGAACAGTTCGGCGAGGAGCAGTTCATGCTCTGGCGCCGCTCCTACGACACACCGCCGCCGCCGATCGAGCCGGGCACCGAGTTCAGCCAGGACGCCGACCCGCGCTACGCCGGGCTCGGCGACGCCATGCCGCGCACCGAGTGCCTCAAGGACGTGGTCACCCGGCTGCTGCCGTACTGGGAGACCGCGATCCTGCCGGACCTGCGGGCCGGCCGCACCACGCTGGTCGCCGCGCACGGCAACTCGCTGCGCGCCCTGGTCAAGCACCTGGACGGGATCTCCGACGAGGCGATCTCCGGCCTGAACATCCCCACCGGCATCCCGCTGGTCTACGAGCTCACCGACGACCTGCGCCCGCGCACCCCGGGCGGGCGCTACCTGGACCCGGACGCCGCCGTCGAAGCCGCCCGGGCCGTGGCCAACCAAGGCCGCTAGACCAGGCCCAGTTCGCGGGCGCGGGCGCCGGCCTGGAATCGGGAGGTGGCGCCGAGCGCGGTCATCAGTTCGGCCACCCGGCGGCGGTAGGTGCGCACCGACAGGGACAGCGTGCGGGCCGCGGTCTCGTCCTTGCAGCCCGAACCGAGCAGCTCGAGGATCCGCGGGGCCAGCCGGCGCAGCTCGCCGAACTGCGCGTCGTAGGCGTCCAGCTCGGTGGCCGCCCGCCAGGCCGCGTCGAACAGCGAGCCCACCGCGGCCACCACGTCCGGCAGCCGGACCACGGTGAAGCTGCGCGGGCCGTGCGCGGTGTCCCCGGCCAGGATCGCCACCCTCCGGTCGATCAGGATGGTCTCGTTGATCTCGTCCGAGGTGATCCGCACCTGCGCGCCGAGCCCGGCCATCCGGCGCGCGTGCTGGGCGCCGGCCGGGTCGAGCAGCACCCCCGGCCGGTACAGCTTGCGCACCCCGGCCACCGGCAGCGTCGCGGAATGCGGCGGCGGCCCGAGCGCGCCTGCGCTCACCCAGGTGTGCAGGTCGTGCGCCGCGCAGGCGATCTCCCGGCGCGCCGAGGTGAACAGGTGCCAGGTGCGCTCGTAGAGCTCCTGGTGGCCGCGGATCAGCACGGCCTCGTTCCCGCCGGTCGTCACCGAAGAATTCTCGGCCCGGTCCCCCGGCGGGTCAAAGATTGGCAACTTGTTGCCAGACCCGGGGCCCGGCCCGGCGCCCGGCCCAGGCTGGACCCATGACCAACGAGATCAGCACCGACCCGTGGCTGCTCGGCGGGGACCTGCCCGTGCACCGGATCGGCTACGGCGCCATGCAGCTCGCCGGCCCCGGCGTGTTCGGGCCGCCGGCCGACGAGGCGGCCGCGCTCGCCGTGCTGCGCCGCGCGGTCGAGCTGGGCGTCGACCACATCGACACCTCCGACTACTACGGCCCGTACGTGGTCAACGAGCTGATCCGGCGGGCGCTGCACCCCTACCCCGCGGATCTTGTGCTGGTCACCAAGGTGGGTGCCCGGCGGGACGGGACCGGCGCCTGGCTGCCGGCCAACTCGCCCGCGGAGCTGCGTGCGGCCGTGCACGACAACCTGCGCCGGCTCGGGCTGGACCGGCTGGACGTGGTCAACCTGCGGATGATGGGGACGAGCGGGCCGGAGGAGGAGCCGATCGCCGAGCAGTTCACCGCCCTTGCCGAGCTGCGCGAGCAGGGCCTGATCCGGCATCTGGGCGTGTCCAACGCGACCCTGACCCAGCTCGACGAGGCCGCCGCGATCGCGCCGGTGGTCTGTGTGCAGAACATGTTCAACATCGCGGCGCGGTCGGACGACGACCTGGTCGACGCCTGCGCCGCCCGGGGCGTGGCGTACGTGCCGTTCTTCCCGCTCGGCGGGTTCCAGCCGCTGCGGCACGCGGCCGCCGAACTGGTGGCGCGGCGGCACGGCGCGACCGCCCGGCAGGTGGCGCTGGCCTGGCTGCTGCACCGCTCGCCGGCGATCCTGATCATCCCGGGCACCTCGTCGGTGGCCCACCTCGAGGAGAACCTGGCGGCCGGCCGGATCGCGCTCACGGCGGCCGATCTGGCCGAGTTGGACACGAACGGGTGAACGGGGTCTGACCGGCGGACGAACATCGACTTCGCGCCTGTCACGGCCGTCACTCGGCCGCCGTGGACTGGTCCTGATGGACCAGATCCTGCCTACGATGCGAGCGTGACCGACGCTGCGTGGCTGCTGGTGTCGATCGGCGCGGTGCTGATCGGTACCGGCGCCGGTCTGCTGCTCGGCCGGACGCGCCGCCGGGCCGCCCAGCGCGCACCGGTCGGACCCACCGTGGCCGGGCTGACCCAGCGGGTGGTGCACTCCTCGCACACCGGCATCGTGGTGCTCAACCGGTTCGGCGACGTCGTGGTCTACAACCCCCGGGCCGCCGAGCTCGGCCTGGTGCACAACCACCGGGCCGATCCGAGGGCGCGCAAGGCCGCCGAGCTGGTGCGGGAGACCGGCGAGCCGGTGGAGGTCGACCTGTCCCCGCAGGCCGCCAAGGGCCGGGACCCGCAGGCGGTGCTCGGCGAGGTCCGGCCACTCGGCGACGGGTTCATCGTGGTCGACGCCGCCGACGAGTCGGACGCGGTTCGGCTGGAGGCCACCCGGCGGGACTTCGTGGCCAACGTCAGCCACGAGCTCAAGACCCCGGTCGGGGCGATGGCGCTGCTCGCCGAGGCGGTGCTGGACTCCTCCGACGACCCGGAGGTCCGCCGGTTCACCGGCAAGATCCTGCGCGAGGCGAACCGGCTGGGCACCCTGGTCACCGAGCTGATCGCGCTGTCCCGGCTGCAGGGCGCCGAGCGGCTGCCCGAGCTGAACACCGTCGAGGTCGACGCCGTGGTGCGCGAAGCCCTCGGCCGCTCCGCGCCGGCCATGGAGAGCACCGGCATCGACATCGCCACCGACCAGGACAGCGGGCTGCTGGTGGCCGGCGACCGGATGCTGCTGGTCACGGCGCTGTCCAACCTGCTGGAGAACGCGATGGCCTACTCCCCGCCGGGCAGCCCGGTGTCGGTCAGCCGGCGGCTGGCCGACGGGTTCGTCGAGATCTCGGTGACCGACCGCGGCATCGGCATCGCCGACGACGAACAGCAGCGCGTGTTCGAGCGGTTCTACCGGGTGGACAAGGCGCGCTCCCGGGCCACCGGCGGGACCGGCCTCGGCCTGGCCATCGTCAAGCACGTGGCGGCCAACCACGGCGGCGAGGTCCGGCTGTGGAGCCGGCCGGGCACCGGGTCCACGTTCACCCTGCGCATCCCGGCCCAGAGCGTGACCCCGGCGCCGCGGGCCAACGACGACCGGCCCGGCGGCGGCAACACCGCAGCGGCCACCGCCATGTCCAGCTCGACCGACCGTGGAGGAGCGCTGTGACCAGAGTGCTGATCGTCGAGGACGAGGAGTCGTTCGCCGATCCGCTGGCCTTCCTGCTGCGCAAGGAGGGCTTCACCGCCGCCATCGCCGCCACCGGCCAGCAGGCCCTCGAGGAGTTCGACCGCAACGGCGCGGACATCGTGCTGCTCGACCTGATGCTGCCCGGCATGAGCGGCACCGACGTGTGCAAGGCGCTGCGCCAGCGGTCCGCCGTGCCGGTGATCATGGTCACCGCCCGGGACAGCGAGATCGACAAGGTGGTCGGGCTCGAGCTGGGCGCCGACGACTACGTCACCAAGCCGTACTCGGCCCGCGAGCTGATCGCCCGGGTGCGGGCCGTGCTGCGCCGCGGCGGGGAGTCCGCCGACGGCGAGCTGCTGCCCCAGGTGCTGGCCGCCGGCCCGGTGCGGATGGACGTCGAACGGCACGTGGTGACCGTGGCCGGCCAGGAGATTCCCTTACCCCTCAAGGAGTTCGACCTGCTGGAATACCTGCTGCGCAATGTCGGGCGGGTGCTCACCAGGGGCCAGCTGATCGACCGGGTGTGGGGCGCCGACTACGTGGGCGACACCAAGACCCTCGACGTGCACGTGAAGCGGCTGCGCTCCAAGATCGAGCCCGATCCGTCCGCCCCTCGGCACCTGGTCACGGTCCGCGGCCTCGGCTACAAATTCGAGTCCTGACCCGATCGGGCGGTCGCCCAGGTAACGTTTCACCGTGCGCCTAGGGGTGCTGGACGTCGGTTCCAATACCGTTCACCTGCTCGTGGTCGACGCCCACCGGGGTGCCGCCCCGGTTCCGGCACGCTCGGAGAAGTCGGTGTTGCGGCTGGCCGAGCGGATCACGTCCAGCGGCAAGTTGTCCGAAGCCGGGGCCGACGAGCTGGTCCGCACCGTGGCCGCGGCCCGGGCCTCGGCCGACAAGCTGGGCTGCGCGGAGCTGATGGCGTTCGTCACCTCGGCGGTGCGCGAGGCGGACAACTCGGCCAAGGTGCTGGCCCGGGTGGCCGAGGAGACCGGCGTCGAGCTGCGGGTGCTCTCCGGCGAGGACGAGGCCAGGTACACCTTCCTGGCCGTCCGCCGCTGGTACGGCTGGTCCGCGGGCGACCTGCTGGTGCTGGACATCGGCGGCGGCTCGCTGGAGATCGCCGCCGGGGTGGACGAGGACCCGGACCTGGCCGTGTCGCTCCCGCTCGGCGCCGGGCGGCTGACCAGGACCAAGTTCACCAGCGACCCGCCCGGCCGGGACGAGATCGACGGCATCGCCGAGTGGCTGGCCGACCAACTCGCCCCGGTGGTGAAGAAGCTGGCCAAGCGGGGTGAGCCGGACCGGGTGGTGGCCACCTCCAAGACGTTCCGGTCGCTGGCCCGGCTGGGCGGCGCCGCGCCGTCCTCGGCCGGGCCGCGGGTGCACCGGGTGCTCACCGAGCCGGGACTGCGCCAGTTGCTGGCGTTCATCTCCCGGATGTCCGCGGCCGACCTGGCCGAGCTTGAGGGGGTCAGTGCCAGCCGGGCGCACCAGTTGGTGGCCGGCGCGCTGGTGGCGCAGGCCACGATGAGGGCTCTGTCACGACCGGAGTTCGAGATTTGCCCTTGGGCCCTGCGGGAAGGTGTGATTCTGCGACGGCTCGATCAGACGGACGGTGAGGAGACCTCATGACCTCGCGCGCTGGACGATCCGGCCGGTGTCAGGCACGGTGGAAACGATGAGTCACGAAGGCGGACCCGACAGCACGCAGCAGCGCACCGTCGCCGAGCTGCTGGCCATGTACGGCGCGGAGAACGCCGACCGGGCGCCGCGCAGGCGCAGGCGGCGCGACGAGGCCTCCGACACGGCGCCGCAGACGATCATCGAACGGGTCAACTCGGAAAGCTCGAAGCTCACCCCGATCCGGGACGACCAGCCGCCGCCGACCCGCACCTCGCACCGGCCGCGGCCGGCCGCGCACCAGCAGCCCGCGCACCAGCAGCCCGCGCAGCAGCTGCCGGTTCCTCCGCGCCCGCCCGCGCCGCAGACCCGGCAGGCGCCGCCGCAGCCGAAGCCGCCGATGCCGCCGAACCAGCAGCCGCCCCGGCCGCAGCCCTCGCAGCAACTGCCGGCGCCGCAGCGGCCGCCAGCGCCGCCGCAGCAGCCCTCCCAGCAGTTGCCCCGGCCGCAGCCGTCGCAGCAGCTGCCGGCGCCGCAGCGGCCCCCGGCGCCGCCGCAGCAGCCGTCCCAGCAGTTGCCCCGGCCGGGGATCGCCCAGCCGGTCCCGCCGACCCGGCCGGTCCCGCCGAACCGCCGGCCCGGGCCGCCGCAGTCCATGCCGTCCGGATCCTTCCCGGTGCCGGGAGCGCCGGCCGCCCCGCCCGGGTCCGGCTACTTCCCGGTGCCCCCGCCCCAGCCGGCCCGCCCGCCCGAGCCGTACACCGAGCAGATGCCCCGGGTTCCCGCGGCACCGCCCGCGGCGTTCGGCCCGGCCGGCGGCGCCGAGCTGCGCAACGGCTTCACCGAGCTGGAAGTCGACGACGACCGGGACGAGGACGGCTACGAGGACTACCCGGACTACGCCGACGACGGCCCGGACGACGAGTTCGACGACGACCTGGACGACGACGAGAAGACGCCGTCGGCCGGCCGGGAATGGCTGATCATGATCGCCCAGGTGGCGGTCAGCGTGGTCGGCGGCGCCGCGGTGTGGCTCGGGTTCAACTGGCTGTGGGGCCGTTACCCGCAGGCCGCGCTGGTGGCCGCGCTGGTGGTGATCGTCGGCCTGGTGTGGATCGTGCGGAAGATCCGTCGCGCCGACGACCTGCAGACCACGCTGCTCGCCGTCCTGGTCGGCCTGTTCGTCACGGTTTCCCCGGCCGCGCTGCTGCTGTTGAGCAGGTAGCCGTGCCCGAGGTCGGCGTGTCGACGGCGTCGGTGTGGCCGCAGACCGCGGCCACCGCGTTCCTGCTGGCCGCCGAGCTGGGTTACGACGGCGTCGAGGTCATGGTGTGGGCCGACCCGATGAGCCAGGACGTGGCGGCGCTGCGCCGGGCGTCCCGGGCGCACCGCACGCCGGTGCTGGCCGTGCACGCGCCCTGCCTGTTGATCACCCAGCGGGTCTGGTCGCCGGACCCCGAGGTGCGGCTGCGCCGCGCCGTGCAGGCCGCGCAGGACCTTGGCGCACCCACCGTGGTGATCCATCCGCCGTTTCGCTGGCAGCGTCGCTACGCCGATGCGTTCGTGGACCTGATCCAGGAGCTGGAGGCGGCCAGCGGCGTGGCGATCGCCGTGGAGAACATGTTCCCGGTGCGCCGGT
Organism: Actinophytocola sp.; assembly: GCF_035762905.1. Classification (GTDB taxonomy): domain Bacteria; phylum Actinomycetota; class Actinomycetes; order Mycobacteriales; family Pseudonocardiaceae; genus DASYTH01. Next base: position 103,926 of record NZ_DASUCC010000028.1, read on the forward strand.
TCGGCCGGGAGGTGTCGGCGTTCCGTCCGTCGATCGACCCGACCGACGTCGGCTACCGGCACTACACGCTGGACCTGTCGCACACCTCCGCGGCCGGCACCGACGCGCTCGAGCTGGCCAAGCGGATGGGTGAGGGGCTGCGGCACGTGCACCTGGCCGACGGGTCCGGGCTGCCCAAGGACGAGCACCTGGTGCCGGGCCGGGGCACCCAGCCGTGCGCCGAGCTGTGCGAGGAGCTGGTCCGCACCGGATTCACCGGCCAGGTCATCCTGGAGATCAACACCCGCCGGGTGCGGCAGCCGACGCAGCGCCGCCGGGATCTTGCCGAGGCGCTGCTGTTTGCCCGGTTGCACCTGGGTCAGTGACGTTCGGGTTCCCCCTGGGCGGCGGCGGGGGACGTAAAGTTCCGGGCGTGTATCCGTTGCGTTCGCTGATCCTGGCCGCCGCAGGAAATCAAACGATCCGCCACATGGTCGGCTCCGCCCCGGTGAGCCGGGACGTGGTGCGCCGCTACGTGGCCGGCGAGACGACCGCGGACGCGGTCGCGGTGACCGGTCGCCTGGTGGCCGCCGGACTGACCGTCACGCTGGACTACCTCGGCGAAGACACCACCGACACGGCGCTGGCCGAGCGGACCGTGCAGGCCTACCTCGAGCTGCTGGACGCCCTCGAGGCGCGCGGTCTGGCCGAGCGGGCCGAGGTGAGCGTCAAGCTCTCCGCCGTCGGCCAACTGCTCGACGAGCGGCTCGCGCTGGACAACGCCGGCCGGATCTGCGCCGCGGCGCAGCGCTGCGGCACCACGGTCACGCTGGACATGGAGGACCACACCACCACCGACTCGACCCTGCGGGTGCTCGGCGAGCTGCGCACCCGGTGGCCGTGGGTGGGCGCGGTGCTGCAGGCCTACCTGCGCCGCACGCTGGACGACTGCGACCGGCTGGCCACCGCGGGCTCCCGGGTGCGGTTGTGCAAGGGCGCCTACGCCGAGCCGCCGGACGTGGCCTTCGCCGATGCCCACGAGGTGGACCTGAGCTACGTGCGGTGCGCGATGGCGCTGCTCGGCGGGGACGGCTTCCCGATGTTCGCCACGCACGATCCCCGCCTGGTCCGGTTGCTCGGCGAGCGGGCCGGCGAGTACGGGCGCAAGCCGGGCAGCTTCGAGTTCCAGATGCTCTACGGGATCCGGCCGGAGGAACAGCTACGACTCGCCCAGGTCGGGCACACCGTGCGGGTCTACGTACCATACGGTGGCGAATGGTACGGATACCTGATGCGCCGTCTCGCGGAGCGCCCGGCCAACCTGGCGTTCTTCCTGCGTTCCCTGGCCACGCGGGGCTGAGCGCGGGTTACACGGGCTCGTTGAACATGGCAGGGTAAAGATCATGAGCAGTGTTGCTGGCCACGGGGACGCACGCGCGGGCGGCGCCCCGGCCGGCCCGTTCGCGCTCGCCTCGCGGGTTCGCCCGCTCGGTGACGGCACGTTCACCGCCGAGCTACCGGCGACCTGGACGGTGCGCGGCCGGCCGCACGGCGGGTTCCTGCTCGCCCTGCTGGCCCGCACGGCGGTCGCGGCGCACAGCGGCGGGGCCGGCACCCCGCTGGTGGACCCGCTCGCGGTCAGCGCCCAGTTCCTCAACCCGCCCAGCGTCGGGCCGGTGCTGTTGCGCACCGAGTTGCGCAAGTCCGGCCGGCAGGCCACGGTCGTCTCGGTCCACCTCGAGCAGCGCGGCAAGAGCTGCGTGGAAGGGGTGGTCACCACCGGCCGGTTACCCAGGGAGCGGGCGGCCTGGGCGGATCTGCCCAACCTGTCCGCGGAGCCCCCGGGCAACGCGGTCGAGGTCGCCTCGCTCCCGCTCGCTTCGGTGTTCAAGCTGACCACGGCCTGCGACATCCGGCTGGACCCGACCGGCGCCGGGTTCCTGCACGGCCACGTCGGTGACCCGCTGCGGCTGCGGTTGTGGGTGCGGCCGAGGGCCGAGCCGGCCGACCCGCTGTTCGCGCTGGTCGCCGGGGACATCAACATGCCGCTGACGTTCAACCTTGGCCGGTTCGGGTGGAGCCCCACGGTGCAGATGACCGCGCTGGTCCGGTCCCGGCCGTCGCCCGGCTGGCTGCGGGTGCTGGTCGAGTCCCGGGCCGTGCACGGCGCCTGGTTCGACTCGGATGCCACCGTGATCGACTCCACCGGCCGGCTGATCTGCCAGGCCCGCCAACTCGCCCTGTCCGCCGCGGGCTGACCGCTCTGGCACGCTATTGCCATGACTGCGGCTACCGGGCGCCCCACCATCGCCGTGCTGGGCGCCGGCAAGATCGGCGAGGCGCTGCTGTCCGGCCTGCTGGGCGGCGGCCGCCGGGTGGACGAGCTGATGTTCACCGAACGCCACGCCGAACGGGCCAAGGAGCTGACCCGGCGGTACGGAATCCGTGCGGTGGACATCGCGGTGGCGGCCGCCGAGGCGGACGTGCTCGTGGTGGCCGTCAAGCCGCAGGACATCGAGCCGCTGCTGGACGAGCTCGCCCCGCTGATCAGCCCGCCGACCCTGGTGGTGTCGCTGTGTGCGGGGCTGCCCACCGCGCTGTACGAGCGGCGGCTGCCGGCCGGGGTGCCGGTGGTCCGGGTCATGCCCAACACGCCCGCCGTGGTCGGCCAGGCGATGAGCGCGATCTCGCCGGGCGGGCACGCCGGACCCGAGCACCTGGACGTGGTGGAGCAGATGCTCGCCGCGGTCGGCAAGGTGGTGCGCGTGCCCGAGTCGCAGCAGGACGCGGTGACCGCGCTCTCCGGCTCCGGCCCGGCGTACTTCTTCTACCTGGTCGAGGCCATGATCGACGCCGGCATCCTGCTCGGTCTGCCGCGCAACGTGTCCGAGAAACTGATCATCCAGTCGGCCGTCGGCGCGGCCAAGATGCTGGCCGAGACCGGGGAGCACCCGGTGACCCTGCGCGAGGCGGTCACCTCGCCGGCCGGCACCACGATCATGGCCATCCGGGAGTTGGAGAAGCACGGCGTGCGGGCGGCGCTACTGGCCGCGATCGAGGCGGCCCGGGACCGGTCCGAGGAACTGGGCCGGGCTCACAAGATCGACTAGCCGGGTTCCGGAATGTGAATATCTTGACGCGAACTGACGTCGCATCAGTCACAGCCGTCACGCTACTCTCTGGAGAAGCACGTGCGTGTCGGTTCCCGCCGGGGGGAAGCCGGCGGGCGCGACACGTGGCAAAGGACGCGGTGAGCCCATGCCGGCGAAGAAGGACAAGGAAGCCCAAGGTGTCGCACCCGTGCAGTTCCTCACCGTGGCCGAGGTGGCCGCGATGATGCGGGTGTCCAAGATGACGGTGTACCGCCTGGTGCACAACGGTGAGCTGCCCGCCGTCCGGGTCGGCAAGTCCTTCCGGGTGCCGGAGAAGGCGGTGCACAGCTACCTCGAGGGCGCCTACTTCGACGCCGGCTGAAGCCGGCTGCACGACGCCGGGGCCGGCCAGGTAACCTTGACGTTCGTTGCCTGGTGCCATCGCACGCCGAACTGCCTCGCTGGTTTGAGTGGTCGTGGCCGCACCGGAGCGCCAAGAGCCAGACCACTGACGACAGCGAAGGATCCGCATGGGTTCGGTCATCAAGAAGCGCCGTAAGCGCATGTCGAAGAAGAAGCACCGCAAGCTGCTGCGCAAGACCAGGGTGCAGCGCCGCAAGCTGAAGAAGTAGCGTCCGGCAACTCCCGGTTACCCGCGTTAACAGCGTGTTGCCGGGCGATCCGGGATGCCCGAAGGTGGTCTACAGTCGGGTACCGCAGGGGACAACCGATCGAGGAAGTGCATGACGCCCAACGTCGTCCTCGTGACCGGCGTTGGCGGCTATCTCGGTGGCAACCTGGCCGCACGGCTGGCAGCCAACCCGGACATCGAACGCGTGATCGCCGTGGATACCGCGCCGCCGCCACGCGCCGTGCTCCGTCGCATGGGCCGGGCCGAGTTCGTCCGCGCCGACATCCGCAACCCGCTGATCGCCAAGGTGATCTCGGCGGGCCGAGTGGACACCGTGGTGCACGCGGCGACCACGGCGAGCCCGGCGGGTCCGTCCGGCCGCACGCTGATCAAGGAAATGAACGTCATCGGCACGATGCAGTTGCTGGCCGCCTGCCAGCGGTCCCGCACGGTGCGCAAGCTGGTGGTGAAGTCAACGGCGGCGGTCTACGGCGCCAGTTCCCGCTCGCCGGCGGTGTTCACCGAGGAGGACACGCCCCGGGACCTGGCATCCAGCGGGTTCGCCAAGGACGCCGTCGAGGTCGAGGGCTACGTCCGCGGGTTCGCCCGGCGCCGGCCGGACGTGCTGGTGACCACGCTGCGGCTGGTCAACCTGATCGGACCCGGGGTGGACACCGTGCTCACCCGGTACTTCGCGCTGCCGGTGGTGCCGACCGTGCTGGGCTTCGACGCCCGGATGCAACTGCTGCACGGCGAGGACGGGCTCGCCGTGCTGGACCGGGCGACGGTCGAGGACCTGCCCGGCGTGTTCAACGTGGGTGGCGACGGGGTGCTGATGCTCTCCCAGGCCATCCGCCGGGCCGGCCGGGTGCCGCTGCCGCTGCTCCGCGGCGCCATCCCGACCATGGCCCGGCTGGTGCCGTTCGGCTCCCGGCTGGTCAACTTCTCGCCGGACCAGGTGCGGTTCCTCAACTACGGCCGGGTGGTCGACACGACCCGGCTGAAGACCACCTTCGGGTTCACGCCGCGGTGGACCACCTCGCAGGCGTTCGACGACTACGTCCAAGGCAGCGGCCGCCGGCCGCTGGTGGACCCCGGACGCCTCGGCGCGCTGGAGCGGCGGCTGCATGCCGCCGCCGCGCGCTGACCGGACGCAATTCTTCGCGGAAACTGGAAAGGTAACGCGGCATGCAGCAAGCACGGGTGATTCCCCTGCAGCGCAACAGAAACGGACCGGCCCGAGTGGACGGTCCGGATCCGGCGGCGGCTCCGCAGGAGGTGTCGGCCGAGCCGGCGGAGTTGACCGAGCCGACCCCGCTGCGGCCGCGGGCGGAGCCGGTGCGGTCGGACGGCCCGCTCGGCCGGCTGGCCGACGCGGTGGCGTTCCTGCGCCGCCGGCTGTCCGGCGACTATCCGATCGACGAGTTCGGGTTCGACCCCGAGCTGACCGACGCGGTGCTGCTGCCGCCGCTGCGGCTGCTGTACCGGTCGTGGTTCCGGGTCGAGGTGACCGGTGCCGAGCACCTGCCGGCCGACGGCGGCGCGCTGCTGGTGTGCAACCACTCCGGCACGCTGCCGCTGGACGCGGTGATGACCGCGGTGGCGGTGCGGGAGCACCACCCGGCCGGCCGGCACCTGCGGATGCTCGGTGCCGACCTGGTCTTCCAGACCCCGCTGCTCGGCGCGCTGGCCCGCAAGTCCGGCCAGACGCTGGCCTGCAACCCGGACGCCGAGCGGCTGCTGCGGGCCGGCGAGCTGGTCGGGGTGTGGCCGGAGGGCTTCAAGGGCATCGGCAAGCCGTTCCGGGACCGCTACAAGCTGCAGCGGTTCGGCCGGGGCGGGTTCGTCTCGGCGGCGATCCGCACCGGCGTGCCGATCGTCCCGTGCTCGATCGTCGGCGCCGAGGAGATCTACCCCAAGATCGGCGACCTGCGCCCGCTGGCCCGACTGTTCGGCCTGCCGTACTTCCCGGTCACCCCGTTCTTCCCGCTGCTCGGCCCGCTCGGCGCGATCCCGCTGCCGTCCAAGTGGCACATCGAGTTCGGTGAGCCGATCGACACCGGGTCCTACCCGGACGCCGACGACCCGATGCTGGTCTTCAACCTCACCGACCAGGTCCGGGAGACCATCCAGCAGAGCCTCTACCGGCTGCTCGCCGAGCGGGGCAACCCGTTCCTGGGCTGACCGGTCAGGCGTGCTCGCGCTTGCGGTAGGCGGCAAGGCCGGCGGCGACCGCGCCGGCCACCGCCCCGGCGCCGAGCACCGACGGCACGCCGATCTTGGCGGCCTTGCGGCCGGTGCGGAAGTCGCGGATCTCCCAGCCGCGCTTGCGGGCGACCTCGCGCAGGCCGCTGTCCGGGTTGACCGCGACCGAGGTGCCGACCACCGACAGCATCGGGACGTCGTTGGCCGAGTCCGAGTACGCGGTGCACCGGCGTAGGTTCAGGCCCTCGCGGGCGGCGAGGGCGCGCACGGCGTGGGCCTTGGCCGGGCCGTGCAGCATCTCCCCGACCAGGCGTCCGGTGTAGACGCCGTCCTCGCTCTCCGCGACCGTGCCGAGCGCGCCGGTCAGGCCGAGCCGGCGGGCGATGATCGTGGCCAGCTCCACCGGCGTCGCGGTGACCAGCCAGACCCGCTGCCCGGCGTCGAGGTGCATCTGGGCCAGCGCCCGGGTACCCGGCCAGATCTTGTCCGCCATCAGCTCGTCGTAGATCTCCTCGCCGAGGGAGATCAGCTCGTCCACCGTGTGACCGGCCACAAAGGACAGCGCCTGCTCCCGGCTGTTCCGGATGCCGTCCCGGCTCTCCTTGCCGGCCACCCGGAACTTCACCTGTTGCACCGCGAACCGGGCCAGGTCGGAGTTGGTGAAGAACTTCCGCGCGGCCAGCCCGCGGGCGAAGTGGAAGATCGACGCGCCCATCATCATCGTGTTGTCCACGTCGAAGAACGCGGCCGCGGTGAGATCGGCCACCGGCCGGGCGGCCTCGTCGGGCGGCGCCTCCTGCTCGATGGCGTAGGCCGCCTCGGCAGACGCCTCACCGGCCAGAGCGGCCAGCCGCTCCAGCTCGGTCACCTTCCTGTCGCCGTGCCGACGGGACAACGGCATCGCCTCCGGGTGGTTCACGGTGTTGAACACAGACTATCGATCGCCCCGGACTAACCACCGAGGCGAATACCGGGCAGACCGGGCAGCAGCGGCGGTAACTCCACCGGCGGCAACGGTAGCGGCACCGAGACCGGGGTCTGCCCGGTCGCAGGCGCGCCCGGTTCGGGTGAACCGGGCGCGCCAGGTACCGCCGACGGTCCGGCGCCGGGCAGCGGGGGGGTCTGCGTCGGCGGCAGCGGCGCCGTCGGCGCCGAGGTCAGTGGCGGCTCCGGCGGCGCCTGGGAGTCGCTGAGGCTCGGCGCGGACCTGCGGTCGTTGTCGGCGCCGGGCACCCGCTCGCACCGGCCGGTCGCCGGCAGCGCACCGATCGCGTCGAACGATCCGGTGGTGATCTGGTAGCAGGGCATCCGGTCCAGCAGGGCGTCGGCCCGGGCGGTGATGCCGGTCAGCAGGGCGAGCGAGGTGCTGGTCCGGTGCCGCGCCGCGGCGGGCAGCCCGCCGGCCGCCGCCTCGAGCCGGACCGCCTGGGTCCGGGCCCATTCGCGCAGCGACTGCAGCTGCCGGCCGTCGCGCTGGGTGGCCAGCGCGATCAGCTGCCGGGCGGCGGCCGCGGTGTCGGTGTCGAAGTCCGACATCGCCGTGAGGTACAGCCCGACCGGCGCGTCGTCCGGGTTGGGGTAGCGCCGGGCCAGCGTCTCGATCTCGGTCACCCGGGCCGCGGCGAACTCGAGGTGCTTGACCGCCTTGGACTCGTCGCCGAAGGTCAGGCCGAGCGAGGCCGCCTCGGCGGTGCGCTTGATCCCGTACAGCGTGTCGCCGGGCAGCGCGTCCCTGGCCAGCAACAGGCTCATTCCGGCGAGCGAGGCCACCAGCGCCAGCATCGCCACGGCCGCGATGGCGAACCGGCCGCGCAGACCGGCGCCGGGTTTGGAGTTCTCGCCCGGCCGGGAGGAACCGCGGTCGGAGCCGCCCGGCCGGCTGCCCCACCTCCTCGGGCGCCGCGACTGCGGTGCCGGGCCGGTTGCGGGCTTGGGCCGCTCCGGGAGCGCGGGCGGGGAGCCCTGGTCGAGGTCGGAGTCGGAGTCGAGGTCGTCGGGGCCGGAGTCGGGCTCCGGGGCGGCGAAACCGGCCAGGATCCGCGCCCGCATCCGGTCCCGCGCCTCGCCGTCGGGTGCGGTCAGCGGAGCCAGGCCGCGTACCAGGGCGACGACCCGCTGGTCGACCTCCACCGGTCCGTCAGGCCCTGACGGTTCCGTTCCGCTGTTCACCATCCCGCTCCGGACTTCCAGTCATCCGTAAAGGATCTCGCTCTATACAAACGATTGGCCCAACGCCAAGTTACGGCAGTACACGTCATCGCAGCTCCGAGGGCAGAAGTTGGGCCAGCCGGCGCACGGCCCGGTGCTGCAACGCCTTCACCGCGCCCTCGTTGCGTTCCATGATCTGCGCGGTCTCGGCAACCGATAAGCCCTGCAGGAACCGCAGCACGATGCACTCCCGCTGGTCGTCGCCGAGCTGCTCGACGCATCCCAGCAGCGCCTCGGCGGTGACCTTGGTCAGCACCTCGTGCTCCGGCCCGGCCTCGACCCGGCGCGACTCGACCTCGGCGGTGATCACCTCCAGCCGGAACCGGCTGGACTTGACGTGGTCGAGCACCAGGTTCCTGGCGATCGTGACGAACCAGGCGCCCACGTCCCGGCCCTGGTAGCTGACCGTGCCGATCCGGCGCAGCGCGCGCAGGAACGTCTCGCTGGTGACGTCCTCGGCCAGCTCCCGGTCACCGACCCGGAACAGCACGTAGCGGTACACCACGTCGACGTAACGGTCGTAGAGCCTGCCGAAGGCCGCCATGTCGCCCTGCTGCGCGGCATGGACCAGATCCCAGGACTCACCGGGCTGTCTGGTCTCGGGTACCTCTGCCACGTCGAAGGCGTCGATTTCGTGCTGGCTCACGGTAGGTTCTGGGCTGCTCCGTCTCGGACCGTCTACTTCTTAGTTGGCAATCGTCGATATCACCAAGTTGTTCCGCCTAACAGGTAGTTAACCGTGACGTCGGTGGCCCGTGACACACTTTCGCCCGGGTAAGCGATGAAAGAGGTTCCCATGGTCGATGCGCAGACCGGCAACGTCGCGGACCTGGTCGCCGAGGCGGCCGCCAGGGTGCCGGACCATACCGCGCTGCTGGACGACGCGGCCGGGCACGCGCTGACCTGGCGACAGATCGATGACGCGGCCAACGCCTTCGCCGCCACGCTGCTCGCGGCCGGGGTGACGGCCGGCGACCGGGTGCTGGTGCTGCTGCCCGGCGGCGTGCCGTTCTGCGTCGCGTTGTTCGGCGTGCTGCGGGCCGACGCGGTGGTCGTGCCGCTGAGCGCCGAGGCGCCGGCCCCCGAGGTCCGCCGGGTGCTCACCGACAGCGGCGCCGGCCTGGTGGTCGGCCCGGTGCCGGAGGGCGTCGAGGCCACCGGGATACCCGGTCCGGACCTGACGGCGGGGGTCTCGGTCGCGCCGGGCGCCCCGGCCCGCGGCGGCGAGGACCTGGCCGTGCTCTGCTACACCTCCGGCACCGCGGGCGTGCCGCGCGGGGTGATGCTGTCCCACCGGGCCCTGCTGTCCAACGTCGAGCAGTGCGCGGCGCTGCGCCCGGCCCCGGTCAACGCCACCGACCGGGTGCTGCTGGCGGTGCCGCTGTTCCACCTCTACGGGCTGGGGCCGGGTCTGTTCCAGGTGGCCGCCGCCGGGGCCACCGCGGTGCTGATGGACCGGTTCGCCACCGAGACCGCGCTGGAGCTGTGCGAGCGGCACCGGATCACCGCCATGGTCGGGGTGCCGCCGATGTACCAGGCGTTCGCCGGGGTGGGCAGCGAGCGGCTGGCCGTGGCGCTGGCCAGCATGCGGCTGCTCACCTCGGGCGCCGCGCCGCTGCCCGCGCCGGTGCTCGGGGCGATCCGGCAGACCACCGGGCTGAACGTGTACGAGGGCTACGGGCTCACCGAGACCGGCCCGGTGCTGACCTCCACGCTGGTCGGCGGGTACGCCAAGGCCGGCTCGGTCGGCCGGCCGATCCCCGGCGTCGAGCTGCGCCTGGTGGACAGCGACGGCGTGCCGCTGGTGGCCATCGACGACCCGGACGAGCCGCTGGTCGAGCTGGACGAGGGCGAGGTGAGCGAGACCGGCCTGGTGTCGGTGCGCGGCGCCAACCTGTTCAGCGGGTACTGGCCGGACGGCGCACACGGGCCGGACGACGAGGGCTGGTTCCGCACCGGCGACGTCGGCTACCTGGACGCCGACGGTGACCTGCACCTGGTCGACCGGGCCAACGACCTGATCATCGTCAACGGGTTCAACGTCTACCCGCACGAGGTGGAGCGGGTGCTGCTCGAGCTGGCCGGGGTGGCCGAGTCGGCCGCGGTCGGGGTGCCGGACGAGCGCTCCGGCGAACGGGTGAAGGTCGTGGTCGCGCTGGTGCCGGGCGCCGCGCTGACCGAGGAGGCGGTGCGCGAGCACTGCGCGCAGCGGCTGGCCAAGTTCAAGGTGCCGGGCGTGGTGGAGTTCGTCGACGCGCTGCCGCACTCGGTGACCGGCAAACTGCGCCGGGCGAGCCTGCGGTGACGGTCACCGTGCTCGGCCGGGCGGACTGCCCGGCGTGCGCCGCCGCCGAGGCCGACGTTCGGCGGATCTGCGGCGAGCTGGGCGTGCCGTGGACCGTCGCGGACGTGGACGCCGATCCGGAGCTGCGCGCCGAGTACGGCGACCGGGTCCCGGTGATCCTGATCGACGGCGTCGAGCACGGGTACTGGGCGGTCGAGGAGGACCGGCTGCGCGCCGCCCTGATGTCGTGATCGTGCTCTTTAAGAAATCGGTAATCGCCGATCGGTTGAACCTTGGCGCGCTTTGAGCCGAAATAAGGGTGTGGACCTCCTCGACCGCCCGACGACCGCGCCGCCGGACCGGCTGCCCGCCCCGGTCGCGGTGCTCGTCGGCGTGCTGTCGGTGGCGGCGGCGCTGGCCGCCGGGCACCTCGTGGCCGGGTTCATCGGCCCGACCGCGTCGCCGTTCCTCGCGGTCGGCAACTCGGCCATCGACCTGACCCCGGCCCCGGTCAAGGACTGGGCGATCCGGACCTTCGGCACGGCCGACAAGCTGGTGCTGCTGCTCGGCATGGCCGTGGTGCTGCTGATCGTGGCCGGCGTCGCCGGGCTGCTGTCCCGGCGCCGGTCCTGGCCGGGGGTGGTGCTGGCCACCGTGGTCGGGGCGCTGGGTTTCCTGGCCGTGCTCGGCCGGCCGGACCTCGGTCAGCTCGGCGTGCTGGCCCCGGCCGCCAGCCTGGTCACCGGGGTGTTGGTGTTCCGCTGGCTGCACGGCCTCGCCCTGGACCGGACCCTGGGCACCGGCGGATCCGAGGGGACGGCAGGAACCGACGCGGCGCGGCGCCGGTTCCTGCTCTCCTCGGCCGGGGTGGCGGCCGGGGCCGGCGTGCTCGGCGCGGCCGGGCAGCTGTTCGCGGTCCGGGTGGACGTTGAGGGCTCTCGGGCCGCCGTCGGCCCGCTGGTACCGGCCGAACCGGCTCCGCCGGTACCGCCGGGAGCGGACTTCGCCGGCAACGGCACCCCCCGGTTCATCACCAGCAACCGCGACTTCTACCGGATCGACACCGCGCTGACCGTGCCGAGGATGACCGCCGACGAGTGGCGGCTGCGCGTGCACGGCATGGTCGACCGCGAGGTCAGCTTCGGCTTCGCCGACATCCGCGACCGCCGTCTCGTCGAGCGGACGGTCACCCTGACCTGCGTGTCCAACGAGGTCGGCGGCGAGTACGTGTCCACCGCGAACTTCCTCGGCGTGCCGATCCGCGACCTGCTGCTCGAGGCCGGCGTGCGGTCCGGGGCGGACCAGGTGTTCTCCACCAGCGTGGACGGGTTCACCGCCGGCACCCCGGTCGAGGCGTTGCTGGACCCGGCGCGCGGCGCGCTGCTGGCCATCGGGATGAACGGCGAGCCGCTCCCGGTCGAGCACGGTTTCCCGGCCCGGATGGTGGTGCCCGGGTTGTACGGCTACGTCTCGGCCACCAAGTGGGTGGTGGACTGGGAGCTGACCCGGTTCGACCAGCGGGAGGGCTACTGGATCCCGCGCGGCTGGGCGGTCCGGGCTCCGATCAAGACCCAGTCCCGGATCGACAGCCCGCGTCCGTTCGCCACGGTGCCGGCCGGCCGGCTGGTGGTCGCCGGGGTGGCCTGGGCGCAGACGGTCGGGGTGGACCGGGTCGAGGTGCGCCTGGACGGCGGCGCGTGGCAGCCCGCGGAGCTGGCCACCGAGGTGGGCCTGGCCACCTGGCGGATGTGGCGGGCCACGGTCGAGGCCGCGCCCGGTGAGCACAAGGTCGAGGTGCGGGCCACCGACCGGACCGGCCGCACCCAGACCGAGGAGCGCGTGCCGCCGGCCCCGGACGGCGCCACCGGATGGCACGCGGTGGGGTTCACCGCCGCCTGACCCTGTCCGATGGTTCGCTCGCAAGCTCGCTCACCATGGGACTCCACTACCGCTTGAGTAGGAGCCGCGTGGTTAGGTGTGTCATTGGTTATGCCTCTGGCCGGCGACTTTGTGCATGTGTTCACAAGCGGCTACCGTGTTCACATTCCAGGGCGAGTTCTGTCGAGGAGTTTCGGCGTGGCGCAGCGTGGCCAACGGGATGGGGTCGGCAGGACACCCCCGGCACCGGGTGATGCGGAGATCACCACCCCGATGCCGGCCGTCACCGACGGTGCCGCCTTCGATCCCAGCGTGCCCGCCGCGCGGGACCGGGCCCGGGCCATCCCGGAGGCCGCCGTCGCGCGGCTGGCCGTCTACCTGCGCGTGCTGTCCGCCATGCAGGAGCAGGGCCTCGGCACGGTGTCCAGTGAGGAGCTCTCCGTCGCGGCCGGCGTGAACTCGGCCAAGCTGCGCAAAGACCTCTCCTACATCGGCTCGTACGGCACCCGCGGCGTCGGCTACGAGGTCGCGGTCCTGATCGACCAGATCGAGCGGATCCTCGGCCTGACCCGCAAGCACAGCGTGGCCGTGGTCGGGATCGGTAACCTCGGGCACGCCCTGGCCAACTACGGAGGGTTCCCGAGCCGGGGCTTCCCGGTGACCGCCCTGTTCGATGTGGACGCCGACCTCATCGGCATTCCGGTCGGCGGAATCGCCGTCAATCACATCGACGACATTGTTCGAGTGTGCTCAGAACGTGAAGTTTCCATTGGGGTTATTGCCACCCCGCCCGCCGCCGCACAGGCTGTTTGCGATCGGTTGGTGGAAGGTGGCGTCGAGTGCATCCTGAACTTCGCGCCGGTGGTCCTGCAGGTCCCTGACACCGTCGAGGTCCGCAAGGTCGACCTGGCGGTCGAGCTGCAGATCCTGTCCTTCCATGTGGCTCGCCGGGCGGACGGTGCCGGGCCGGCACCCCAGGTCAACGGGGTGGCTCCTCCGGTGCTCGACCACCGCGGCATGGACGGGGTGGTGATCAGGGGATGAGCGAGCTTGCGAGCGAAACATTGGGCGCTGCGCCGCCGCCGAGCTTGCGAGGCGGCGGGCTGGACCATCACCGAGCTTGCGAGGTGATGGCGAAATGAGCGTTCTTGCGGTTGGCATGTCGCATCGGACGGCCGATCTGCGGGTCCTCGAGCGTGCGACGGTGCCGGCCGGCGAGGTCCGCAAGCTGCTCGACGAGCTGCTCGGCTGCTCGTCGGTCGCCGAGGCGGTGCTCGTCTCCACGTGCAACCGGGTCGAGGTCTACGCCACGGTCGAGGCGTTCCACCCCGGGCTGGCCGACATCGTGGCCGTGCTGTCCCGGCACGCCGGGATGGACCCGGTCGTCCTCTACGACCACCTGTACGTGCACTACGCCGGCTCCGCCGCCGAGCACCTGTTCACCGTCGCCGCCGGGCTGGACTCGATGGTGGTCGGCGAGGCGCAGATCCTCGGCCAGGTCCGGGCCGCCTACGGCGTGGCCCGCGAGGCCGGCACGGTCGGCCGCACCCTGCACGAGCTGGTCCAGCAGGCGCTGCGGGTGGGCAAGCGGGTGCACACCGAGATCGGTCTGGACCGGGTCGGCCGCTCGGTGGTGTCCGAGGCGCTGGCCGACGCCGCGACCGTGCTCGGCGGGCTGGTCGGCCGGCACGCCCTGATCGTCGGCGCCGGGTCGATGGGCGGGCTGAGCGCCGCCGCGCTGCGCCGGGCCGGCGTGGCCCGGGTCGTGATCGCCAACCGCACCGAGGCCAACGGCGCCAAGCTGGCCGGCACGCTGCGCACCCACGGCATCGACGCCGAGGCGGTCGGGCTGGCCGGACTGGCGGACCGGATCGCCGAGGCCGACCTGCTGGTGTCCTGCACCGGCACGGCCGCGACCATGATCACCGCCGACATGGTCGGCGCCCGGCACGACGGACGCCCACTGGTGGTCTGCGACCTCGGCCTGCCGCGCAACGTGGAACCGGCGGTCGGCGCCCTGCCCGGGACCACCGTGGTGGACCTGGAGACGCTGCACCAGCGCCTCGGCGGGGCGCCCGGTGAGCTGGACACCCGACGGGCCGCCGAGATCGTGGCCGAGGAGCTGCGCGGCTACCTGGCCACCCAGCGCAGCGCCGCGGTCACCCCGACGGTCACCGCGCTGCGCCGCCGGGCCGCCGAGGTGATCGACGCCGAGCTGCTGCGGCTGGACGCCCGGCTGCCCGGACTGGACGCCACCGTGCGCGCGGAGCTGACCCGGACCGTGCGCCGGGTGGTGGACAAGCTGCTGCACACCCCGACCGTGCGGGTCAAGGAGCTGGCCTCCGGGCCGGCCGGCCCCAACTACGCCGACGCGCTGCGCGAGCTGTTCCAGCTCGACCCGCAGCTGCCCGGCACGATCACCCGGCCGAACGGGGACGGTGCGACTGAATGAACCGGACCATCAGGGTGGGGACCAGGGGCAGCGCGCTGGCGCTGGCCCAGACCGGGCTCGTGGTCGACGAGCTGGAACGCGCGGGCGCCCGGATCGAGGTCGTCACCGTGTCCACGCCCGGCGACCGGTCCGCCGCCCCGGTGACCGAGTTGGGCGTCGGGGTGTTCACCTCGGCGCTGCGGGACGCGCTGGCCGCCGGCACCGTCGATGTCGCCGTGCACTCCTACAAGGACCTGCCGACCGCGCGCGACCCACGGGTGTCGCTGGCCGCGGTGCCGGTCCGGGCCGACGCCAGGGACGTCCTGGTGGCCAGGGACGGGCTGACCCTGGGCGAGTTGCCGACCGGAGCCCGGGTGGGCACCGGCTCGCCGCGCCGCGCCGCGCAGCTGCACGCGCTGGGCTTCGGCCTCGAGGTCGTGCCGATCCGGGGCAACGTGGACACCCGGATCGGCAAGGTGACCGACGGCGAGCTGGATGGCGTGGTGCTGGCAAGGGCCGGCCTGCAGCGGCTCGGCCGGCTGGACGTGATCACCGAGGTGATCGACCCGATCCAGATGCTGCCGGCGCCCGCGCAGGGCGCACTGGCCATCGAGTGCCGGGTCGACGACATGGACGTCGAGCACCTGATTCGGTCCACTGTGGACGACCCGGCGACGCGGGCGGCCGTCGGCGCGGAGCGGGCTCTGCTCGCCGCGCTGGAGGCCGGCTGCAGCGCGCCGGTTGGCGCATTGGCCGATGTGGTGGAGGATCTCGAGAGTGGCGAGCTGCCCGGCACGGACCGCGTGGTCCACCGGCTGTCGCTGCGCGGGGTGGCCGCGGCCAACCTGGCCGCCGCCGGAAGCGGGGAGGGCGGGTCCGTCGTGCTGGTGCGGGCATCGGCCACCGGCGACCTGACCGCAGGGGAGCAACTCGGCCGGGCACTGGCCGCCGAGCTGCTTGAGCTCGGGGCCGGCGTGTTGTCCGGCCCGGAGTCGTGAAGAGGTAGTTGATGGGAAGTGTGGGTTGATGACCACCCGTGTACGTAAAAGTCCTGGGCGCGTGGCGTTCGTCGGCTCCGGCCCCGGTGACGCCGCGCTGCTCACCGTCCGGGCCGCCGAACTGCTCCGGCGCGGCGAGCTGCTGGTGACCGATCCGGACGTGCCGTCCGACGTGCTCGCCGCCGCGGCACCGGACGCCGAGGTGCGTCCGGCCGTCGGCGAGCCGGCCGAGGTGGCCAAGGACCTGGTGGCCGAGGCCAAGGCCGGGCGGCTGGTGGTCCGGCTGGTGGCCGGCGACCCGCTGACCCACGCGGCCGTGGTGGCCGAGGCGCAGGCCGTGGCCCGGACCAGCGCGGCCTTCGAGATCGTGCCCGGCGTGCCGGCCGCGACCGCGGTGCCCGCCTACGCCGGCATCGCGCTCGGCGCCACGCACACCGAGGTCGACGTGCGCGGCGACGTGGACTGGGCGGGCCTCGCCGCCACGCCCGGCCCGATCGTGCTCACCGCCGCCGCGAGCCACCTGGCCGAGGCGGCCTCTGCGCTGGTCGAGCACGGGCTCGCGGCACAGACCCCGGTTGCGGTGACCGTGGACGGCACCGGAGCCGGGCAGCGCACCGTCGACACCACGCTGGCCTCGCTGGCCGCGGACGCCGGGGAGATCACCGGCCCGCTGGTGGTCACCGTCGGTTCCGCCGTGTCGGCCCGGTCCAAGCTGTCCTGGTGGGAGTCCCGCGCGCTGTACGGCTGGCGGGTGCTCGTGCCGCGCACCAAGGACCAGGCCGGCGAGATGAGCGAGCGGCTGCGGCTGCACGGCGCGATCCCGTCCGAGGTGCCGACCATCTCGGTGGAGCCGCCGCGCAGCCCCGCGCAGATGGAGCGGTCGGTCAAGGGCCTGGTGGACGGGCGCTACCAGTGGCTGGTGTTCACCTCGACCAACGCGGTGCGCGCGGTGTGGGAGAAGTTCGCCGAGTTCGGCCTGGACGCCCGCGCGTTCTCCGGGGTGAAGATCGCCTGCGTCGGCGAGTCGACCGCGGCGAAGGTGCGCTCGTTCGGCATCGTGCCGGAGCTGGTGCCCTCGGGCGAGCAGTCCAGCGAGGGACTGCTCGAGGAGTTCCCGCCGTACGACGACATCCTCGACCCGGTCGAGCGGGTGCTGCTGCCCCGGGCGGACATCGCCACCGAGACGCTGGCCGCCGGGCTGCGCGAGCGCGGCTGGGAGATCGACGACGTCACCGCGTACCGCACGGTGCGCGCGGCGCCGCCGCCGGCCGACACCCGCGAGATGATCAAGACCGGCGGATTCGACGCGGTCTGCTTCACCTCGTCGTCCACCGTGCGCAACCTGGTCGGGATCGCCGGCAAGCCGCACACCCGCACGCTGGTCGCCTGCATCGGCCCGAAGACCGCCGAGACCGCGCGTGAGTTCGGGCTGCGGGTGGACGTCCAGCCGGAGCACGCCACGGTGCCGGCCCTGGTCGACGCGCTGGCCGAGCACGCCGCCAGGCTGCGGGCCGAGGGTGCGCTGCCGCCGCCGCGCAAGACCAAGCGGGCCCGGCGCTGAGCGGATCTCGAATCCACAGGTGAGCTTGGGAGGCGCGATGTTCCCCACGCACCGGCCACGCCGGCTGCGGCGCACCGAGGCGTTGCGGCGCATGGTCAGCGAGACCACGGTCGCTCCGCACCAGCTGGTGCTCCCGATGTTCGTCCGGGAGGGCGCGGCCGAACCGGTGCCGATCGGCAGCATGCCCGGGGTGGTCCAGCACACCCGGGACAGCCTGCGCAAGGCGGCGCACGAGGCGGTGGCCGCCGGCGTCGGCGGGCTGATGCTGTTCGGCGTGCCGCGGACCAAGGACGCCACCGGCTCCGGCGGCGTCGACCCGGACGGGGTGCTCAACGTGGCCCTGCGCGATCTCCGGTCCGACCTCGGCGACGACACCGTGCTCATGTCCGACCTGTGCCTGGACGAGTTCACCGACCACGGCCACTGCGGCGTGCTCGACCCGGACGGCAACGTGGACAACGACGCCACGCTGGCGGTGTACGGCGAGATGGCGGTGGCCCAGGCGAATGCGGGCGCCCACCTGCTCGGCCCGAGCGGGATGATGGACGGCCAGGTCGGGGCGATCCGCGAGGCGCTGGACGTGGCCGGGCACACCGGCATCGGCATCCTGGCCTACTCGGCCAAGTACGCCTCGGCGTTCTACGGGCCGTTCCGCGAGGCGGTGGACTCGTCGCTGACCGGCGACCGGAAGACCTACCAGCAGGACCCGGCCAACGTGCGCGAGGCGCTCCGGGAGGCCCGGCTGGACCTGGACGAGGGCGCCGACCTGGTCATGGTCAAGCCGGCGATGAGCTACCTCGACGTGCTCCGCGCGGTGGCCGAGATCTCCGAGGTTCCGGTTGCGGCGTACCAGATCTCCGGCGAGTACGCGATGGTGGAGGCGGCCGCGGAGAAGGGCTGGCTGGACCGCAGGCGGGCGATCCTGGAGACGCTCACCTCGATCCGCCGGGCCGGCGCGGACATCGTGCTGACCTACTGGGCCACCGAGGTCGCGGGTTGGTTGCGCTCGGGGTGACCCGTCCGGGTACGGTCCGGCGATGACCGAGACGCCGGACCGGCCGGCCGACGACCAGCCGCCGCCGGACCTCCCGCCCATCGATCCGCGCCCGGCCCCGGTGCGCTACGCGTTCGTGTTATGGCTGCTGGCCGGACTGTTCAGCATCGTCAACGCGATCTATCTGTTCACCACGAAGCAGGATCTGATCGACGTGTCGGTGCGGCTGAACCCGGATGTGCCGTACGACCAGATCGCCCGCGGTGCCAACACGTTGCTGTGGATGTTCATGATCGGCGCGGTGGCCTTCGCGGCGCTGTTCGCGCTGTTCGCCTACAAGGCACAGGACGGCACCCGGCGGGCCCGGCTGATGCTGACCATGCTCTGCACGCTCACCGTGCTGTTCTACTTTCTGATCCTGAACACGCTTTTCGGTCTGATGACCGCGCTGCTCGCGATCATCGCCACGGTGCTGCTGTATCTGCCGAAGTCGAATTTCTACTTCCGGCCGGCCGAACTGCCGACGTGAGCGAGGAGATCCTCTTCGCGGAGCCGGGTTCCACGTGGTGGCCGGTGTTGTGGGGGCCGGCGTTCGCGGTCGCCGGGGTGACGGTGGAGGCGCTGTCCGGCCCGGTGCACTGGGTGGCCTGGCTGGTGATCGGGGCCGCGCTGGCCGGCGGGGCGGCCGGCTGGGTGCGCGGCCGGCGCCGGCTGCTGCGCGTCCGGCTGACCCCGGCCACCCTGACCCAGGGCACGGAAACCCTTGCGGTGCAACACATCGCCGGAGTCGAGGAAGACGCCCCGGCCGGGGCGCGGGTACTCGGCGGCGGCTGGACCGTGCCGCGCAAGCTGATCGGCGTGCCGGTCCGGCTTTCCGACGGGCGGGTGGTGCTCGCCTGGGCCCGGGACGGCGACGGCCTGCGCGCCGCGCTGGCCGGCCTGCCGCGGTGA
The DNA here is from genome assembly GCF_035762905.1 of Actinophytocola sp. Lineage (GTDB taxonomy): Bacteria > Actinomycetota > Actinomycetes > Mycobacteriales > Pseudonocardiaceae > DASYTH01. The sequence continues at coordinate 123,138 of NZ_DASUCC010000028.1, forward strand.
TTCGGTTGCGGCCCGGAGGGTAACTTTCTGGTCATGACCGGACCAAGTGAGCCCGAGGACCAGGTGGCCAAGCCCGCCCCGAAAGACCCGTTCGAGCCAATGCCGAGCGCGCCCGCGCCGGCCGAGCCGGACCGGGCGGCCGTGGCCCGGCCGAGGACGGTGGACCGCGCGTTCATCGTCTGGGTAGCCTTCGCCGTTCTGTTGCTGGCCATCGCGGTGCTGTTCCTGACGGTGAGCGCGGCGAGCCTCGAGGACGCCATCCGCACCGCTTTCCGGCAGCAGAACCGGGCATTCACCGAGGACGAGGTCAGCGCCGGGGCGGCGTTCATCCGCAGCGTCGGAATCGGCTTCAACGTGGTGTTCGCGATCGCGGTCGGCGGCTGTGCCTACGCCATGCGGGCCGGCCGGAACTGGGCCCGGATCACGCTCTGCGTGCTTGGCGGCGTCGCCGTGGTGGCCGGCCTGTTCGGCCTCGGCGGCAGCCTGCTGTTCACCCTGGTCGAGCTGGCCCTGATCGTCATGGGTGCGATCTTCATGTTCCGCAAGGAGGCGGCGGCCTACTTCACCCCGTATCGGGTTCCCGGCACACGCTGAGATCCGACGAGGTCGGCGGACCGACCGGGCAGGGCGCGGCGGCGGTCACACACCATCGTTCGTCCTCCCCGTCGGTGCGCAGCACCAGGACGATCGTGAAGTCCGGCGGCCCGCTCGGCACCAGCGTTGCGCGGGCCGTGCCGTCGCGCTCGGCGGAGACCTCCAGCACGCCGGTCCGGCGCCCTCTTGTCGGGTTGTCGGGCAGGTCCAGCTCGTTGCGGGCGCACAGGGTGGACCGGAACGCGGCCAGGTCGCCGGCGCTGAGCGCGGCGGCGACCAGTTCCGCGGTGCCGCCCGCCGAGTCCCGCGGGTCCGCCGGCCTGGTCAGCACCACGACCGTGACCACGGTGGCGGCCAGCACCACGACGAACCCGCCGGCTTTGAGCCACATCGGAACCGGCCGGCGCGACGGCCTTCGGGTGGGCGGGACGATCGGGACGTAGCCCGGTGGCAGGTCGGGTTCGGCGGGCTCCTCGGCCGGCCGGGACGCCTTCGGGCTCATCCCGGTCAGCATCGCACCCGACGGGGGCCGGTGGTCCCCGAACGTGGAATTCAGAGCGTGCGGGGGTCATGAGAAGCTGAGCATCATGACCGCGCCGCCGATCGCCGAGGAGCCAGCCGCCGGGCTGGTGCCGCCGCCGCGCGGGCGGCGGCGGGTGACGGTGTGGCGGCTGCTGGTGGCCCTGGTGGAGCTGCTGGCCGCGGCGGCCGCGATCTGGTTGGCGTTCCAGTGCTGGCCGCGCGGCATCGCCACGATCACCCTGGTGCTCGAGGACGGCACCGAGCTGGTCTCGACCCGGTACTTCGGCAACTGGATGGCGGCCGCGATCGGCCTCGGCACGCTGGCCGGGCTGCTGGTCACCGACGCCGTGCGCCAGGTCCTGGTGGCCCTGCGGCGCCCAGCGAACTCCCAGGTGGTTCCCAGCTGATCCGCACGCGCGCTCGCCAGCATGGCTGGCATGAGGCGCAGAAAGCGGATTCTGGCAATCAACGTCGTGCTCGTGCTCGCGCTGGCCGCGGCCGGCTGGGGCGCCTACACGTTGCTCTGGCCGAGCACCGAGAGCAACGCCGCGTCCGGGGTGCGGACCACGGCCGCGACCAGGACCAGCGTGGTGGAGACCGTATCGGCGGCGGCGACCGTGCAGAGCGCCTACACCGCGACCGCGGACTTCGGCACCAGCGGCACGGTCACCGAGATCAACGTCAAGGTCGGCGACGTGGTCGCGGCCGGGCAGCAGCTGGCCGAGCTGGACGCCACCGAGGCGCAGCAGCAGGTCGCGGTCGCCCAGGCCAATCTGGACGCGGCCGAGGAGGACCTGGACACCGCGGAGAGCGCCGAGGACTCGGCGACCACCCCGGGCGGCGGCAACACGCAGAGCGTCACCTCGCTCAAGGCCAAGGTCGAGCAGGCCGAGCTGGCCCTAAAGCAGGCCAAGGACACCCGGGCGGCCACCGTGCTCACCGCGCCGGGGGCCGGCACCGTCACCGCGATCAACGGCAGCGTCGGGCAGCGGGCCGGCACCGGGTCCAGCTCGAGCCAGGGCGGCACCGGCGGCGACACCGACAGCAGCAGCGCCTTCATCGTGCTCACCGACCTGGGCAACCTGCTGGTCAAGGCCACCGTCGCGGAGATCGACGTGAGCAAGATCAAGGTCGACCAGCCGGCCACCGTGACGGTCAACGCGCTGCCGGACACCCCGGTGAACGCCACCGTGACCGCGGTCGACCTGACCCCGACCACCGGCAACAACAACATCGTGCAGTTCGGCGTCGCGCTCGGCCTCACCGCGCCGCCGGAGGGGCTGCGCCCGGGCCAGTCGGCCAGCGTGGCGATCACCGTGGCCCGCGCCGACGACGCGCTGGCGGTGCCGTCCGCCGCGGTGCGCGGCAACGGCGGCCAGAGCACGGTCACCGTGCTGGTCGACGGAGCGCAGACCACGCGGACCGTCGAGGTGGGCGTGCGCAGCGAGGCGCTGGTGCAGATCACCTCCGGCCTTTCCGAGGGTGACCAGGTGGTGCTGACCACCACCGGCACCGGCCAGAACGGCACCGGCGGGACCGGCCGGGTCGGCGGTGGTGGTGGTGGCGGCTTCCAGGGCGGGCCCGGCGGTGGCGGCACCGTGCTGATCCCGGGCGGCGGCCGGTGAACCCGGTCATCGAGGTGGTCGGCCTGCACAAGGTGTACGGCTCCGGCGACACCGCGGTGCACGCCCTGCGCGGGGTGGACCTGACCGTCCAGCCCGGCGACTACCTGGCGATCATGGGGGCGTCCGGCTCGGGCAAGTCGACGCTGCTGAACCTGATCGGCTGCCTGGACGTGCCGAGCGAGGGCGCCTACCGGCTGGACGGCATCGACGTGTCCGGGCTGAACGAGCGCCAGCTCTCCCTGCTGCGCAACCGGAAGATCGGGTTCATCTTCCAGTCCTACAACCTGGTCCCGCGCACCTCCGCACTGTCCAATGTGGAGCTTCCGCTGATCTACGCCGGGGTCGGCCGGGCGGAGCGCCGGACCCGGGCCCGCGCCGCGCTGGACCTGGTCGGCCTTTCCGACCGGGCCGGACACGCGCCGAGCGAGCTGTCCGGCGGGCAGCAGCAGCGGGTGGCCGTGGCTCGGGCGCTGGTCAACGCGCCGGCCCTGGTGCTGGCCGACGAGCCGACCGGGAACCTGGACAGCGAGAGCACCGCCGAGGTGCTCGGCGTGTTCGACCGGCTCAACGCCCTTGGCCGGACCATCGTCGTGATCACCCACGAGGACGACGTGGCCCGGCACGCCGAACGGGTGGTCCGGGTCAGCGACGGCCGGATCGTCTCGGACGTCCGGCGCGCGCAGCTGTGGGCGGCGCGATGAACCTGATCGAGATCCTGCGGTTCGCCCTGCGCGGGCTGGCCGCCAACAAGCTGCGCTCCGGCCTGACCACGCTGGGCATCACGATCGGCGTTGGCGCGGTGATCCTGCTGCTCGCCGTGGGCAGCGGCGCCTCGGCCGCGGTCGAGCGGAGCATCGCCGGGCTGGGCACCAACGTGCTCACGGTCACCGCCGCGCGCGGCCCCGGGCAGGCCGCCGCCGGCCGTCCGCTGACCGTCGAGGACGCCAAGGCCCTCGTCGACCCGCTCGGCGCCCCGGACGTCGCGGCCGCCTCGCCGGTGGTCAGCACCTCGGCGACCGCCGTGTCCGGCCCGACCTCGCACGACATCCCGCAGTTCACCGGCACCTACCCGGACTACTTCGAGACCACCAACAGCCCGGTGGCCACCGGCACCGTGTTCACCGACGAGGACGTGCGCGCCGGCCGCAAGGTGGTGGTGCTCGGCGCCACCGCGGCCGAGTCGCTGTTCGGCACCGCGGATCCGGTCGGCCAGCAGGTGCTGGTGGAGAGCATCCAGTTCACCGTGGTCGGGGTGCTCGCGCCGAAGGGCACCAGCGGGCTGCAGAACGCCGACGACAGCGCGGTCGCCCCGCTGACCGCGGTGCAGAACTCGGTGACCGGATACGGGTCGCTCAACCAGATCGTGGTGCGTGCGGTGTCCGCCGACGCGATGACGGCCGCGCAGGCCGAGGTGACCGCGATCCTCAACGCCCGGCACCGGGTGACCGACGCCGGGTCCGCCGACTTCCGGATCCTCAACCCCGCGCAGCTGCTCGCCGCGCGTACCGAGACCACCCAGACGTTCACCGTGCTGCTGGCCGCGGTCGCCGCGATCTCGCTGCTGGTCGGTGGCATCGGGGTCACCAACATCATGCTGGTCACGGTCACCGAGCGGATCAGGGAGATCGGCATCCGCAAGGCGATCGGCGCGACCCGGGCCGCGGTGCTCGGCCAGTTCCTCGCCGAGGCAACCCTGCTCAGCCTGTTCGGCGGCCTGCTCGGGGTGGCCGTCGGGGTGATCGGCAGCCAGTTCCAGGTGGTCGGGATCGACCCGGTGGTGGTGCCCGCCTCCATCCCGCTGGCCTTCGGGGTGTCCGCCCTGATCGGCCTGTTCTTCGGCAGCTACCCGGCCAGCCGGGCCGCGTCGCTGCGCCCCATCGAAGCCCTGCGCCATGAATGAGAGGAAAGCGATGTCCGAACCGAACCCACAGGAAGACCTGCTGAACCGGCCGGTCGCCACCGGGGACCTGACCACCGAGCTGAAGGCCAACAAGCGGTCGATGAGCAAGCTGACCATCGGCTTGGCGGTCGCGGTCGTCGTGGTGGCCGCGTTCTTCGGCGGCATCGCCACGCACGCCGCGATCGCCGACGACAACCAGCCGGTGGCCGGTCCCGGCGGCGGCCGGTTCTTCAACGGCCCGGGCGGCGGCGGTGGCCAGGGCGGTCCACAGGGTGCCAACCGCGGCACCATCGGCACCGTCGAGAAGGTCGAGGGAACCGACGTCTACGTCAAGCGGCCGGACGGCAGCACGGTGAAGGTGACCACTTCGGACTCCACCGAGGTCCGGGTGAACAAGGAGGGCGCGCTGTCCGACCTGGCCCAGGGTCAGACCGTGGTCGTCCAGGGCGAGGCCGGGCAGGACGGCACGGTCAAGGCCGAGACGATCAGCCAGTCGCCGGCCCGGCTGGGTGGGGGCGGCTGACCGGCTCCGGGTTGACCGCCCGGTGCAGGGCCACGACGCCGAACGTCAGGTTCAGCCACTCGACGTCGCGCCAGCCCGCCCGGGCGATCAACCCGGCCAGCGTGCGCTGGTCGTACCAGTCCCGCATGGACTCGGCCAGGTAGCGGTAGGCGGCCGGGTTGGACGAGAACGGGCGGGTGAGCAGCGGCAGTCCGCGCAGCACGGTGTTGTGGTAGAGCCAGCGCACCGGCCGCCAGCGCGGCTGGGACACCTCGCAGACGACCAGCCGGCCGCCGGGCCGGACCACCCGGGCCAGCTCGCGCAGTGCGGCGACGGTGTCGTGCATGTTGCGCAGCCCGAACGAGATGGTCGCCGCGTCGAACGCGTTGGTGGCGAACGGCAGGTGGAAGGCGTCCGCGGCCACCTTCGGCACGTCCCGGTGCGCGCCGCTGCGCAGCATGCCGAGGGAGAAGTCGGCGGCCACGCACCAGGCCCCGGAACGGCCGTATTCCACGGTGGACACCGCGGTGCCGGCGGCCAGGTCGAGCACCCGCTCGCCGGGCCGGGCCTCGAGCACCTGCCGGGTCACCTCCCGCCACCGGCGGTCGAACCCGAGCGTCATCACCGAGTTGGTCCGGTCGTAGCGCTTGGCCACGCCGTCGAACATGCTGGCGACGTCGTGCGGGTCCTTGTCCAAGCCGGCACGGGACATGCCGCGAAGCCTAGTAGTGCACCCCGACCCCAACACACACAGCCGCCACCACCCCGACCCCCTCGGCGAGTCCCCGTTTCCAACCCCCCGAATCCCCAGCCCCAGCAGCTGAGTAACCACTCCAGCCCGCCGAGTTCCGGGTTCGGGCAGCCGGGTTGCCGCTCCAGTTCGCCGAGTTCCGGGTTCGGGCGGTTGGGTTGCCGCTCCAGTCCGGCGAGTTCGCGGTTCCGGTTCCGACACCCGAGTTGCCGTTTCCAGGTTGGCGAGGTCCCCGCTCCGGCATCCGAGTTGCCGGCTCCAGCACCCGAGTTACCGGCCCCGGCATCCGAGTTGCTGGCTGCAGCACCTGGGTTGCCGCTTCCGGCATCCGAGTCACTCGGTACCCGGCGGGTCCCTGTCGGCCATCCAGCCGGAACCCCGACCGGCGCACGGGCCGGTGACCGGACGCCCGGTCCGGCGCCTGCGGCGCCGAGCCGGTGCCGCAGGCGCGGCTCGGCGCCGCGGGCGGCATTCTCGGTCTGAGCCGGTGACTCGGGTGCCCGAACTAGCAGTTCACGTGCCTCGACCTGGTGACTCGGGTGCCTGAGTTGGCAACTCGCCGAACGAGGGCTAGTTGGTGTTGTCCGGGTCGACGGCGATGTCGCGGTCGGCCAGGAGGGCCAGTACGGCGCGACGCAGCCACTTCACGTCGTCGCGGATCTCGACCACGGTGGTGACGATCGCGGTGAGGTCTTCCTCGGCCCGTTGGGTGCGGGACTCCAGGCCGCGCACGCGTGCCTCGAGGTCCGCGAACGTCGTGGGCATGGCCGGGGATCCTACTCGCCCTCTCGGCGATGCCGTAAGTACACAGCGGGGGGACTAGGAGTCGTAGTCGACGGTGACGTGGTCGGTGGTGGGGAGGGCTTGGCAGGTGAGGACGAAGCCTTCGGCCAGTTCGTGGGGTTCCAGGGCGTAGTTGCGGCGCATGGTGACGTTGCCGGAGGTCACCTTTGCTCGGCACGTGCCGCAGACGCCGCCTTTGCAGGCGAACGGGAGGTCGGAACGGATGCGTTGGGCGGCGTCGAGGATGGGAGTGGTGGTGGGGAGGGTGAGGGTGGTTTGTTTGCCGTCCAGGACGACGGTCACCTCGGCGGTTGGTCCGTCCACTTCGGACTCGTCGAGGCGCTTGGGGGGTGGTGGGGGTTCGTCGACGTAGAACAGCTCGCGGTGGATGTGGCCGGCCGGGACGCCGCGGGTGGTGAGCAGGTCCTGGGCGTCCTGGACCAGGTCGAACGGCCCGCAGAGCCACCAGTGGTCGATGTCGGTGGTGGGGACGATGGTGTCGAGCAGGGCGGTGAGGCGGGACCGGTCCAGGCGGCCGCTGAACAGGTCCACGTCGCGGGGTTCGCGGGAGAGGATGTGGACGAGTTGGAGGCGGGCGCGGTGGGTGTCCTTGAGGTCGGCGAGGTCCTCGGCGAACATCACGGTGTCGGTGCGGCGGTTGGCGTACAGGAGGGTGATCTTACTGTCCATATCGGACTGTAGGATCGTGGCGGCGATGGACAGGACCGGGGTGATGCCGGAGCCGGCGGCGATCAGACAGTGGTGGGCGTGGGTGGTCGCCTCGGGGGTGAATTTTCCTTGGGGGGGAAGGACTTCGAGGGTGTCGCCGGGTTTGAGGGAGTCGACGAGGGCGGCGGAGAACAGGCCGCCGTCGACCCGTCGGACGCCGATCCGCGGCGGTGCGCCGACCGGGGCGCAGATCGAGTAGGAGCGGCGCTGCTCGACGCCTTCGACATCCTGGCGCAGGGTCAGGTACTGGCCGGCGCGGAAGGTGAACTCGGTGGCCAGGTCGGCCGGGACGTCGAAGGTGATCGCCACGGCGTCCTCGCACAGGCGGTCCACCCGGGCCACCCGCAGCGGGTGGAAGGTTGCCCGGGCCATCACAGCTCCTTCATGTGCTCGAACGGTTCCCGGCAGTCCTCGCAGCGGCGCAGCGCCTTGCAGGCGGTGGCCGAGAACCGGGACAGCTCGGTGGTGCGGGGCGATCCGCAGCGGGGGCAGGGCACCCGGGCGGGCGGTGGCGAGAGGTTCAGCGGGACCGGGCCGGCGGGGCGGGGGCCGATCCGGTTCGGCGGGGCGATGCCGTGCTCGGCGAGCTTGCGCCTGCCGGCGTCGCTGATCCAGTCGGTGGTCCACGGCGGGTGCAGCACGGTGCGCACCTCCACGTCCGGATAGCCGGCCTCGGCCAGCCGGGTGCGCAGGTCCGCGCGCATCTCGTCGAGCGCGGGACAACCCGAGTACGTGGGCGTGATGGTCACCAGCACCCGGCCGTCCGGTCCGGTGCGCACGTCCCGCAGCACCCCGAGGTCGGCCAAACTCAGCACCGGCAACTCGGGATCGGGCACCCGCTCCGCAATCTCCCGCGCCGTCCACACCCCCACCGAGTTGTCCACAGGCAAGATCGTTTCGCCTGCCCCCGTCCCCCCCACCGGATACAATGGACCCGGGGTCGCCCCCCGGAGCGGGTGGGGGCTGGACTGGGGTTGGCGGCGCATCACCAGGTTGCTCCGGGGAGGGAGCGGGCCAGGTGTTGGAGTTCGGCCAGCAGGGGGGGCATGGCCTCGGTGTGCGCGCCGTCGCGGCCGGTGCGGTTGGTGACCGGTGCTGGGGGCGGTGTGGCGGGGGGATCCAGGGCGGCGGCGGTGAGTACCTGGCCGATGACACTGTCTACTTCGGATTTCAGCGTGGCGGGGTTGACGGCGATGTCCATGGCTGCCAGGCGGAGTTCGGTGGGGTGGGGGGTGAAGAGTTCGGGGAGGTGGGGCCAGATGGTGGCGAGCGCTACGGTCATCCGCTCCCGCGAGTAATCGGTGCCGCCGGCCAGCCGCAGGGTCCACTGGGCGGCGTGGTCGCGGTGGTAGGCGAGTTCCTTGACGGCTTTGGCCGCTATGGCGGACAGAACGGGGTCGCGGGAGTTGGTGAGGTGGGTCATGAGGGCCAGCCGCCAGGTGGCGAACACCAGTAGTCGGGCGATCGTGGTGGCGAAGTCGCCGCCCGGGCCGGGGCCGCAGTCCAGCTCGACCAGCCGCACGTTGCGGAAGTCGGGCTCGTCGCGCAGATAGGCGAGGGCGTCCTCGTCCCGCCCGGCGCCTTCGACCTCGCCGGCCCGGGTGAGCAGCATTCTGGCCTGCCCCAACAGGTCCAGGGCGATGTTGGCCAGCGCGACGTCCTCCTCCAGCTCGGGGGCGCGCGAGCACCACTCGGCCAGCCGCTGGGACAGGATCAGCGCGTCGTCGCCGAGCATCAGGCAGTATGTCGCCAGGTCGGCACGGTCTACATCGGACAGTATAGTTTTGTCCACATCGGACAATGGGTCGTCGAAGCCGGTGCCGAACGCCCAGTGCTGTTCGTCGTTCGACTCGCTGATCGCCTCGTAGGCGTTGTCGAAACTCATAGGTGTGGCACGTCGTCGGGGATCGAGTAGAAGGTCGGGTGGCGGTAGACCTTGTCGCCGGCCGGGGCGAAGAACGGGTCCTTCTCGTCCGGGCTGGACGCGGTGACCGCCGACGCCGGCACCACCCAGATGCTCACGCCCTCGTTGCGCCGGGTGTAGAGATCCCGGGCGTTGCGCAGGGCCATCTCCGGGTCGGGAGCGTGCAGCGAGCCGACGTGCACGTGGTTGAGCCCGCGCTTGCTACGTACGAAGACCTCGTAGAGCGGCCAGGACGAGCGCGGTTCGGTCATGACGCCACCGCCGGGCGCGCGGCGGCGTACGCGGCGGCGGCCTCGCGGACCCAGGCGCCGTCCTCGTGCGCGGCCCGCCGGTGCGCGATCCGCTGCGTGTTGCACGGCCCGTGGCCGCCGACCACCCGGGCGAACTCGTCCCAGTCGATCTCGCCGAAATCCCAGTGGCCGCGCTCGGCGTTCCAGGTCAGCGCCGGGTCCGGCAGCGTGACGCCGAGCGCCTGCGCCTGCGGCACGGTCATGTCCACGAACCGCTGGCGCAACTCGTCATTGGTGTGCCGCTTGATCCGCCAGGCCATGGACTGCGCGGTGTTGGCGGACTTGGCGTCCGGCGGACCGAACATCATCAGCGACGGCCACCACCAGCGGTCGACCGACTCCTGCACCATCCGCCGCTGCGCCTCGGTGCCGCGCATCATGGTCATCAGCAGCTCGTAGCCCTGCCGCTGGTGGAACGACTCCTCCTTGCAGATCCGGATCATCGCCCGGGCGTAGGGCCCGTAGGAGGTGCGGCACAGCGGGACCTGGTTGCAGATCGCGGCGCCGTCCACCAGCCAACCGATCACCCCGACGTCGGCGTAGGACGGCGTCGGGTAGTTGAAGATCGACGAGTACTTCTGCCGGCCCTCGATCAGCTTGGTGGTCAGGTCCTCCCGGTCGGCGCCGAGGGTCTCGGTGGCGGCGTAGAGGTAGAGCCCGTGGCCGGCCTCGTCCTGCACCTTGGCCAGCAGGATCGCCTTGCGGCGCAGGCTGGGCGCGCGTGTGATCCAGTTGCCCTCCGGCTGCATGCCGATGATCTCGCTGTGGGCGTGCTGGGCGATCTGGCGCACCAGCGTCCTGCGGTAGCCCTCCGGCATCCAGTCGCGCGGCTCGATCCGGTCGTTGCGCGCGATCGTGGCCTCGAACCCGGCGAGCAGCGCGTCCGACCCGGCGTCGGCGGTCCCGGACGGGGCCGTGGTGGTGTCCGTCATGCAACCCTCCGCGGTGAGGCGATTAACTGACCGAACGGTCTGTAATAGTGTCGCAGGTGCCGTCCGCTGTTGGCAAGCACGAGGCAACCACCGTATGCCGCCCGCCCGGCGAGCGCGCGAGCTTCCAACGCGGGGGTCGCATTACTCGCGAGTCACCCGTGATCGGTGGCAGGCTCGGCAGCGTTCCGCTGTCCGCCGTCGCTGGGAGGCCCACCCGATGTTCTCGCGCATCGCCATCGTCAACCGCGGCGAGGCCGCCATGCGGCTCATCCACGCGGTGCGCGACCTCAACGCCCAGGCCGGGGTCGGCGGGCACCGCATCGAGACGGTCGCGCTGCACACCGAGGGTGAGAAGCGGGCGATGTTCGTGCGCGAGGCCGACCACGCCTACAACCTCGGGCCGGCGGCCAACCGCCCCTACCTCGACTACGCGGTGCTCGAGAAGGCCCTGCGCGAGACCGGCGCCGACGCCGCCTGGGTCGGCTGGGGCTTCGTCGCCGAGGACCCCGCCTTCGCCGAGCTGTGCGCCTCCCTCGGCGTCACGTTCATCGGGCCGCCGCCGGAATCCATGCGGCTGCTCGGCGCCAAGATCGAGGCGAAGGTGCTGGCCGAGCAGACCGGCGTGCCGGTCGCCGCGTGGAGCGGCGGCCCGGTGGAGACGATCGAGGACGGCCTCCGCC
>NZ_DASUCC010000029.1:0-30453 GCF_035762905.1 Actinophytocola sp.
CCACCACGCAACACATCCAGCAACGACCAGTCCACGAACTCACGCAACGCCCGGTCACACGCACCGACCCGCTCCGCGAACACCGGCGAGAAGTCCAACAGCTCGCGGGCCATCCCCACCCACTGCGAACCCTGACCCGGGAACACGAACACCGCGCCGCCCTGGCCCACCGGGCCGGTGCGCCGGACCACGCCGGGCACCTCCTCGCCCCGGGCCAGCGCCGCCAGCAAACCGCGCAGCTCCGCGAGATCCGCGCCGAGCAGCACCGCCCGGTGGTCCAGCCGGGACCGGGTGGTCACCAGTGAATGCCCCACATCAACCGGATCCAGGCCCGGCACGTCGTCCACATGGGACAGCAACCGGGCAGCCTGCCCGGCCAGTGCCGCAGCGGTCTTGCCGGACAGCACCCACGGCACGAGCTCCGCGACCGGTCGCGGACCGGCCGCCTGCTCGGATTCGGCCGGTTGCTCAGCATCCGGCGCCTGCTCGATGATCACGTGCGCGTTCGTCCCGCTCAGCCCGAACGAGGACACTCCCGCCCGGCGCGGTTCATCCCGCTCCGGCCACGGGCGGGCCCGGGCCAGCAGGGACACCGCGCCCGCCGACCAGTCCACGTGCGGCGACGGCTCGGCCACGTGCAGCGTGGCCGGCAGCACGCCGTGCCGGATCGCCTGCACCATCTTGATCACACCGGCCACTCCGGCGGCGGCCTGGGTGTGCCCGATGTTCGACTTGATCGAACCCAGCCACAGCGGCCGGTCCCGGTCCCGGCCGTAGGTGGCCTGCAACGCCTGCGCCTCGATCGGGTCGCCGAGCTTGGTGCCGGTGCCGTGCGCCTCCACCACGTCCACATCGGACGGTGCCAGCCGGGCGCTGGCCAGCGCCGCGCGGATCACCCGCTGCTGCGACGGGCCGTTCGGCACGGTCAGGCCGCCGGAGGCGCCGTCGGAGTTCACCGCGGAACCGCGCAGCACGGCCAGCACCCGGTGACCGTTGCGGCGCGCGTCGGACAGCCGCTCGAGCAGCAGCATGCCGACGCCCTCGGACCAGCCGGCCCCGTCCGCCGCGGCGGAGAACGGCTTGCACCGCCCGTCCGCGGCGATCCCGCCGGACAGGCCCGCGTCCAGGTAGATGCTCGGCGCGACCATCACCGACACGCCGCCGGCAAGGGCCAGCGAGCACTCGCCGGAGCGCAGCGCCTGCCCGGCCAGGTGCATGGCCACCAGCGAGGACGAGCACGCGGTGTCCACGGTGACCGAGGGGCCCTCCAGGCCCAGGCTGTAGGACACCCGACCGGACACCACGCTGGGCACCGAGCCGGTGCCGAGGTAGGCCCGCACTCCGTCGGGCACGGCCAGCGCGCGCTGGGCGTACTCGGTGTAGAGCACCCCGGCGAACACCGCGGTTCGGCTGCCCTGCAACGACAGCGGGTCGATCCCGGCGCGCTCGATCGCCTCCCAGGATGCCTCGAGCACCAGGCGCTGCTGCGGGTCCATCGCCAGCGCCTCGTTCGGCGAGATGCCGAACAGCGACGGGTCGAACTCCGCGGCGCCGGACAGGAACCCGCCTTCGCGGGTGAACGACGGGTCGGCCCCGTCCAGGTGGCCGACCTCCCAGCCACGGTCGGTGGGAAAGCCGGCGATCGCGTCGGTGCCGTCGGACACCAGCCGCCACAGCGCCTCGGGGCTGTCCACCCCGCCGGGGAACCGGCAGCTCATCCCGACGATCGCGATCGGCTCGCGGCTGGCGGCCTCGACCGCGCGCAGCCGCTGGCGAACCTGGGTGAGGTCCGCGGTCACCCGCTTGAGGTACTCGCGGAGCTGCGCCTCATTCGCCATTCCGACCTCCCAGCAGCGTCATGACGTCCCCAGTTGGTTGTCGATCAAGGCGAACATCTCCTCGTCGGAGGCCGCGTCGAGGTCGGTGACCTCGGTGGGCGGGCCGGTGTCGGTCTCGTACCTGGCCAGCAGCACGTGCAACCGGGCCACCGCGGCGGCCCGCGCCTCGTCGCCGTCGCCAGTGGCCGCCAGGCCGGCCTCGAGCGAGTCGAGCAGCTCCGGCAGCCCGTCGCCGGCCGGCTCGTCGTCGATCCCGAGGGTGGTGTGCAGGTGCGCGGCGAGCTTGGTCGCCGTCGGGTAGTCGAAGATCAGCGTGGTGGGCAGCCGCAGCCCGGTCAGCCGAGCCAGCCGGTTGCGGATCTCCAGCGCGGTCAGCGAGGTGAAGCCCAACTCCATGAACCCGCGCTCCGGGTCGATCTCGTCCACCCCGGCGTGCCCGAGCACGGCCGCGGCCTCGTCCCGGACCAGCTCGACCAGCACCCGCTGCTGCTCCGCGCCGGCCAGCCCGGTCAGCCGGCCGGCCAGGTCCGGCCCACCGTCGCGGCTGCCGGCCGCGGTGCCCAGCGGGCCCCGGACCAGGCCACGCAGCAGCGGCGGAACGGGCGCGCTGGACGGCACGGTCGCCCGCAACGTCGCGACGTTCAGCCGGATCGCGGCCGGCGCGGCCGGTGCGGCGGCACCGGCCGCGGTCACCGCGTCGAACAGCGCCAGCCCCTCCGCGGTGGACAGCGCCGCCCCGGCGCCGGTGATCCGGGCCAGGTCGGCGGCGCCCAGGTGCCGGGTCATGCCGGTCAGCTCGGCCCACATCCCCCAGCCGATCGACACGGCGGGCAGCCCCTCGGCCCGGCGGTGCTGGGCCAGCGCGTCCAGGAAGGCGTTGGCGGCGGCGTAGTTGCCCTGCCCGACCGTGCCGAACGCGGCCGAAGCCGAGGAGAACAGCACGAACAGCTCGAGGTCGGCGGTCAGCTCGTGCAGGTTGACCGCGGCGTCCACCTTGGGTCGCAGCACCGCCTCGACCGCCTCGTCGGTGAGCGACCCGATGACGCCGTCGTCCAGCACACCGGCCGCGTGCACCACGCCGGCCAGCCGGCGACCGGCGAGCAGCTCGGCAAGCGCGTCCCGGTCGGCCGCGTCGCAGGCGGCCACCTCGGCGGTGGCGCCAAGTGCGGCCAGGTCGGCCACCAGCTCGGCGGCGCCTTCGGCGAACTCTCCCGAGCGGCTGACCAGCAGCAGCTCGCGCACGCCGTGCTCGGCGGCCAGGTGCCGGGCCAGGTGTCCGCCGAGGACGCCGGTGCCGCCGGTGATCAGCACCGGGCCGGTGACCGGCGTGGCGTCCGGCGGGTCCAGCCGGGCCCGGGCCAGCCGGGGTACCAGCGGCGCGCCGGACCGCACCGCGAACCGGGGCTCGTCCCGGCCGGGCAGCTCGGGCAGCCGGGCCAGCGACGCGGGATCGTCGTCGATGTCGACCAGCAGGAACCGGTCGGGGTTCTCGCTCTGCGCGGTGCGCACCAGCCCGCAGGCGGCGGCCGCGGCCAGGTCGGGCAGCGCGGCGCCGGGCTCGGTGGCGACCGCACCCCGGGTGAGCACGATCAGCGTGCTGCCGGCCAGCCGCTCGTCGTCCAGCCAGACCTGAAGCGTGCCGAGCGTGCGGAGTACCTCGGCCCGGGTCGCCCCGGCGAGGTCGGCTCCGGTGCCGGCGCCGATCGGGAAGACCGCGACGTCCGGGGCCGGCGCTCCGGTGTCCAGCGCGGCGCGCAGCGCGCCGAGGTCCGGGTAGCGGTCGAGCCGGTGCACGGCGCCGGCCAGCCGCTCGCCCGCGCCGGCCGGGTCCGGGCCGAACACCGCCCAGTGCGGGGCCGGGGCGGCGGGCAGCGCGGCCGGCGTCACCCAGGCGGTCTGGAACAGCGCGTCGATCCCGGCCCGTTGCGCCGCCCGGACGTCTCCGGCGGACAACGTTCGCAGCACCATGGACTCCGCGGACAGCACCGGGCGACCGGCCGGGTCGGTGACCTCGATCCGCACCGCGTCCGGCCCGGCGGCGGCGGTCAGCCGGACCCGCAGCCGGCTGGCGCCGGTGGCGTGCAGTTCGACGCCGGTCCAGGCGAACGGCAGCCGGGTCTGCTCCGCGGGCGGGAGCAGCCCGCCGGGCACGATCGCGTGCAGCGCGGCGTCGAGCAGCGCCGGGTGCAGGCCGAACCGGTCCGCCTCGGCCCGCGCCGGCTCGGGCAGGACGACCTCGGCGAGCACCTCGCCGGCCCGCCGCCACGCGGCCCGCAGGCCCTGAAACGCCGGCCCGAAGCCGTATCCGGCCCGGCTCGCGGCGGGATAGAAGTCGCTGACGTCGACCGGTTCGGCGCCGGCCGGCGGCCAGTCCGTAGGGCCGCCGGGTGCGTCGCCGGTGGCAACCGCCAGGACGCCCTCGGCGTTGCGGACCCATTCGGTGTCCGGGCCGTCCGGGCGGGAGTACACCGTGACCGGGCACCGGTCCTCGGCGTCCGGCGCGCCGACCACGACCTGGACCTGCACGGCGCCCTGCTCGGGCAGGACCAGCGGGGTGAGCAGGGTCAGCTCGTCCAGCCGGGTGCGACCGGCCTCCAGCCCGGCCCGCAGGGTCAGCTCGACCAGCGCGGTGCCGGGCAGCAGCACCGTGCCGAGCACGACGTGGTCGGCCAGCCACGGGTGGGTGGCCAGGGACAGCCTGCCGGTCAGCAACGCACCGGCCGCACCGGCCAGCGGGACGTTCGCGCCGAGCAGCGGGTGGGCGGTGCCGCCCAGCCCGGCCGCGGTCACGTCCGCGGCGGCGGCCCGGGCCGGCCAGTACCGCTGCCGCTGGAAGGCATAGGTGGGCAGGTCGATCCTGCTGCCGGCGCGGCCCGCGAAGACGGCGGCCCAGTCCACGTCGACGCCGGACACGTGCGCCTCGGCGACCGCGGTCAGCCACCGGGTCCGGTCGTCGGTGTCGCGGCGCAGCGTGCCGAGCACGGTGCCGGACGTCCCGGCGGCCTCCAGCGACTCCTCGATGCCGGTGCCGAGCACCGGATGCGGGCTGATCTCCAGGAACGAGGCCAGGCCGTCGGCCAGCAACGCCCCGACCGCGGTGTCGAACCGGACCGTGCGGCGCAGGTTCTCCACCCAATAGCCGGCGTCCAAAGTGGACCCTTCGGTCCGGGCCCCGGTCACCGCCGAGTAGAACGGCACCGGGCCCGACCGCGGCGCCACAGACGCCAACTCCGCCAGCAGCCGCTCGCGGATGCCCTCCACCTGAACCGAATGCGACGCGTAGTCCACCGGTATCCGCTTGGCCCGGACCTCCCGTTCGGCACACACCGTCAGCAACTCGTCCAACGCGCCGGCATCCCCGGAGACCACGGTGGACAGCGGCCCGTTCACCGCCGCCACCGACAACGCCGTCCCCCACGGCTCGATCAGCTCCGCCGCACCATCCCGGGACACCGCGAGGGAAACCATTCCCCCATGACCCGACAACACCTCGGCGATGGCCTTCGCCCGCAGCGCCACCACCCGCGCACCGTCGGACAGACTCAACACCCCGGCGACACACGCCGCCGCGATCTCCCCCTGCGAGTGCCCCAGCACCGCGACCGGCGCAACGCCCACCGAGCGCCACAACTCGGCCAGCGCCACCATCACCGCCCACAGCACCGGCTGCACCACATCCACCCGGTCCAGCGATCCCTTGCCCCGCAACACATCCAGCAGCGACCAGTCGACAAACTCGCGCAACGCCCGGTCACACTCACCGATCCGCTCGGCGAACACCGGCGAGGAGTCCAGCAGTCGGGCGGCCATCCCCACCCACTGCGCGCCCTGCCCCGGGAAGACGAACACCACGCCGCCGTCGGGCTGCTCCCTGGCCACGCCGGTGATCAGACCCGACCCGTCCTGTCCGCCGGCCACGGCGTCCAGGCCGTCCAGCAGCCCGTCCCGGCCGGCGGCCAGCACCACGGCCCGGTGCTCGAACGAGGCCCGCGTCGTCGTCAGCGACAGACCGAGATCGACCAGGCGCGCGTCCGGCTCGGCCCGCACGAACGAGGCCAGCCGGGCCGCCTGGGCCCGCAGCGCACCGGCCGACCGCCCGGACACCGCGATGGGCACCACCGGCACCACCGGCGCGGCCACCGCTTCCGGCAGCGCGGCCACCGGTTCCGGCAGCGCGGCCACGGCTTCCGGCCGCTCCGGCTCCGCCCGGTACTCCTCGACGATCAGGTGCACGTTGGTGCCGCTGATCCCGAACGAGGAGATCCCGATCCGGTGCGGCTGCGCCGAATCCGCCAGCTCGCGTGGCTCGGTCAGCAGTTCGACCGCGCCGGCCGACCAGTCGATGTGCGGGGACGGCGCGTCCACGTGCAACGTCTTCGGCAGCAGCCGGTGCCGCAGCGCCAGCACGGCCTTGATCACGCTGGCCGCGCCGGCCGCCGCCTGGGCGTGGCCGATGTTCGACTTCAGCGAGCCCAACCACAGGGGCCGGTCCGCCGGCCGGTCCTTGCCGTAGGTGGCCAGCAGCGCGTGCGCCTCGATCGGGTCGCCGAGCTTGGTGCCGGTGCCGTGTGCCTCGATCGCGTCCACATCGGACGGTGCGAGCCGGGCGTCGGCCAGCGCGGCGCGGATCACCCGCTCCTGGGACGGCCCGTTCGGCGCGGTCAGGCCGTTGGACGCGCCGTCGGAGTTGATCGCGCTGCCCCGGACAACGGCCAGCACCCGGTGCCCGGCGCGCACCGCCTCGGACAGCGTGGTGACCAGCAGCATGGCGGCGCCCTCGCCCATGCCCATGCCGTCCGCGGCCGCGGCGAACGCCTTGCACCGGCCGTCGGAGGCCAGGCCCTGCTGGTGGCCCAGCTCCTGGAACTCGGTCGGGTGCGGCATCACGGTGACCCCGCCGACCAGCGCCATCGTGCACTCTCCGGTGCGCAGCGCCCGGCTGGCCACGTGCAGCGCGGTCAGCGAGGACGAGCAGGCCGTGTCGATGGTGACCGCCGGACCCTCCAGGCCGAGGGTGTAGGCGATCCGGCCGGACACCACGGCGGTGGCGCCGCCGGTGAGCAGGTAGCCCTCGGAGCCGGCCATGCCGGGTTGCAGGGCGTCGTAGCCGCGGCCGTTGGTGCCGACGAACACGCCGGTCCGGCTGCCGCGCAAGGCCTTCGGGTGGATGCCGGCCCGTTCCACCGCCTCCCAGGCGATCTCCAGCGCCAGCCGCTGCTGCGGGTCCATGGCCAGCGCCTCACGCGGGCTGATGCCGAAGAACCCGGGGTCGAACTCGGCGGCGTCGTGCAGGAAGCCGCCGCGCGCGTCATCCGAGCCGGGCAGGTCCCAGCCGCGATCGGCCGGGAACCCGGCCACCGCATCGCCGCCGGCCACCAGCAGCCGCCACAGGTCCTCGGGGTCGCGCACGCCGCCGGGCAGCCGGCAGCTCATGGCGATGACGGCGATCGGCTCGTGGTCGCCGGACTCGGCCGCGCGCAACCGCTGCCGGGTCTCGTGCAGCTCGGCGATCACCCGGCCCAGGTAGTCCCGGAGCTTGTTGTCGGACTCAGCCATTCCGCCCACTCCCACGGTCGTTCACTTGATCCCCAGATCCCGGTCCACGAGGTCGAACAGCTCGTCGTCGGTGGCCGAGCGCAGCCGCTCCCGCAGGTCGCCCGCGGTGCCGTCACCGGGGCCGGTGGCCCGGCGCTGCCCGGCCAGGATCGACTCCAGCCGCATGACCACCCGGACCTTGTCGATGTGGTCGTCGGGCAACCCGGCGAGCGCGGCGTCGAGCCGGTCCAGCTCCCCGGCGCCCGGCAGCGCGGCCCCGGCGCCGTCGTCCGGCAGCACCTCGCCGAGCAGGTGGCCGGCCAACACCGCCGAGTTGGGCCGGTCGAACACCAAGGTGGCCGGCAGTCGTAGCCCGGTCGCCGTGCCGAGCCGGTTGCGCAGCTCGACGGCGGTGAGCGAGTCGAACCCGAGGTCGCGGAACGGCCGGTCGGCGGCGATCGCCTCCGGGCCGTCGTGCCCGAGCACCGCGGCGGCGGTGGTGCGAACCAGGTCGAGCAGCGTGCGCCTGCGCTCCGGCTCGGTCAGCGCGGCCAGCCGGTCGCGCAACTCCGCGGCCACCCCGGGCTCGGCGCCGCCGCCGGGCCGGACCTCGGCGCCGCCCAGCCGGGCCACCTCGGGCAGCTCGCCGATCAGCGGACTTGGCCGCATCGAGGTGAACGCCGGGACGAACCGCTCCCAGTCCACCTCGGCCGCGGCGACGACGGTGTCGTCGTGGTCGAGTGCCTGCTGCAGGGCGAGCATCGCGGGCTCCGGGGTGATCAGCGGAACGCCCCGGCGCAGCATCGGCTCCACCTCGGCCAGCGGCACCATGCCGCCGCCGTCCCAGGGGCCCCAGGCCACGGACAGCACCGGCACACCGTCCCGGCGGCGGCGCTGGGCGTAGGCGTCCAGGAAGGCGTTGCCGGCGGCGTAGGCGCCGTGCCGCCCGACACCCCAGACCCCGGCGATCGACGAGCAGTACACCACCGTGTCCAGCTGCGCCGGGTCGAGCAGCTCGTCCAGGTGCCGGGCGCCGGCCACCTTCGCCTCGGTCAGCGCGGCCAGGTCGGCGACGCTGGTGTGCTCGAGCGGGGTGAGCGCACCGGTGCCGGCGGTGTGGATCACCGCGCGGACCGAGGCGCCACCGCCGTCCAGCCCGTCGAGCATCCCGGCCACCTGGTCCCGGTCGGTCAGGTCGCAGGCCGCGAGGGTGACCTTGGCGCCAAGCGAGGACAGCTCGGCCTCCAGTTCGGCGACCCCGGGCGCGTGGCCGGCGCTTCGGCTGGCCAGCACCAGGTGCTCGGCGCCGTTCGCGGCCAGCCACCGGGCGATGTGCCCGCCGATCGCGCCGGTGCCGCCGGTGACCAGGACCGTGCCGCTCGGCCGCCAGGACCGGGCGGCCGGCGTCCCGGACGTCGCCGCCCGGACCAGCCGGCGGCCGTAGCCGCCGGACGGGCGGATGGCCACCTGGTCCTCGCCGCCGGAGTTGGCCAGCACGCCCGCAAGTGCGGCACCGGTGCGGCCGTCGACGGTGCCGGGAAGATCGATGAGTCCGCCCCACTGCCCGGGGTGCTCAAGGGCGGCGACCCGGCCGAGGCCCCACACCTGCGCCTGCTCCGGGCTGGCGAGCCGCTCGGCCTCGGCCACCGCGACCGCGCCGGTGGTGACGTTCCACAGCGGTGCGTCGATGCCGGCGGCGACCACCGCGTGCAGCAGGGTGAGCGTGCCGGCCAGGCCCGCGTGCAACGATCCGTGCTCGGGGTGGGCGCGGTCGTCGGCGGCGAGCACCGAGAGGATCCCGGTGACCGGGCCGGCGGCGGCCAGGTCCTGCAGGGTCGCCGCCAGCGCGAAGACGTCGGTGTCCGGTGCGACGGTGAGCGGCTCGACCTCGGCCAGGTGCTCGCGCAGCGCGGTGGCGCACAGCCCGGCGAGCCCGGCGGTGGCGTCGGTGTCCGGGACGACCAGCAGCCACCGGCCGGACAGCACCGGCGTGGCCGGCAGGGTGAGCGCGGACCAGCGCACCCGGTAGCGCCACTGGTCGACCGCGTCCCGGT
Source organism: Actinophytocola sp. (assembly GCF_035762905.1). GTDB lineage: Bacteria > Actinomycetota > Actinomycetes > Mycobacteriales > Pseudonocardiaceae > DASYTH01. Next base: position 9,428 of record NZ_DASUCC010000029.1, read on the forward strand.
CCCGGGCACCGCCGTACCAGTCGGACAGTGCCGGCAGCAGATGCTCCAGCGAGGCGCGGGCCACGTTGCTGCCCAGCCGCAGCGTCTCGGCCAGCCCGGCGGCGTCGCCCTGCTCGACCGCGGTCCAGAACCGGTGCTGGGCCGGCGAGTTCGCCGTCCCGGCCGGGACGGCGGGCGCCTCGGGCTCGGGCTCCCGGGCCCAGAACCGCCTGCGCTGGAAGGCGTAGGTAGGCAGCGGCACCCGGCGGGCGCCGGAGCCGGTGAAGATCCCGACCCAGTCCGGCGCGGCGCCGTGCACGTCCGCCTCGGCGAGGCTGGACAGCATCCGGCGCGGCCCGGCGTCGTCCCGGCGCACCGTGCCGATCACCTGCGCGCCAACGGTTTCGGTGGCCTCGATGGTCTCCGCGACCGGCACGGTCAGCACCGGGTGCGGGCTCACCTCGATGAACAGCCGGTGCCCGGCGGCCAGCAGCGCCCGGGTGGCGTCCTCGAACCGCACCGTCCGGCGCAGGTTGGTATACCAGTAGTCCGCGTCCATGGCGGTGGTGTCGATCAGCTCACCGGTCACCGTCGAGTACAGCGGCACCTCGGCGGGCCGCGGCGTGATCTCGGCCATGGCGGCCAGCAGCCGGTCGCGGATGGCGTCCACGTGGGCGGAGTGCGAGGCGTAGTCGACCGGGATCCGCTTGGCCCGCAGCTCCCGCTCGGCACACACCGCCAGCAGTTCGTCCAGCGCGGTCACGTCACCGGACACCACGGTCGAGCTCGGCCCGTTCACCGCGGCCACCGACAACGCCGCTCCCCACGGCTCGATCAGCTCCCGGGTCCGCTCCTCCGGCGACGACACCGAGACCATGCCGCCCCGGCCGGACACCTCGCGGATCGCCTGGCTGCGCAACGCGACCAGCATCGCGGCGTCCGAAAGGGACAGTGCACCCGCCACGGCCGCCGCGGCGATCTCGCCCTGCGAGTGGCCGACCACCGCGGCCGGCTCGACCCCGTGCGAACGCCACACCTCGGCCAGCGACACCAGCACCGCGAACAGCAGCGGCTGCACCACGTCCACCCGGTCCAGCGATTCCTTGGCACGCAACACGTCCACCGGCACGAAGTCCACGTGGGGGGCCAGCGCGTGCGCGCACTCGGCGAACCGCTCGCGGAACACCGCGGACGACTCGTACAGCTCAACCGCCATGCCCGGCCACTGCGAGCCCTGGCCGGGGAACACGAACACCGGCCGGGCCGCGGCGGCCCCGGCGCCGGTGACCAGGTTCGGCGCCGGCCGGCCGTGCGCCAGCGCCGCCAGCCCGGACATCAGCTCGGCGCGGTTCGCGCCGACCAGCACGGCCCGGTGGTCCAGCCGGGACCGGGCGGTGACCAGGGTGTAGCCCACGTCGGCCGGCCCGGCATCGGGTTCGGCCGCCAGGTGCCGGTGCAGCCGGGCGGCCTGGGCGCGCAACGCGGCGGCGCTGCGGCCGGAGAGCACCCACGGCTGGACCTCCGGCCCGGTCCCGGACACCTGCGGCGCGGCCGGCTCCCGGTACTCCTCGATGATCAGGTGCGCGTTGGTGCCGCTCAGCCCGAACGAGGACACCCCGGCCCGGCGCGGACGATCACCGGCCGGCCAGGGCCGGTTCTCGGTGAGCAGCTCCACCGCGCCGGCCGACCAGTCGATGTGCGGCGACGGCCGGTCCACGTGCAGCGTCCTGGGCAGCACGCCGTGCCGGATCGCCTGCACCATCTTGATCACGCCGGCCACCCCGGACGCCGCCTGGGTGTGTCCGATGTTCGACTTCAGCGAGCCCAACCACAGCGGCTCCGGCCGGTCCTGGCCGTAGGTGGCCAGCACCGCGGCGGCCTCGATCGGGTCACCGAGCGTGGTGCCGGTGCCGTGCCCCTCCACGACGTCTACATCGGACGGTCGCAGGCCGGCGTTGGCCAGCGCCGCCCGGATCACCCGCTCCTGGGACGGCCCGTTCGGCGCGGTCAGCCCGTTGGACGCGCCGTCGGAGTTGATCGCGCTGCCGCGCACCACGGCGAGCACGTCGTGACCGTTGCGGTGCGCGTCGGACAGCCGCTCCACCAGCAGCACGCCGACGCCCTCACCCCAGGCGGTGCCGTCCGCGGCGGCGGCGAAGGACTTGCACCGGCCGTCCGCGGCCAGCCCGTTCTGCTGGTCGAACTCGGCGAACACGGTCGGCGACGGGATCACCGCGACCCCGCCGGCCAGCGCCATCGTGCACTCGCCGGCCCGCAGCGCCCGCACCGCGAGGCTGAGCGCGACCAGCGACGAGGAGCAGGCGGTGTCGACGGTGAGCGCCGGGCCCTCCAGGCCGAGCGTGTAGGCGACCCGGCCGGAGATCACGCTGTTCGCCGAGCCGGTCAGCGCGTGCGAGGCCACCTCGGGCGGCAGCTCGACGTCGGCGGTGTAGCCGGAGTTGGACGCGCCGATGAACACGCCGATCTGGCTGCCGCGCAACGACTTCGGCGGCACGCCGGCCCGCTCGAGCACTTCCCAGCAGGCCTCGAGCACCACCCGCTGCTGCGGGTCCATGGCCAGCGCCTCGCGCGGTGCGACGCCGAACAGGTCGGCGTCGAAGTCGGTGAAGTCGTAGACGAAACCGCCCTCGGGGTGGAACTCGCCCTGGGTCAGCGCCGGGTCCCAGCCGCGGTCGGTGGGGAACGCCGAGATGCCGTCGGTGCCGGCGTCGACCAGTGCCCAGAGATCCTCGGGGGTGCGCACCCCGCCGGGGTAGCGGCAGCTCATGGCCACGATGGCGACCGGCTCGTCCGGGGTGGCCACGACCGCGGCGGGCGACACCGCGGCCGGGACGACCGGGGCGAGCCGGTCGAGCAGGTGCCGACCCAGCGCGGCCGGGGTCGGATAGTCGAACACGACCGCGGCGGGCAGCGGCAGGCCGGTGGCGGCGGTCAGCCGCTCGCGCAGCTCCACGGCGGTCAGCGAGTCGACCCCGAGGTCGGCGAACGGGCGCTCCGGCTCCACCGCGTCCTGGTCGCGGTAGCCGAGCACGCCGGTGGCCTCGGCCCGGACCAGGTCCAGCAGTGCCTCGGCGCGGCGGCGCTCGGGCAGCGCGGCCAGCTTGTCGGTCCAGTCCTGCCGCACGCCGGGGCGCTGCTGCCCGGCGCCGGCCAGCGCGGCGGCCGCCGCCGGCAGGTCGGCGAGCAGCGGGGCGGCCCGGTTGGCGGAGAACACGGCGGCGAACCGGTCCCAGTTGACGTCGGCCACGGTCACCGCGGTCTCGCCGGTGTCGAGCGCCCGGCCGAGCGCAGTGATCGCCAGCTCGGGCGGCATCGGGACCAGCCCGGTGCGGGTCAGGTGGTCGGGCGACTCGCCGCCCGCGGCCATCCCGGCGCCGTCCCACGGACCCCAGGCCACCGCGGTGGCGGCCAGGCCGTCCGCGCGCCTGCGCTGGGCCAGCGCGTCGAGGTAGGCGTTGGCGGCGCAGTAGCCGGCCGCCCGCCCGTCGCCCCAGATGCCGGCGATCGAGGAGAACAGCACGAACGCGTCCAGCCGTTGCCCGGCGAGCAGCTCGTCCAGGTGGGCCGCGCCGAGCACCTTGGTCCGCACCGCGTACTCGAGCTGGAGCGGGTCGGTCTCGGACGGCGCGCCGGCCACGGCCACCCCGGCGGCGTGCACGACCGCGGTCACCGGGTGGGCGGCAAGCACGGCGGCGAGCGCGTCCCGGTCGGTGACGTCGCAGGCCAGCACGCTCGCCTCGGTGCCGAGCGCGGCCAGCTCGGCGATCAGCTCGGCGGCGCCGGGGGTGTCCGGGCCGCGCCGGCCGGTGAGCACGAGCTTGCGGGCACCGCGCCCGGCCAGCCAGCGGGCGACGTGTGCGCCGAGCGCGCCGGTGCCGCCGGTGATCAGCACGGGGCCGGACGGCCGGAAGGCCGACCCGGGCCCGGTGCTCCGGGGTGCGTGGCCGAGCCGGCGGGCGAACGCGCCGGTGGCCCGGATCGCGACCTGGTCCTCGCCGGTGCCGGCGAGCACGGCGGCCAGGGCGGTGCCGGCCGGTCCGGCCAACGTCTCGGGCAGGTCGACCAGGCCGCCCCAGCGGCGCGGCAACTCCAGCGCGGCCGCCCGGCCCAGGCCCCACACCTGGGCCTGCGCCGGGTTGGTCAGCCGGTCGGCCCGGGTCGCGGCGACCGCGCCCCGGGTGGCGCACCACAGCGGCGCGGTGATCGCGGCGTCGTCAAGGGCTTGGAGCAGCAGCAGGGTCAGCCCGAGCCCGGCGGTCAGCGCCGGCGCCTCGGCCCGGGCGGTCTCGACGGTGCCGAGCAGGGACAGCACCCCGTCCACCGCCTCGATGTCCACTGTGGACTCGTGCAGCGCGGCGCCGAGCGACCACCGGTCGGCGTCCGGCTCGACCGGGATCGCCACCACCTCGGCCCCGTGCGCCCGCAGCGCGTCGGCGGCCGGCTCCGGCCCGGCGCCGGCCGGCACCAGCAGCAGCCAGGTGCCGAGCGGTCCGGCCGGGCCGGTCGTGGGCAGCGGCGTCCAGCTGACCCGGTAGCGCCAGGAGTCCACCGTGGACGCCTGCCGGCTGTCCCGGCGCCAGGCGCCGAGCGCGGGCAGCACGGCACTCAGGTCGGTGCCGGCCGGCAGGTTCAGCGTGGCCGCGACCGTGTCGGCGTCGCCGGACTCGACCGCCTGCCAGAAGTCCTCCGTCACCGGGTCGGCGGCGCGCGCCCCGGTCCCGGTGTCGCGCTCGGCCAGCCAGTACGGCTCCCGCACGAACGCGTAGCCGGGCAGGGCGATCCGCCGGCCGCCGAGCGGGACGAACACCTCGGGCCAGTCGATCCGCCGGCCGGCCACGTGCAGCCGGGCCAGCGCGCCGAGCAGGGCGTCCGGCTCGGGCCGGTCGGCACGCAGCGCCGGGATCGCGACCCCGCCGTCGACCATGGCCGACAGCACGCCGTCCGGACCCAGCTCGAGGAACGTGCTGACCCCGTTGGTCTTCAGCGTGGCCACGCCGTCGGCGAACCGCACCGCCTCGCGCACGTGGCGGACCCAGTACTCGGGGTCGGTCACGTCACCGGAGGTGATCACCGGGATCCGGGGCGGCTGGTAGGTCAGGGTTTCCGCGATCGCGCGGAACTCGGCCAGCATCGGGTCCATGTGCGGCGAGTGGAACGCGTGCGACACGGTCAGCCGCTTGGTCTTCGCCCAGCGCGGCGCCAGTTCCTCGATCACCCCGGCGTCGCCGGAGATCACGATGGAGGTCGGCCCGTTGACCGCCGCGATGCCCACCCGCTCCTCGAGCCCGGCAATCGCAGCCGACACCTCGGCCTCGGTCGCCTGCACGGCCAGCATCGCCCCACCGCCGGGCAACGCCTGCATCAACCTTCCGCGCGCAGCGACAAGAATGCAGACATCGTCCAAGGACAGGACACCAGCCACATATGTGGCAGCCAGCTCACCGATCGAATGCCCGAGCAGGTAATCCGGGGTGATGCCCCAGGACTCCAGCAGACGGAACAGCGCCACCTCCAGGGCGAAGATGCCGGCCTGGGCGAAGACAGTCTCATTGAGCAACTCTTGGTCGCCGAACAGCACGGGTCGCACCGGACGGTCCAGCTCGGCGCCGAGCCGCGCGCACACCTCGTCCAGCGCCTCGGCGAACACCGGGAACGCCTGGTAAAGACCGGCGCCCATGCCCGCCCGCTGCGCCCCCTGGCCGGTGAACAGGAACGCCAGTCGCCCGCTGCCGGCCACCCCGCGCAGCACGCCGGGTCCGGTCCGGCCGGCGGCCAGTTCGCCCAGCCCGGCCAGCAGCCCGGCCCGGTCGCCGGCCAGCAGCACAGCCCGGTGCTCGAGCGCGGCCCGGGTGGTGGCCAGCGAGACGCCGAGGTCGGCCAGGCTCAGCTCGCCCTGTTCGTCCACAAAGGACCTCAGCCGCGCGGCCTGGGCCCGCAGCGCGTCGGCGGTGCGGGCAGAGACCAGACAGGGCACCAGCTCCAGGCCGGCCGGGGCGGCATCGGCCGGCTCGTCGGCGCCGGCCGGCGCGGCCTCCAGGATCACGTGCGCGTTGGTGCCGCTCATCCCGAACGAGGACACTCCCGCCCGGCGCGGGTGGCCGGTGTCCGGCCACGGCACCGGCTCGGTCAGCAGCTCGACCGCGCCTGCGGTCCAGTCCACCTCGGGCGTCGGCGCATCGACGTGCAGGGTCTTCGGGAGCACCCCGGCCCGCAGCGCCAGCACCGTCTTGATCACCCCGGCCACGCCGGCGGCGGCCTGGGTGTGGCCGATGTTCGACTTCACCGAGCCGAGCAGCAGCGGGCGGTCCCGGTCCTGCCCGTAGGTGGCCAGGATCGCCTGCGCCTCGATCGGGTCGCCGAGCCTCGTTCCGGTGCCGTGCGCCTCCACCGCGTCCACATCGGACGGCCGGAGCCGGGCGTTGGCCAGCGCGGACCGGATCACCCGCTCCTGCGACGGACCGTTCGGCGCGGTCAGCCCGTTGGACGCGCCGTCGGAGTTCACCGCGCTGCCCCGCAGCACGGCAAGCACCTCGTGCCCGTTGCGTTGTGCGTCGGACAGCCGCTCCAGCAGCAGCAGGCCGACGCCCTCGCCCCAGCCGGTGCCGTCGGCCGCGGCGGCGAACGCCTTGCACCGGCCGTCGGCGGCCAGCCCGCCCTGCCGGCTGAACTCGCCGAACAGGGCCAGGCCGGCCATCACGGTGACGCCCCCGGCCAGCGCCATCGCGCACTCGCCACCGCGCAGCGACTGGGCGGCCAGGTGCAGCGCGACCAGCGACGAGGAGCACGCGGTGTCGGTGGTGATCGCCGGACCCTTGAGGCCGAAGGTGTAGGAGACCCGGCCGGAGACCACGCTGCCCGCGCTGCCGGTCAGCAGGTGTCCCTCGGCCTCCTCGGGCAGGTCGGCGTGCAGGCCGTAGTTGGACGCGCCGGCGCCGATGAACACCCCGGTGTCGCTGCCCCTGGTCGAGGTCGGGTCGATTCCGGCCCGCTCGAACAGCTCCCAGGCCGCCTCGAGCACCAGGCGCTGCTGCGGGTCCATGGTCAGCGCCTCGCGCGGGCTGATCCCGAACAGCGCCGCGTCGAACCGCTCGACGCCGGTGACGAACCCGCCGACGATGCCCAGCCGGTCGCCGTCCTCGGTGTCCCAGCCGCGGCCGTCCGGCAGGCCGGTCATGGCGTCCCGGCCGGTCTCGACCAGCCGCCACAGCTCCTCCGGGGTGTCCGCGTCACCGGGATAGCGGCAGCTCATCCCGATGATCGCGATCGGCTCCGGTTCCCGCGCCTCGACAAGGGCCAGCCGCTGCCTGGTCTCGGACAGGTCGGTGGTGACCCGCTTGAGGTACTGCAGGAGCTTCGCTTCGTTCGCCATCCGGTCCTCACTCACGACACGCCGAGCGTGTTGTCGATGAAGTCGAAGAGGTCGTCGGCCGAGGCCGCTTCCAGCTCGGCGGCGACCGCGGCGGCCGGCTCGGCGGCCAAGCGGGTGAGCCGCCGGACCAGCTCGCGCAGCCGGTCCCGGTCGAGGTCGGCGGCCGGCGCGGCGTCCAGCCGGCCGGCCAGCCGGTCCAGCTCGTCGAGCGGGTCCCCGCCGGCCGGCGCCGGCGCCGCGCCGCGCAGCCGGCTGAGCAGGTGCGCGGCCAGCTCGTCCGGGGTGGGGTGGTCGAAGACCAGGGTCGCCGGCAGCCGCTCGCCGATGGCGCCGGTGAGCCGGTTGCGCAGCTCGACCGCGGTCAGCGAGTCGAACCCGACCTCCTTGAACGGCCGGTCCGGCCCGACCGCGTCCGGGGTGTGATGGCCGAGCACGGCGGCGGCGTGCCCGCGGACCAGGTCCAGCAGCATCCGGCGCTGCTCCGGCTCGGGCAGCCGGACCAGCGTGTCGCCGAGCGACACCCCGCCGGCCGGGGTGCTCGCGGCGGCGCGCCGGACCGGGCCGCGCACCAGCGCCCGGAACAGCGCCGGGACCGGTGCCTGCCGGGCGTGCGCGCGCAACGCCGCCAGGTCGAGGTTGACCGGCACCAGGTGGGCCCGGCGCAGGGTCAGGGCGGCGTCGAACAGGGCCAGGCCCGCCGTCGTGGACAGCGCGGCACCGGCCATGGTGGCCCGGGTCAGGTTGCCGCCGGACAGGTGCCCGGTCATCGCGCTGGCCTGCGCCCACAGGCCCCAACCCAGCGAGGTGGCGGGCAGGCCGCGGTGCCGGCGGTGCCGGGCCAGCGCGTCCAGGAAGGCGTTGGCGGCGGCGTAGTTCGCCTGTCCGGGCGAGCCGAACGTCGCCGAGGCGGAGGAGAACAGCACGAACAGGGCCAGGTCGGCGTGCGCGGTCAGCTCGTGCAGGTTGATCGCGGCGTCGATCTTGGGCGTCAGCACGGCGTCCACCCGGTCCGGGGTCATCGCCTCGAGCACGCCGTCGTCCAGCACGCCGGCCGCGTGCACCACCCCGGTCAGCCGGCGTCCGGTGAGCAGTCCGGCCAGCGCGTCCCGGTCGGCGGCGTCGCAGGCGACCACCTCGGCGGTGCCGCCCAGTTCGGCCAGGTCGGCCACCAGCTCGGCGGCGCCGTCGGCGGCCGGGCCGGAGCGGGACACCAGCAGCAGGTGCCGCACGCCGTGCTCGGCCACCAGATGGCGGGCCAGCAACCCGCCGAGCAGGCCGGTGCCGCCGGTGATCAGCACGGTGCCGTCCGGGTCCGGTGCGGCCGGCAGCGTGAGCACGTTCTTGCCGACGTGCCGGCCGGCGGCGATGAACCGGAACGCCTCGGTGGCCTCGGTCAGGTCCCACGCGGTGACCGGGAGCGGCCGCAGCGCGCCCCGGTCGATCAGCGCCATGATCTCCTCGAGCATCGCGACCAGCCGGTCCGGTCCGGCCTCGGCCAGGTCGAAGGCCCGGTAGCGGGTGCCAGGGTGGGCCAGCGCCACCTCGGCGGCGTCCCGGATGTCGGTCTTGCCCATCTCGATCAGCCGGCCGCCGGGGGCGAGCAGCCGCAGCGAGGCGTCCACCAGCTCGCCGGACAGCGAGTTGAGCACCACGTCCACGCCGCGCCCGCCGGTCGTCACCCGGAACGCCGGCTCGAACTCGGTCGTCCTCGACGAGGCGATGTGCTCGTCGTCCAGGCCGCAGGACCGCAGCAGGTTCCGCTTGCCGTCGCTGGCGGTGCCGAACACCTCCAGCCCGAGGTGTTGTCCGATCTGGACCGCGGCCATGCCGACGCCGCCGGCCGCCGCGTGCACCAGCAGCGACTCCCCCGGCGCGACGCCGGCCAGGTCCACCAGCCCGTACCAGGCGGTGAGGAACACGGTGGGCACCGACGCCGCCTCGGCGAACGTCCACTGTGGCCGCATCCGGGCCAGGGCCGCCCGCTCGGTCACGGCCACCGGCGCGAACCCGCCGGAGAGCAGGCCGAACACCCGGTCGCCGGGGGCCAGGTCGGTCACCTCGGCGCCGACCTCGAGGACCACTCCGGCGCCCTCGGTGCCCATGATCGTCTGGTCCGGCACGATGCCGAGCGCGATGGCCACGTCGCGGAAGTTGATCCCGGCCGCCCGCACGGCCAGCCGGACCTGGGTGGCGGCCAGCGGTGCCGCCGCCTCGGGCGCGGGGATCAGGGCCAGGTCGTCCAGCGTGCCGGCACCGGCCACGTCGAGCCGCCAGGGTCCGCCGGCCGCCGGTTCGGTGAGCCCGGATGCGGCGGCCCGGACCAGCCGGGGGGCGAGCACCCGGCCGGCGCGCACGGCCAGTTGAGGCTCGTCGGCGGCCAGCGCGGCCGGCAGCGCACCCCACGACTCCGGCTGCCCGTCGGTGTCGATGAGCTGGAACCGGTCCGGGTGCTCGGACTGGGCCGAGCGCAGCAGGCCGTGCGCCGCGGCGCCGGCCAGGTCCGGCACGTTCTCGCCGGGGTGGGTGGCCACCGCGCCGCGGGTCAGCACGACCAGCCGGGCGGCGGCGAACCGCTCGTCGCGCAGCCATTCCTGGGCGGTGGCGAGCATCGCGTGGGTGGCCGTGCGGGCGGTCGGGGCCGGCGCGGCGGGCCGGAGCACCAGGGCCGGCACGGGCCCCGCCTCGGCGAGCGCGTCCAGGTCGGGATACCAGGAGACCGGGCCGGTACGGGCGGTCAGCTCCTCGGCAAGGACCGGGTCGTAGTCGCCGACGGCCACCAGCCCGGTGACCGGCTCGACCGGCTCGGCCGCCGCCGTCCAGTCCACCTGGAACAGTGCGTTCGGTTCCGGGGCGGCGCCGATGTCGGCGACCGGGCGCAGGGTCAGCGATCCGACCGTGGCCACCGCGGCCCCGGTGGCGTCGGCGACGGCGACCTCGATGGTGTCCGGGCCGAGCGGGGTGAGCCGCACCCGCAGCACGGCGGCGCCGGTGGCGTGCAGGGCGACCCCGGTCCAGGCGAACGGCAGCAGCGCCGACCCGCTCGCACCGAGCAGGCCGCCGAGCCCGGCGGCGTGCAGCGCGGCGTCCAGCACGGCGGGGTGCAGCCCGAACGAGGCGGCGTCGGCGCGCAGTTCCTCGGGCAGCGCGACCTCGGCGTACACCTCGCCTTCGGTGCGCCAGGCCGCCCGCAGGCCGCGGAACGCGGGACCGTAGGCGTAGCCGGCGGCGGCCAGGTCGGCGTAGTACCCGTCCACCGGCAGCGGTTCGGCGGCCGGCGGCCAGGCGAGCAGGTCCACCGGTTCCGGCGGGTCGGCGGCGGCGAGCCGGCCGGTGGCGTGCCTTGTCCACGGCTCGCCGGCGTCGGCCCGCTCCGGTCGCGAGTGGACGGTCAGCGGCCGACACCCGTCCGGATCCGGGGCACCGGCGATGATCTGCACCAGCACGCCGGCCCGCTCGGGCAGCACCAGCGGGGTCTCCAGGGTGAGTTCCGCGAGCACCGGGCAGCCGAGCGGTTCGCCTGCGCGCAGCGCCAGATCCACGAACGCGGTGCCGGGCAGCACGACCGCGCCCATGATCGTGTGGTCGGCGAGCCACGGGTGGGTGGCCACCGAGATCCGCCCGGTGCACACCGCGCCAGCCCCGTCGGCCAGCGGTACCAGGTCGCCGAGCAGTGCCGCCCCGCCGGCCCGCGGCCAGTAGCGCCGGTGCTCGAAGGCGTAGCCGGGCAGGTCGATCCGGCGTCCGCCGAGCGGGGCGAGCACACCGGCCCAGTCCACCGGCAGGCCGTGCACATGCGCCTGCGCCAGCGCGGTGAGCCACTGCCGCCGGTCGCCGCCATCCTTGCGCAGCGTGTGCAGCACGGCCCCGGTCCGCCCGGCGGCGTCCAGGGTCTCGCTGATCCCCACGGTGAGCACCGGGTGCGGGCTGATCTCCAGGAAGGTCGTGAAGTCCTCGGCCAGCGTGCGGGTGGCGGGTTCGAACAGCACGGTGTGCCGCAGGTTGTCCACCCAGTACGCCGCGTCCAGCAGGGTCCCGTCCACCCGGGTGCCGGTCACCGCCGAGTGGAACGGCACCGAGCCCGCCCGCGGCTCGATACCGGCCAACTCCGCCAGCAACCGATCCCGAATTCGGTCCACCTGAACCGAATGCGAGGCGTAGTCCACCGGAATCCGCTTGGCCCGCAGCTCCCGCTCGGCACACAGCGCCAGCAACTCGTCCAGCGCGGCGACCTCGCCCGAGACCACAGTGGACAACGGCCCGTTCACCGCCGCCACCGAAAGCGCCTCGCCCCACGGCGCGATCAGCTCCGACACGTCATCCTGGGACAAGGCAAGGGAAACCATGCCGCCGTGCCCGGACAGTTCCTCGGCGATGGCCCGCGCCCGCAGCGCCACCACCCGGGCCCCGTCGGAAAGACTCAGCACCCCGGCAACACGCGCCGCGGCGATCTCCCCCTGCGAATGCCCCACCACCGCGGCAGGCGACACCCCCACCGACCGCCACAGCTCGGCCAGGGACACCAGCACCGCCCACAACACCGGCTGCACCACGTCCACTCGGTCCAGCGATCCCTTGCCCCGCAACACATCCAGCAACGACCAGTCCACGAACTCGCCCAGCGCCCGCTCGCACTCCTCCAGCCGCGCCCGGAACACCTCCGAGGACTCCAGCAGCTCGGCGGCCATCCCCACCCACTGCGAACCCTGCCCCGGGAACACGAACACCACACCGGACGACGGCCGGGCCACACCGGACACCACACCCGGCGCCGGCTCCCCCGCCATCAGGCCGGCCAGCCCGCCGCGCAGCTCCGCGAGTCCGGCACCGACGACCACGGCGCGGTGCGCCAGCGCGGCCCGCCCGGTGGCCAGCGACCACGCCACGTCCACCGGCTCCGCACCGTCCACACCGGACAGCAAGCGCTCCGCCTGACCCCGCAACGATTCCGCCGAGTTCGCCGACACCAGCCACGGCACGACGGACCCGGGGGTCACGACCGGCGCGTCCGGCCGCCCGCCTGCCGGCCCGTCGGCCGGTGCCGGGGCCTGCTCGATGATCACGTGCGCGTTGGTGCCGCTCACCCCGAACGACGACACCGCGGCCCGGCGCGGGCGCCCGGCGTCCGGCCACGGCCGCGCCTCGGTGAGCAGTTCCACCGCGCCGGCCGTCCAGTCGACCTCCGGGGTCGGGGCGTCCACGTGCAGGGTGGCCGGCAGCATCCCGTGCCGGATCGCCTGCACCATCTTGATCACACCGGCCACCCCGGACGCCGCCTGGGTGTGCCCGATGTTGGACTTGATCGAGCCGAGCAGCAGCGGGGTCTCCCGGTCCTGCCCGTAGGTGGCCAGGATCGCGGCGGCCTCGATCGGGTCGCCGAGCCGGGTCCCGGTGCCGTGCGCCTCCACCGCGTCCACATCGGACGGTGCCAGGCCGGCGCCGGCCAACGCCGCGCGGATCACCCGCTGCTGGGCCGGGCCGTTCGGCGCGGTCAGCCCGTTGGACGCGCCGTCCTGGTTCACCGCGGATCCGCGCACCACGGCGAGCACCCGGTGGCCGTTGCGGTGCGCGTCGGACAGCCGCTCGACCAGCAGCACGCCGACGCCCTCGCCCCAGCCGGTGCCGTCCGCCGCGGCGGCGAACGATTTGCACCGGCCGTCCGCGGCGACCCCGTTCTGCCGGCTGAACTCGGTGAAGATGCCGGGCGTCGCCATCACCACGACGCCGCCGGCCAGCGCCATCGTGCACTCGCCCGCGCGCAGCGCCTGGATCGCCAGGTGCAGCGCCACCAGGGAGGACGAGCAGGCGGTGTCCACGGTGACCGCCGGCCCCTCGAGGCCGAACGTGTAGGCCACCCGGCCGGAGATCACGCTCGCCGAGCTGCCGGTGGCGAGGTAGCCCTCGCTGCCGTCCGCCGCGTCGGCCAGCACGGACAGGTAGTCGTGGCTGTTGGTGCCGGCGAACACGCCGGTCCGGTTGCCGCGCAAGGAAAGCGGGTCGATCCCGGCCCGCTCGAATGCTTCCCAGGACGCCTCGAGCAGCAGCCGCTGCTGCGGGTCCATCGCGACCGCCTCGCGCGGGGAGATCCCGAACAGGGCGGCGTCGAACGCGCTGGCGTCGTGGACGAAACCGCCCTCGTGCGCGTGCGAGCTGGCCGGGTTGTCCGGATCCGGGTCGTAGAGCCCGTCGAGGTACCAGCCTCGGTCGGTCGGGAACGGTCCGATGCCGTCGCCGCCAGCGGCCACCAGGTCCCACAGGTCCTCCGGCGAGCCGACCCTGCCGGGGTACCGGCAGCTCATGCCGATGATCGCGATCGGGTCGTCGCCGGTGGCCACCGGCGCACCGGTCTCCGGTGCGTCGGCGACCTCGGCCACACCGAGCAGCTCGGCCAGGTGGGCGGCCAGTGCGGTCGCGGTCGGGTGGTCGAACACCAGGGTGGCCGGCAGGCCGAGGCCGGTGCACTCGGCCAGCCGGTCGCGCAGCTCAACGGCGGTCAGCGAGTCGAAGCCGAGGTCCTTGAACGGCCGGCCCGGTTCGATCGGGTCGACCTCGGTGTGTCCCAACGTCTCGGCGGCGCCGGAGCGGACCAGCTCGAGCAGGATCCGGTCCCGCTCGGCGGCGGTGCCGGCGCCCAGCCGGTCGAGCAGCTCGACCGATCCGGGCCGCTCGCCGGCCGGGCCGGCCGGGGCGGCGAGCGCCGTGCCGACCTCCGGCAGGTCGCCGATCAGCGGGCTGGGCCGGGCGGAGGTGAACGCCACGGCGAACCGCGCCCAGTCCACGTCCGCGACCGTGACGCAGCCGAGGTCGTGGTCCACGGCGTCGGCGAACGCCCGGACCGCCAGCTCCGGGTCCATCGCGGTCAGGCCGCGGCGGGCCAGGTAGTCCTCGGCGTCCTCGGCCACCAGCATCCCGGCGTCGGCCCACGGGCCCCAGGCGATCGAGGTGCCGGCACGCCCTGCCGACCGGCGGCGCTCGACCAGCGCGTCGAGGAAGGCGTTGGCGGCGGCGTAGGCCGCCTGCCCGCCGCTGCCCCAGGTTCCGGCGATGGAGGAGAAGGTCACGAACGCCTCGAGCCGGACGTCGGCCAGCAGCTCGTCCAGCAGCGCCGCGCCGGTCACCTTGGCCCGCAGCACCCCGGCGACCTCGGCCAGCCCGGTGTCGCCCAACGGCACGGAGTCCACCACGCCCGCGGTGTGCACGACGGCGGTGACCGGGTGCTCGGCCAGCAGGGCGGCCAGCTCCGTCCGGTCGGCGACGTCGCAGGCCACGATCGTCGCGGTGGCGCCGAGCTCGGCCAGCTCGGCGCGGAGCTCGTCGGCACCCGGTGCGTCCGGACCCCGCCTGCTGACCAGGACCAGCCGCCGCGCGCCGCGTTCGGCGAGCAGCCGGGCCACCCGGCCGCCGAGCGCGCCGGTGCCGCCGGTGATCAGCACCGGGCCGGCCGGCCGCCACGGCCGCGCCGGGCCGCCGGTCACCGGCACCCGGGCCAGTCTCCTGGCGAACACCCCGGAGCCGCGCAGCGCGACCTGGTCCTCGGTCCCGGTGAGCACGCCGGCCAGCCGGGACCGGGCCCGGCCGTCCAGGGTCTCCGGCAGGTCGATCAGCCCGCCCCAGCGGCGCGGGAACTCCAGCGCGGCCACCCGGCCGAGGCCCCAGAGCTGGGCCTGCGCCGCGCCGGGCAGCCGGTCGGACCGGCCGACCGCGACGGCGCCCCGGGTGATCGCCCACACCGGCGCCTCGATCCGCCCGGCGTCGAGCGCCTTGAGCAGCACCACGGTCGCGGCCAACCCGACCGGCAGCGACGGGTAGCCGGGGTGGTCGGTCTCGTCCAGCCCGAGCAGCGACAGCACCCCGGCGAGCCCGCCGGGCGCCGTCTCGTGCAGCCGGTGCGCCACCTGCCAGGGATCGGTGTCGGCCGGGCCGAGCACCAGCTCGCGGACCTCGGCACCGCCCTCGCGCAGCGCCTCGAGCACCGGGGCTTCGGCCAGCCCTGCCGGCAGCACGGCGAGCCAGGTTCCGGTGAGCGAGCCGCGCGGCGGGTCGGCAACCGGCGCCCAGCCGGCCCGGTACCGCCATCCGTCCACGGTGGACTGCGCACGCCGGCCGAGCCGCCAGGCGGACAGCGCCGGCAGCACGGCCCGCAGCGCGTCCTGGTCGGCCAGTCGCAGCGCCCGCGCGATGCCGTCCAGATCCTGTTCCTCGACCGCGGCCCAGAACCGGGACTCGCCCGCCGGGTCGGTGCCCCCTGCCTCCGGCGGGGCGGCGACCGCGTCCAGCCAGTACCGCTGGCGCTGGAAGGCATAGGTTGGCAGGTCGACCCGTCGGCCGCCGAACCCGGCGAGCAGCCCGGCCCAGTCCGGCGTGTGGCCGTGCACGTACGCGGTGGCCAGCGCGCGCAGCAGGGTGGCGGTCTCGTCCCGGCCGGACCGGCAGACCGGAACGGCCGCCCCGTCCGGCACCAGTGCCGAGAGCACGCCATCGGGCCCCAACTCCAGGAACCGGGTCACCCCCTGTTCCCGCAACGAGTTCACGCCATCGCCGAACCGCACCGCATCCCGCACGTGCCGCACCCAGTGCTCGGGGTCGGTGATGTCACCGGAGGAGATCACCGGGAGTCGGGGCGGGTGGTAGGTCAGGGTTTCGGCCACGGCGCGGAACTCGGCCAGCATCGGGTTCATGTGCGGCGAGTGGAACGCATGCGACACGGTCAGCCGCTTGGTCTTGGCCCACCGCGGCGCCAGTTCCTCGATCACCTCGGCGTCACCTGAGATCACGATCGAGGTCGGCCCGTTGACCGCGGCGATGCTCACCCGCTGTTCACGTCCGCGGATCGTGTCTACAACCTCGTCTTCTGTCGCATGTATGGACAGCATCCCGCCACCTGTCGGCAGCTTCTGCATCAACCGCCCACGGGCAGCCACCAAGGTGATGGCATCGTCCAAGGACCAGACACCTGCCACATATGTGGCAGCCAACTCACCGATGGAATGACCCAACAGGAAGTCCGGAGTCACCCCCCAGGACTCCAACAGCCGGAACAGCGCCACCTCGAACGCGAACAACCCGGCCTGGGTGTACATGGTCTGGTCGAGCAACTCCGGCTCGCCGAACATCACCTCGCGTAGCGGCCGGTCCAGGTCGAACCGCGCGCACACCGCGTCGAGGGCGTCGGCGAACACCGGGAACGCCCGGTACAGCTCGGCGCCCATACCGACCCGCTGCGAGCCCTGGCCGGTGAACAGGAACGCCAGCCGTCCATCGTGGACGGTGCCGCGCACCGCCGCCGTCGGCAACTCCCCCCGCGCCAGCGCGGCCAGCGCCTCGGCGGGATCGCCGGCCAGCACCACCGCCCGGTGCTCGAGATCGGCCCGCCCGGCCGCAAGCGAGTACGCCAGATCCACGGCGGGATCGGTCACCCCGCGCAGATGGGCCAGCAGCGCGGCGCACTGGGCCCGCAGCCCCTCGGCGGTCCGCGCCGAGACCGGCCAGGCCAGCACCGCGGGCGGCTGCGGGCCGGCGGCCCGGGTTTCCACCAGGGTCTCGGCCGGCGCACAGTACTCCTCGATGATCACGTGCGCGTTGGTGCCGCTCACCCCGAACGAGGACACCCCGGCCCGGCGCGGGCGCCCGGCGTCCGGCCACGGCCGGGACTCGGTCAGCAGCGACACCGCCCCGGCCGACCAGTCCACGTGCGGCGTCGGCTCGTCCACGTGCAGCGTCTTCGGCAGCGTCGCGTGCCGGATCGCCTGCACCATCTTGATCACACCGGCCACCCCGGACGCCGCCTGGGTGTGCCCGATGTTGGACTTCAGCGAGCCCAGCCACAGCGGGGTGTCCCGGTCCTGCCCGTAGGTGCCCAGCAGCGCGGTGGCCTCGATCGGGTCGCCGAGCGTGGTCGCCGTCCCGTGCCCCTCCACGGTGTCCACATCGGACGGTTCGAGTCCGGCGTCGCGCAGGGCGGCGCGGATCACCCGTTGCTGGGCCGGGCCGTTCGGCGCGGTCAGGCCGTTGGAGGCGCCGTCCTGGTTGACCGCCGATCCCCGCACCACGGCGAGGATCCGGTGCCCGGCACGCCGCGCGTCGGACAGCCGCTGCACCAGCAGCACCCCGACGCCCTCACCCCAGCCGGTCCCGTCGGCGGCGGCGGCGAACGACTTGCACCGCCCGTCGGCGGCCAGCCCCTTCTGGGTGCTGAACTCGGCGAAGATGTCCGGACTGGTCATCAGCGCCACCCCGGCCACCAGCGCCCGGTCGCACTCGCCGGCCCGCAACGCGCGCATCGCCAGGTGCAACGCCACCAGCGAGGACGAGCACGCGGTGTCCACGGTGACCGCCGGGCCCTCGAGGCCGAACGAGTAGGCGATCCGGCCGGACATCACGCTGGCCGACGTGCCGGTGATGTAGTGGCCCTCCAGGCCGGCGGCCAGCCGCAGGCCGACGCCGTAGCCGGACGTGGAGGCGCCGACGAACACGCCGGTCGGGGTGCCGCGCAGCGCGTGCGGGTCGATGCCGGCCCGTTCCAGCACCTCCCAGGACGCCTCGAGCAGCAGCCGCTGCTGCGGGTCCATCGCGACCGCCTCGCGCGGCGAGATGCCGAACAGCCCGGCGTCGAACGTGGTGGCGTCGTAGAGGAAGCCGCCCTCCGGCGTGTAACCGCCGGGGGCGGCGGAGAGGTCCCAGCCGCGGTCGGTGGGGAACGCGGCGATGCCGTCGGTGCCGGTGGCCACCAGCTCCCACAGCTCTTCCGGGGAACCCACCCCGCCGGGGTAGCGGCAGCTCATCGCCACGATCGCGATCGGCTCGTCGATGGCACCGGCCGGGACCGCGGGCGTGGGCGGCGCCGCCTCGGCGCCGGTCGCGGCGCCGGTCAGCGTCTCCAGCAGGAACCGGCCCACCGCGCGCGGTGTCGGGTAGTCGAACAGCAGCGTCACCGGCAGGCGCACGCCGGCGGCGCCGGCCACCCGGTTGCGTACCTCGACCGCGGTCAGCGAGTCCAGCCCCAGATCCTTGAACGGCCGGTCGGCCTCGACCGCCGCCACGTCCGGGTAACCGAGCACCGCGGCGGTCTGCCGGCGGACCAGCTCCAGCACCAGGTGCGCCCGCTCGGCCGCGGCCACCCCGGCCAGCTCGGCCGCCAGACCCGGGCCGTCGGCGGCGGTCTCGGCCGCGGTCTCGGCCAGCGCCAGCGCGACCTCGGGCAGCTCGCCGAGCAGCGGGCTGGGCCGGCCCGAGGTGAACGCCGCCGCGAACCGCTCCCAGTCCAGGTCGGCGACGGTCACGCAGGTCTCGCCGCGGTCCACCGCGGCACCCAGTGCGGCCACCGCCAGTTCCGGCCGCATCGGCAGCAGGCCGCGGCGGCGCAGGTACTCGTCGGCGCCGCCCCTGGCGGCCATCCCGGCGTCGGCCCACATTCCCCAGGAGATCGAGGTGGCCACCCGGCCACGGGCCCGGCGATGTTCGGCCAGCGCGTCCAGGAACGCGTTGGCCGCCGCGTAGGACGCCTGGTTGCCGCTGCCCCACACCCCGCTGATCGAGGAGAACAGCACGAACGCGTCCAGCCCGTCGCCGAGCAGCTCGTCCAGGTGCGACGCGCCGAGCACCTTGGCCCGGATCCCGTCGGCCAGGTCGGTGATCTCCAGCTCGGTCAGCGGCGCGGGCTGGTCGACGCCGGCCGCGTGCACCACGGCGGTCACCGGGTGCTCGGCCAGCAGCGCGGCCACCGCGTCCCGGTCGGCGATGTCGCAGGCGGCCACGATCGCGGCCACGCCGAGCCCGGCCAGTTCGGCGACCAGCTCGGCCGCGCCCGGTGCGGCCGGCCCGGCCCGGCTGGTCAACACCAGCTCGGTGGCGCCCCGGCCGGCGAGCCACCGGGCCACCCGCGCGCCGAGCGCACCGGTGCCGCCGGTGATCAGCACCGGGCCGCTCGGTCGCCACCCGGCCACGTCCGGCCCGGCCGCGCCCGCGCGGGCGAGCCGTCTGGCGAACACGCCGGACGCCCGCACGGCGACCTGGTCCTCGGCGCCGGTCAGCACGCCGGCCAGCCGCGCGCCGGCCCGCTCGTCGAGCGGCTCTGGCAGGTCGACCAGCCCGCCCCACAACCCCGGGTGCTCCAGCGCCGCCACCCGCCCCAGTCCCCAGACCAGCGCCTGCACCGGGTCGCCCGGCAGGTCCGAGCGGCCGGTGCAGACCGCGCCGCTGGTGCCGCACCACAACGGCACGGTCAGCTCGAGGTCGGCGAGCGCCTGGATCAGGGCGACCGTCGCCCCGGTGCCGACCGGCACCGCCGGGTCGTCCCGGTGCGGCCGCACCTCCAGCGCGACCAGCGAGAGCACCCCGGCAACGGCCGGTTCGGCCAGCGCGACGGCATCGTCGATCCGCTCGGTCAGCGTCCAGCGGTCCAGCTCATCCGCGCCGAGCAGCACCTCGGCCACCTCGGCGCCGTGTGCCCGCAACGCCCGGGCGCAGTCCCGCACCGGGCCGGCCCCGGTGTGCACGAGCAGCCAGGTTCCGGTCAGCGGCGCGGCGCTCTCCAGCACCGGCCGCCACCGCACCTGATACCGCCACGAGTCCACTGTGGACCTGTCGCGCCGGCCCCGGCGCCACGACGACAGCGCCGGCAGCACGGTGTCCAGCCCCACCTCGGAGTCCAGCCGGAGCGTGCCGGCCACCTCGCCGAGGTCCTCCCGCTCCACGGCCGCCCAGAACCGCGCCTCGGCCGGATCGGCCGCGTCAACCCCCGCGCCGGGCTCCGCCGTCATCCAGTAGTGCTGACGCTGGAAGGCGTAGGTCGGCAGCTCCACGACCCGCCCGCCGTCCGGCTCCAGCACCGCGCGCCAACCCACCTCGACGCCGTGCACGTGCGCCTCGGCCAGCGCCGCGAACCACCGCCGCCGGTCCCCGGCGTCCTTGCGGAGGGTGTGCAACACCGTGCCGGAGATCCCCGCCGCGTCAAGGGTTTCGGTGATCCCCCCGGTCAGCACCGGGTGCGGGCTCACCTCCAGGAAGGTCACGAGCCCGCCCTCGGCCAGCCCCAGCGTCGCCGGCTCGAACAGCACGGTGTGCCGCAGGTTGTCCACCCAGTACGCCGCGTCCAGCGTGTCACCCTCGGCGATCCGCCCGGTCACCGCCGAGTAGAACGGCACCGAACCCGCCCGCGGCTCGATCCCGGCCAACTCCGCCAGCAACCGATCCTGAATTCGGTCCACCTGAACCGAATGCGAGGCGTAGTCCACCGGAATCCGCTTGGCCCGCACCTCCCGCTCGGCACACACGGCCAGCAACTCGTCCACCGCCGCCACATCACCGGAGATCACCGTGGACAACGGCCCGTTCACCGCCGCCACCGACAACGCCGCACCCCACGGCCCGATCAGCTCCGCCGCGTCATCCCGCGACACCGCAAGGGAAACCATCCCCCCATGACCCGACAACACCTCGGCAATGGCGCGTGCCCGCAGCGCCACCACCCGCGCCCCATCCGAAAGACTCAACACCCCCGCCACACACGCCGCCGCGATCTCCCCCTGCGAATGCCCCACCACCGCAGCCGGCGAAACCCCCACCGATCCCCACAACTCGGCAAGAGAAACCATCACCCCCCACAACACCGGCTGCACCACATCCACCCGGTCCAGCGATCCCCCACCACGCAACACATCCA
>NZ_DASUCC010000030.1:0-23917 GCF_035762905.1 Actinophytocola sp.
GGGGGATGGGGTGAGGATTTGGTCGGGTTCGAGGGTGCCGGTGACGATGTGCTGGGCGGTGTCGCTGAGCCGGGCGTTGTGGCTGCGGGCGTAGTTGCGTAGGGCTTGGAAGGCTTGGTCCATGTCGAGGCTGCCGGCCTGGGCGAGCACGCCCTTGGCCTGTTCGATGGCGATTCGGCTGTGCAGTGCGGTTTCCAGTTGCTCGGTGAGGATCTCGCCGCGGCGCACGGCCCGTTCCTGCAGGATGCCGATGGTGGCGGTGTCGGCCAGCGCCTGGGCGACGAGGAGGTCCTGGTCGGGTAGTGCGCCGGCGTCGTGGCCGAACAGGTTCAACGCGCCGATGGTTTGCCCGCGGAGGCGCAGCGGCACCGCGTGCACCCGGGAAAACCCCTCCCGCAGGGCTTGGGGGGCGAAGTGCGGCCAGCGGTGGGTGGCCAGGGTCAGATCGGGCATGAGGATCGGCTCGCCGGTGCGGACACAGTCCAGGCACGGGCCCTCGTTGGTCTGTACCTCGAACAGCTCCAGCAGCCGGGTCTGCTCCGTGGAGGAGGCGATGACCTGCAGGTCCCCGCCCGGCCGCTGGGTGGACAGCAGCAGCCCGGCGGCATCGACCTGCAGAATCCGCACACAATGCTGGGCCAGCTGATGCAGCAGATCGACCACGTCGTAGTCGTCGACCAGCGTGTCGGCCAACTGCACGAACGCCTCCAGCAGCCGTGACTCCCGCTGCGCACCGGCAGATCCGCTACCGCTCAATCGCCCGCTCCCATCCATCTGCCACCCGAGGGTAAACCCCTCCGCACACCTCAGCCGTCCAGGTCGAACGGAGACAACCGGCGGGCCACCAGGTCATCGGCCACCTCATCGACCAACCGGCCCGCGGCGAAGGCGAACCCACGCAACCGCACCAGCGCCTGCTCCGCCGGGATCCGCAACGCCGCCATCACCATCCCGGTCGCCTGATGCACCTGACCCCGGCGCAGCGGGAAGTCGACCCAACCGGCGATGGACCCCTCCGGCGAACCGGTATACGACCCGAGCAACACCACCGTGGCGACATCCACCGCATACAACGCGATGGCGATCTGCTCAGCGCTAAGCCAACCCGGCTGACGCCGGTACAGATCCATCGCCCCGATCCGCACCGCGCCGGTCTGCAACGGAAAAGCAAAGATCGCACCCACCGGCCAGTCAATCAACTCCGCGGCGAACAACGGCCACGACGGCGCCGCCACCGCAGCCAGATCCGGCACCAACACCGGCCGGCGGGACTGAAACGCCTCGAAACACGGCCCCTCACCAAGACTGAACTGCACCGCCTCGACATGGCCGATCACCTCGTCACTGGCATAGACCACCTCCCGGTTGTTCCCATCGGTCATCACCGACACCGACGCGCCGTCCACCGGAATCAACTCGATACAGACCCGACACAACCGCCCCACCACATTGCTGCCACCCGCCTGATCGAGCAGCGCCGCCCGAATCGTGGCGCGGACCTCATCCAGCGGCTCGGGTCGACCCGACAAACCCATCACCGTCGACCACCGCAACCCGCGATTGCCCAGGTAGCCACGATCCTGTGGACCACGATGACCTCCGCCACGCCGAGATGTGTCCGGACGCAGCGGGGTCCCGGCCCACGCCAAGAACCTCCCAACCGTACCCCGGCGCCGGCGCGGTGACCCGTTGACCAGTGGCTAACCCTGGGCCGAGCCCGGCTCGGACATGCGGCGGTGTGCCTGGGCCTTGACCGCCTCCGGTAGCACCTTGGCCGCCCCGGCCATCAGCTTGTTCTTCAGCGAGCCGGTCACCACGTGGTCCTTGCCGCGCATCAGCGCCTCGAACCCCTCCTTGGCGACCTGCGCCGGATCGTCCTTCTTGGCCGCGCCGAGCTTGGTGTCCTCGAGGCCGGCGCGCTCGAAGAACTCGGTGTCGGTCGGGCCGGGCATCAGCGCGGTCACGGTGATCCCACGGTCCTTCAGTTCCGCGCGCAGCGCCTCGGCGAACGACAGCAGGAAGGCCTTGGATGCCGCGTAGGTGGCTTCGAACGGGCCCGGCTGGGTCGCCGCGATCGACGAGGTGATCAGGATTCGTCCGGCCCCGTGGCGCACCATGTCCCGCACGGCGAGCTTGGCCAGGTGTACCGACGAACGCACGTTCAGGTCGACCACGCCCAGATCCGCCTCGAGTGAGGTCTCGGCGAACGGCCCGCCCACCCCGACCCCGGCGTTGATCGCTACCGCGTTCACCGGTCGTCCGGTCTTGGCCGCACGCGAGAAGACCAGTTCGACACCCTCGGCGGTGGTGAGGTCGGCCCGCACGGCCCCGACCCGCGCGCCCAGCGCCTGGAAATCCATTGCCACGTCGGTGATTCGGGCGTCCTCGGCGGCCACGACCAGATCGAAGCCGTTGCTGGCGAACTGCTTGGCCAGCTCATAGCCGATTCCGCTGGACGCTCCGGTCACGATCGCGAGCGGCCGCTCTGTGGCGTTGTTCATGGCGCGATCCCCTTGTCCGGTCAGGGTTGCAGCACGACTTTGATCATGCTGTCCTGCTTCTTCTGGAAGGTCTCGTAGGCCTGTGGCGCGGAGTCGAGGGGCAGGTGGTGGGTGGCGAACGACTCGGTGCCGAGGGGGTCCTCGTCGGTCAGCAGGGGGAGGATTTCCGGGATCCAGCGCCAGACGTTGGCTTGGCCCATGCGCAGTTGGATCTGCTTGTCGAACAACGTCATCATGGGTAGCGGGTCGAGCATGCCGCCGTATACCCCGATGATCGAGATGGTGCCGCCGCGGCGGACGGTCTCGATGGCCAGCCGCAGGGCGTGCAGCCGGTCGATTCCGGCCCGGCGCATGAGGTTCGCGGCCAGCGGGTCGGGCAGCAGCGCGGTCACCCCCTGCGCGATCCGGGCCGCGGGTGCACCGTGCGCCTCCATGCCGACCGCGTCGATCACCGCGTCCGGTCCGCGGCCGCCGGTCGCATCACGGATCACCTCGGCCATGTCGTTGGGATGCTCGCGCAGGTCCAGGGTGTGCACCCCGCGGTCCCGCGCCCGGGCGAGCCGCTCGGCAACCAGGTCGACGCCGATCACCTGACCGGCGCCGCGATGCAGCGCGACCCGCGCGGACATCTCGCCGATCGGACCGAGGCCGAGCACCGCCACGCTGCCCCCGGCCGGGATCCCGGCGTACTCGACCGCCTGCCACGCCGTGGGCAGCACGTCGGAGAGGTAGACGAACCGGTCGTCCGGCGGACCGTCCGGCACCTTGATCGGCAACGTGTTGCCGAACGGTACCCGCAGGTACTCCGCCTGCCCGCCCGGCACCTGCCCGTAGAGCTTGGTATAGCCGAACAGACTCGCCCCCATGCCGGTCTCCCGCACCTGCGTCGTCTCGCACTGCGACTGGAGGCCCTGCCCGCACATGAAGCAGGTGCCGCAGGAGATGTTGAACGGCACGACCACCCGGTCTCCCGGTTTCACCGCGGTCACCCCGGACCCGACCTCCTGCACCACGCCCATCGGCTCGTGACCCAGGATGTCGCCCTCGTCGAGGAACGGGCCGAACAGTTCGTAGAGGTGCAGGTCCGACCCGCAGATACCGGTCGAGGTGACCCGTACGATCACATCGGTCGACTCCTTGATGATCGGATCCGGCACCGTGTCCACCCTCACGTCCCGCTTACCGTGCCAGGTGACCGCCTTCATCCCACACCTCCGCCATCTCGTTCCCAGGAGTTAGACGTTCCCCCGGCCTGGAGCACTAAACGAGAATGGGAGCGGGTAACCGAATCGAGGGAGACGGGGTTACCGGCCGGGCCGCCACTCCTCTGTGGACATGAGGAGGGGCCGGGCATTCGTGCCCGGCCCCTGGATGGATGGTGTCAGTCCTTGAAGGCGTCCTTGACCTTTTCCACGGCCTGCTTGAGGTTGCCCTTGGCCTTCTCCGCGGTACCTTCGGCTTCCAACTCTTCATCGTCGGTCGCCCGGCCCGCTGTTTCCTTGATCTTGCCCTTGACCTCGTCGGCCTTGCCCTGAAACTTGTCCTCTGTGCTCATGTCGGTTCCTCCGGCGGAGGGGTGCCCGGTGACCGGCGCGGCAAAACGTCAGCGGCCGGCATGGCTCCGGTCGGCTGCGGGTATCCGTGCTCTCAGACCAAGGAGGTCGCGATGCACAAACTGCTCTACAAGCCGCTCGGCATGCTGTTCGGCGTGCTCGGTGGACTATTGGCCAGCCTGCTGTTCAAGAAGGTCTGGCAGCTCAGCACCGGCGAGCCGGAGCCGCCGCAGGCCACCGACCGGGACTTCACCTGGCGTGAGGTGCTCATCGCCGCCATGATCCAGGGAGCGGTCTTCGGACTGGTCAAGGCCGCGATCGACCGTGGCGGCGCGGTCGGCTACCGCAAGCTCACCGGGGCCTGGCCGGACGACTGACCCGACCACACCGGCTCGCAATGCTCGCGGAGCCGCGTAACGACCGGGTCCGTTCCCGGGCTGCCGTGGCCGCTATGGCGATGTTTCCACGGTGATCGGCAGTTCGCGGCTTGAGTGTCCGATGTGGAGCAGGTAGGTACCGGGTTCGGTGTGCCATCCTCCGCCGGCCCAGTGTTGGAAGGACCGGGCGGGGAGGGAAATGTCGGCGGTGGCTTCCTCGCCGGGTCGGGCGGTGACGATGGTCCAGGCGACCAGCCAGCGGGGCGGGCGGGAGATGGTGGTGTCCGGTTTGCTGGCGTAGACCTGGATGGTTTCCGATCCCGCCCGGCTGCCGGTGTTGCGCAGGCGGACGGTGAGGCCGGTGGGGGTGGGCCGGGCGGCGAGGTAGTGCCAGGTGGTGTAGCCGAGGCCGTGTCCGAACGGGAACAGCGGGGTTCGGGCGGTGGCGTCGTAGTGCCGGTGGCCGATGTCGAGGCCTTCGGTGTAGCGCAGGGTCGCGTCCACCGGAGTGGTCGTGGGCAGGTCGTGTTCGTCGGCGGGCCAGGTGACCGGAAGTCGCCCGCCAGGTTCGGTGACCCCGGTGAGCACGTCGGCGAGGGCGCTGCCGAACTCCTGGCCGGGAAACCAGGTGAGCAGGATGGCGGGGATGTCGTCCGCCCAGGGGAGCAGGACCGGTGCGCCGCTGTTGGCGATCACGACGGTTCGGGGGTTGGCGGCGGCGACCAGGGCGACGAGTTCGTCCTGCCGGCCGGGCAGAGCCAGGGTGGTGCGGTCGAATCCTTCGCTTTCCACCTCCTCGGTGGTGCCGACCACGACCACGACGAGGTCGGCATCGGCGGCGAGGGCGGCGGCTTCGGCGAGTTCCGTGTCGTCGTCGCTGTCGCGGTCGGCGTTGAGCTGGAAGGTGACCGCCTCGACGGTGGCGGCACCGAGACCGGTGGCGCTGGCCGGGACGTAGCGCACCACGAGGTCGGCGGGCGAACCGCCGGACAGGTCGACGGGCGCGATGAGCTGCGGCGGCCGCATGACGCTTTCCACGAAGTCGGCGCCGGGCGGCAGGACAAGGGTGTGCTCGGCGACCACCGTGCCGTCGACGGTCAGCCGGAAGGCGCCCACCCCGGAGGCGCCGACCAGGTACCGGCCGGGCCGAGGTGGGTGGAGCCGGGTGTGGACCTCGATTTCGGCGACGTCGGAAATGGCGATGCCAGCACCGAACGAGGACATCCATTTGTAGCTGGCGCTGGCGCGGTCCTGGGTGCCGAGTTCGGTGCCGTCGGCGGCGAGCAACCGGATCCGAGCGCCGGGTTGCCCGTCGGGCCGGCGCAGCAGGGCCGGGTCGGCGACCGGCACGCGGGCGCTGATCCGGCCGCCGCGTCCGTACTCCACGGTGACGTCGGGACCGAGAGCGGCGCGGAGACCGTCCAGCGGCGAGATCGTGTAGGGCGGGAAGACGGTCGCGCTGCCGCCGCCGAGGGTGCGCGCGACCGCGGCGTTGGCGCCCAGCACGGCTACCCGGCGCAGCCGGGCGACGTCCAGCGGCAGCAGCGGTTGCGCGCCGGCCACGGAAACGTTGCGGGCCAGGACGAACCCGGCCGCCGCGCTCGCGCGGAGCTCGGCGGAGATCTCCTCGGGCGTCCAGGGTCGGGCCGGGACACCGGGAACGCCGTCCAGTGCGCCGACCCGGGCGGCCAGCCGCAGCAGGCGCAGCACCTTGTCATCGACCAGCGCTTCGTCGATCTCACCGGCGCGGACCGCGGCGATGAGAGCCTCGCCCCACGGTCCGGCGGGGCCGGGCATGATCAGGTCGAGCCCGGCGGTGGCGCCGGCCAGGGTGCGGCCGGCGTACCAGTCGGTCATGGTGAGCCCGTCGAAGCCCCACTCCCGGTGCAGGATCTGGTGCAGCAGCGGGGATTCGGTCATGGTGTGGCCGTTGACGCTGTTGTAGGCGGCCATCACCGACCACACGCCGGCCTCGCGCACGATGGTCTCGAACGGCGCCAGGTACAGCTCGCGCAGCGTGCGCTCGTCGACGACCACGTCGACGGTGTGGCGCTGTGTCTCGGAGTCGTTGGCCACGAAGTGTTTCACGGTCGCCCCGACACCCTGCGACTGCAGGCCGCGCACGTAGGCGGCGCCGATCCGGCCGGTCAGCACCGGATCCTCGCTGAAACACTCGAAATGCCGGCCGCCGTACGGGGTGCGGTGCAGGTTGACGGTCGGCGCGAGCAGAACGTCGACGCCCTTGCGGCGAGCCTCGGCGGCCAGCAACCGGCCAAGGCGCTCGACGCGGGTCTCGTCCCAGGTGGCGGCCAGCGTCGTGGGGGAGGGCACGTTGGCCGAGGGGTCGCGCTCGTCCCAGGTCCGGCCCCGCACACCGGCCGGCCCGTCGGAGACGACCAGCCGGCGCAGACCGATCGCCGGTTCGGCGTGCAGGGTCCAGAAGTCGGCGCCGGTGAGCAGCCGAACCTTCTCCGCGAGGCTGAGCCGGGTCAACCGGTCCCGCAGTTCGGTTTCCGTCATGCCGGCGGGGCGGCGGTGCTGTGCCGCACGACCAGTGTGGGGGAGAGCTTGACCTGGGCGGTCGGTCTCTCCCGGTCGGCGATGCGGTCCAGCAGGAGCCGGGCGGCGGTGCCGCCGATGTGCCGGCCGGCCTGGTCAACGCTGGTCAGCGAGATCGGGCCGAGGGCGGCGAAGGCGGTGTTGTCGTAGCCGGCGACCGAGATGTCGCCGGGGACCGACAGGCCGGCCTCGGTGAGCGCTTCCAGCACCCCCATGGCCACCACGTCGGCGCCGGCGAAGATCGCGGTGGGCAGCCTGGAGCGCGCCAGAAGTTGTTGGGCGCCAAGGTATCCACCGTCGCGGGTGTAGCTGGTGGAGACGATGTCCGGGTCGAGGCCGTGGGCCTGCATGGCCGCCCGGTAACCCTCGGCCCGGATCGCGTTGGGCATCTCGGCCAGGCGGATGGGGTTCGTCTCGTGGTGCTCGATGTGGGCGATGTGGCGGTGGCCGAGACCGGCCAGGTGATCGACGATCAGGGCGGCGCCTGCGGTGTCGTCGTCGGCCACCGTGTCGTAGGCCGTGGAGCGTCCGTGCCGGCCGACCACCACCGTGGGCACCATGCGGGCGATCCGCTCCAGGTGGGGACGCGGCACGACCGGGGCGATCAGTACCACGCCGTCCATCCCGCGGTCGATCATCGCATCGATGACCCTGGCCTCGGCCCGCTCGCCGTTGCAGTGACTGGGCCCCAACAGAACCTGGTAGTCGGTGTCCCGTAGCTGATCGTCGACCCCGTCGAGGATGTCCGGGAAGAACGGGTTGCGCAGATCGGGCACCAGCACGCCGACCGTGTAGGTCTGGCCGCGCATCGCCCTGGCCCCCGCGTGCGGCCGGTAACCCAACTCGGCGATCGACGCCTGCACCTTGGCCCGCATGGTGGGGCTGGTGCCGTAGGCGTTGCGCAGCACCTTGGACACCGCCGTCGTGGATACCTGGGCGTGCCGGGCCACGTCGACGATGGTGATGCGCCGGGACTGTGGTTGCATCCAGGTTCCTCCGAGCGGACGCGGGAAACGTTGCCGCCGAGTGTAGGGGACCAAGGTCGGTAACCGTGATGTGGCGCGGCCGACATCTTGACGTCATTCCAGCAGGCTCCTAGAGTCGGCCGCAACATTCGTAAAACGTTACTCAAACCAGCCAACTGGAGAAGCCAGCAGGGCCGGTCGGCTG
Organism: Actinophytocola sp.; assembly: GCF_035762905.1. Lineage (GTDB taxonomy): Bacteria > Actinomycetota > Actinomycetes > Mycobacteriales > Pseudonocardiaceae > DASYTH01. The sequence continues at coordinate 8,161 of NZ_DASUCC010000030.1, forward strand.
ACGCTGGCCCGGGTCCCGCACGTCCCTGGATTTAAACGTTTCAAGAAGGTGGACAACGGTGACCATCGCCCCGACCGACCGGCGTCAGGCCCCGGTCGCTGTCGCGCCCGCCGGTCGTGGTCGCGGCAGTGCTCCGGCCGGTCGCCGCCGGGTCGGCCCGCCGTGGTGGTTCGCGGCGCCGGCGATGCTGTTGTTCGCCTTCGTGGTGCTGGTGCCGAGTGCGCGCGGGGTGTACTACGCGTTCACCGACTGGGACGGCCTGGACCCGGACTACTCCTTCATCGGGCTGGGCAACTTCGCCACCATGGTCGGTGATCCCGTTGCGCTGCAGGCGATCTGGCACACGCTGGTGATTGCCGTTGCGATCACGGTGATCCAGAACGGAATCGGGCTGCTACTGGCGCTGGGGGTCAACAGTGCCATCAGGTCGCGCAACCTGCTGCGGGTGTTCCTGTTCGCTCCGGCGGTGATCACCCCGATCGTGACCGCCTACCTGTGGCGCAACCTGCTCGGCCCGGACGGCGCGGTCAACAGCCTGCTCGGCGCGGTCGGGTTGGACTCCTGGCAGCAGGATTGGCTGGGCGACCCGCAACTGGCCCTGTGGTCGGTGGTGGGGGTCGTGGTGTGGCAGTTCGCCGGTTACTCCATGGTGATCTTCCTGGCCGGGTTGCAGTCGATTCCGCGGGAGATCTACGAGGCCACGGCCATCGACGGGGCCGGCCCGGTGCGGCGGTTCTGGTCTGTCGTCGCACCGTTGCTGGCCCCGGCGTTCACGGTCAACCTGATGCTGTCGATCATCGGCGGGATCAAGCTGTTCGATCAGGTGTACGCGTTGACCGGCGGCGGACCCGGGCACGCCACCGACACCATCTCGACGCTGATCTACACGGACGCGTTCACCCTTGGCGAGTTCGGCTACAGCATCGCGCTCGCGGTGGTCCTCACGATCATCGTGGCGGTCGCCTCCGCCGGGCAGTACCTCGTGCTGGCCCGCAACGAGAAGAGGGCGGCGGCATGAGCGGAGCTGGCGGATTGAACCGGTACCGGGTGCGCACGTTCGGGTTGGAACTCGTGATGATCGCCGTCGCCGCGGTGATCGGCTTCCCGATCTACGTGCTGGTCAACCTCGCCGTGCGGGCGCCGTCGGACGCCTCCTCGCCGATCCGGCCGACCACCTCGCCCACTCTCGACAACTTCACCGAGGCCTGGCAGCAGGGTGCGCTCGGCGGCGCGCTGATCAACAGCGCTCTGGTGACCGCCGGCAGCGTGATCATCGTGCTGGCCGTCTCGTCGCTGGCCGCCTACCCGCTGGCCCGGGTGACCGCCCGCTGGTCCCGCTGGACGTTCCTGGTGATCATGCTCGGTCTGGTGCTGCCGTTCCAGTTGGCCGCTTTGCCGCTGTATCAGACGATGCGCGATCTGGGCCTGCTGGGCACGGTGTGGTCGCTGATCCTGTTCTACTCCGGGCTACAGGTGCCGTTCACGGTCTTCCTCTACGTCGCGTTCCTGCGGACGCTGCCCCGCGACTTCGAAGACGCCGCGCTCATCGACGGTTGCACGCCGCTGCAGGGTTTCCGGTTCGTGGTGTTCCCGATGCTCAAGCCGGTCACGGTGACCGCGTTGGTGCTCAACGCGGTCGCGGTGTGGAACGACTTCTTCACCCCGCTGCTGTACCTGTCCGGCAGCACCCAGCAGACCATGCCGGTCGCGATCGCCGGTTTCGTCGGCCAGTTCGTCACCGACTGGAACCTCATCTTCGCCGCACTGGTGATCAGCATCGTGCCGATCGCGGTCGTCTACTTCGCGCTGCAACGCAGCATCATCAACGGTTTCGCCGGAGGGCTGCGGGGATGACCACCTGGAAGCTCGAACCGTCCAGCGCGGGAGTCACCCTGCGGCCGGCGTCCGGCCAGCACACCGTCAATGCCGTCGCACCTTCCTCACAGGAGACACCATGAAGAAAATCCCCCTGGCGGCCGCGATCAGCGTCCTCGCCATGCTCGCCGCGGCCTGCGGCGGCGGCACCAACGCCGGTTCCGGTGCCGCCGCGGGTGAAGACGCCACCCTCACGCTCGCCTCGGTGGACCAGGGTTCGGTCGAGGACGTGGTGAAGGCGTTCGAGGCGGCCAACCCCGGCGTCAAGGTCAACTTCAGCACCAGCGGCGCCGACCAGTACCAGCAGCAGATCCGCACCCAACTGTCCTCGGGCACCGCCCCCGACGTGCTGTCGGTCTGGCCGGGCAACGGCAACCCCGGCGCCACCCACGTGCTGGCCAAGCCCGGTTACCTGCGTGACCTGTCCGATCAGCCGTGGGCCGCCAAGTACCCCAACGCCATCAAGAGCGTCGCCCAGTACGAGGGCAAGACCTACACCGCCATCTTCGGGGTCAACGGCATCGGCGCGGTCTACAACCAGGAGGCGCTGACCAAGGCCGGGCTCACCGCACCGGGCACCTGGACCGAGCTGCTGAACTTCTGCCGCGCCGCCGCGGCGAAGGGGACGCCCGCGTTCGCGCTGGGCATCCAGGACAAGTGGGTGACCCAGATCGTGCTCTACGCGCTTGTCGCCACCACCGTCTACGGCCCCGACCGCGACTTCGACAAGAAGATGCAGGCCAAGCAGGCGAACTTCGCCAACTCGGCATGGACCGCCGCCATGGCCAAGTACCAGGAGATGGACCAGACCGGCTGCTTCCAGAAGAACCCGCTCGGCACCAGCTACGAAGCCAGCCAGGAACTCGCCGCCACCGGCAAGACCCTCGGGCTGGTCCAGGGCAACTGGGTGATCGCCCTGCTCAAGAAGCAGAACCCGAACGGCACGTTCACCCTCAAGCCGCTGCCGGCCACCGACGACACGGCCGGCTTCCTCATGCCGGGTGCGGCCGGCGCCGGATACGGCATCAACGCCAAGGCGAAGAACCCCGAGCTCGCGCTGAAGTTCGTCAACTACGTGATGTCTCCGGAGGGCATGAACCTCTACGTGAAGAAGCAGGGTGGCCTGCCCGCGCTGCCGGACACCGGCTTCGCCGTCGATGCTTCCCTGACCGAACTGTCCAAGTTCCTCACCAGCGACCGGACCGTGCCGTTCATGGACCAGCTCTGGCCCAACGCCAAGGTGCAGCAGACCATGCTCACCGGGCTGCAGGAAATCTTCAGCGGACAGTCCACTTCGGACAAGATGCTCACCGCGATGGACACCGACTATCAGTCTGGAGCGTGACCCCGTGCGTAGGTCAGCGGGACTCGTGATGGCCCTGACCCTCGTCATGACACAGGTACTCGGCGGCACCCCGGCCGCCGCGCACGACGGCCAGCCCAACGTGAAGGTGGTCAATCTCCGGGTGGACGGCCGGCCGGACCGGCCGTTGGGGATCGACGACGTCAACCCGGTGTTGTCGTGGCAGATGGTCGAGACCCGGCGCGCGGCCGACCATCCGTGTCAGCGGCGCGATGTGCGGCGGTCCTGTCCGGCCGATCGTCAAGTGGCCTATCAGGTTCAGGCGGCGACGAGTGAGGGGAATCTCAGGCGTGGCCGGTTGATCTGGGACTCGGGCATGGTGGAGTCCGCCGTGCAGTCCGGTGTGCGCTATGCCGGGCGGGCGTTGGCCTCGCGCGGGCGGGTGGTCTGGCGGGTCCGGGTCTGGGATGCCGACCGGCGGGCGTCGGACTGGAGCGAGCCGTCGTCGTGGGAGATGGGTCTGCTGGCGCAGAGCGACTGGGGATCGGCCCGGTGGATCGAGTATCCCGGTCGGTCCGAGGCGCAGCCGATGCCGATCTTCGCCCGTCAGTTCACCGTGGACCGCCGCAGGCAGGTTGCCGGGGCTCGGCTTTACCTGTCCGGGGTGGGGCTGCACCTGCCGACCCTCAACGGCCGGGCGCTGTCCGACGAGGTGCTGGCCCCGGGCAACGCCAACTATCAGCTCTCCAGCGAGTATCGCACCTACGACATCACGGACGAGTTGCGCACGGGCGGCAACACGCTGGGTGTGCGGCTGGGCAACGGCCCGGCCTATGTCCGGCGCAGCGTCACCAACCCGGCCGTCGGCCGCACGGCGCCGTATTCGTGGTGGCAGAGCCAATTCAAGGGTGCCGGCACCCTGGTCGCCGACGCGACACCGGATGCCACGACGGTGCGGCTGGACGACGTCGCCAACTACCATGTCGGCGGCACGATCAACATCGACACCGGCGGCGGCGGCGACAATCTGGAGTCGCGGGTGATCACCGCGATCGGCACCGCGGGCGCGGACGGCACCGGGATCACGTTCACGCCGGGTCTGGCCAAACCGCACACCACGGGTGCGGCGGTGACGGGATCTGGCAACAACATCGCGGCGACCGATCCGAGTGCCGGCGCGGCGGTCACGCCCCGCCTGATCGCGCGGCTGGAGATCTCCTACACCCACGGTCCGGTCGACGTGATCGTTTCCGACCGCGGTTGGCGTACCGCGCTCGGTGCGCTGGTCACCGATGCCTGGTATTCCGGTGCCGACTACGACGCGCGCCGCGAGCAGGTCGGCTGGGACGCTCCCGGTGCCGATCTGTCGGCCACCGCGAAGCGTCGGGACGGTTCGGACATGGGCTGGGTGGACGCCGGGATCGCGCCGCCGCCCAATCTGGCCACCCGGCTCGTCGCCCGCACCGCGCCGCCGGTCAAGGCGGTCGAGACGTTCCGGCCGGTGTCGGTGACCAATCCGGCGCCGGGCACCTGGGTGTTCGACTTCGGGCAGAACATCGTCGGCTGGCCCCGACTGCGCCTGGACGGCACCGTCCCGAGTGGAACCACCATCCGGATGTCGCCCGCCGAGTCGCTGGCCGCCGGTGGCACCGTGGACCAGGCCTCGCTGATGGGCGGTGGCGGTGGCCGCGGCCGGGACCTGTTCAACACCTACACCGCCGCCGGACTTGTCGGGGAGACCTGGCATCCGGACTTCAACTACTTCGGCATGCAGTGGATCCAGGTCACCGGCCTGCCGGAGGGCTACACGCCCACCGCCGACCTGATCACCGGGATTCGGCTGCAGGCGGACACGCCGGTGGCCGGTGCGGTCAGCACCTCCAACGCCCGGATCAACCGGATCCACACGATGGCCCGGTATTCGTTCGCGGGCAACATCATGTCGGTGTTCACCGACTGTCCTGGCCGGGAAAAGCTGTCCTACCCGGCGGACTACACGATGCCGATGGGCGCCATTCACCGCAACCACGACCTCGCGGCGTTCCTGCGGACCACGATGCGGCATCTGGTCGAGGGACAGTCCGTGGCGGACAGTCCGATGTTCGGCAACGTGGCGCTGAAGACCCCGGTCTACGACTGGGGCTACACCGGCCGGTTCGGTGACGAGATCAACTGGGGTGACGCGATCATCCTGGTGCCTGCGTTGCTCTACGAGCTCTATGGCGACACCGAGACCATGGCCCGCTACTACGACCGGATGGTCGACTTCGCCGACTACATCCAGCGGCAGAAGGTCGGCACCGGCGCCGACGCGCACATCGTCGATGCCGCGCTGGCCGACTGGGTCTCCGCCGAGCAGACCTCCGGCCGGATCACCGGGACCTGGGGCTACTACACCATGATCGGCAAGCTGGCCACGATGGCCGAGCTGACCGGGCACGCCGAGGACGCCGCGCGGTACCGCACCCTCGCCGGTGAGATCAGGACCGCGTTCAACGCCCATTTCTACAACCAGCAACTGCGCCGCTACACCGCCGACGGCAACGCCGGGACCACCGGCGCCACCCAGACCGCACAGGCGCTGGCGCTGGATGCCGGGCTGGTCCCGGACACCGAACGGGCGGCCGTGCTCGACGCGCTGGTCGAGCTGGTCTACGCCTTCCACCCCAACGGCGACGGCCCGCACTTCAGCGGCGGCACCATCGGCATGGCTCCCACCGTCCGAGCCCTGGCCGCCGCCGGCCGCGACGACGTCCTGTGGGATCTCCTGCAGGAGGACGAGCAACCCGGCTACGGGTTCTTCATGGAGTCCACCGTCGCCAACCCGGGCGGCATGACCACCATGGGCGAGCGCTGGAACCGCGGCGACTCCAAGAACCACATGATCCTCGCCCAGATCGAGGAGTGGTTGCACACCGGGCTGGCCGGCATCCGCGAGGCGGGTGGCTCCACCGCCTACCGCGCGCTGGTCATCCAACCCAAGGTGGTCGGCGACCTCACCTCGGTGACGGGCAGCTATCAGACGCCGCACGGCCTCGCGCGGTCGGAGTGGACCAAGAGTGATCGGCGATTCCGGTTGACCGTCCAGATCCCGGCGAACACCACCGCCGAGGTCTGGGTGCCGAACCAGACCGGGCGTCCGGTCGTGGCCTCGCATCGGGCCACCTTCCTGCGCGTCGACGGCAACCACGCCGTCTACCGCGTCCCGTCCGGCTCGTTCACATTCGTGGCGGCAACCTAGCCGTCAGAACATGCTGTCCATTTCGGACACTGTGAACGCAAGGAGGATCCGCATGCCGAACAGCAGTGGATTCAGCGCATACCCGGCGCGCACCAAGCGCCGATGGAAGACCCTCCGGATGGTCACCGCCATGGCGGTGACCGCGGTGGTGGCCGTCGCGGCTCCCGCTACCGCGACGGCCACCGCCGCCGAACTGCCCACCTGGCCGGCCAACCCGGACTGGCAGCGCCTCGTGCCCGCCCCAACCAGCAATGCCGTGCGGCCGGTCGGCGTGGTCCGCACCCACGGATCGGTGACCAACCCGGGGGCGTTGACCGGCCAGAGCAGCGGGTCGGCGGTGCTGACCGTCCCGTCCGGGGGCGCGCCGGCCATCGTGGTGCTCGATTTCGGCAAGGAGGTCGGCGGCAACCCCTTCCTCACTGTGTCCGCCGCGTCGGCGGCCTCGACCACGGTCCGGGTGGCGACCAGCGAGGCGCTGCCGTTCCTGACCAGGGCCACGAACGGCTTGTACAACAACGACAACGGCTCGGTGGTCACGTTTTCGGTCACCGGACCACGCACCTACACCGGTGGCCTGCGCGGTGGTTTCCGGTTCGCGGCCATCCAGCTGACCTCGCCCGGCACGCTCACGCTGAGCGCCGCCGGGGTGAACTTCGCCGCGTACCGGGCGACTCCGGACCGGTACCAGGGCTACTTCATCTCCAGCGATGACCAGTTGAACCGGATCTGGTACGCCGGGGCCTACACCGCGCAGCTGGACATGGTGCCCGCCGGCGTCGCGCCCTGCTTCCGGGCGCCGGTCATCTTCGACGGCGCCAAACGCGACCGGGCCATCTGGTCCGGCGACCTGATGATCACCGACCCGGTCGCGCTGCTGTCGATCGGCACCAACGGCGTGCCCTACATCAAGGGCTCCATCGACAGCATCATGAACCTGCAATCCGCCAGCGGCCGGCTGACCAGCGCGGTCGGCTTCCGTGGCTGCGGCGCGTTCGACTACGCCGTCACCTACTCCGCCTACTCGGCGATCATCGCCATCCAGTACTACCGCTACACCGGCGACACCGCCTACCTCACCGCGCTGCGCCCGAGACTCGAGGCGGCCACGGCATTCCACGCGACGAGGCTGAACGCCAACGGTCTGGTCGTGACCGGCGACCCGGACTACTGGCAGACCCGGCAGAACGGCGAGGTCACCGAGTACAGCCTGGCCTACTACGAACTGCTGCAGAACATGATCTGGCTGGAGACCCGGATCGGCACCCCGGCCCGGGTCACCGAGTACACCACCAAGGCCGCCGCACTCAAGACCGCGATCAACGCCCGGCTGTTCAACACCACCGCCGGCCTGTACGTGCACACCGACACCCGGCGCACGGTGTTTCCGTTGGATGCCAACGTCAACGCCATCCGCCTCGGCGTCGCGCCCGCGGAGCGGGTGGCGGGAATCCTGGCCTACTTCCGGGATCGCTGGCAGGCGCACGGCAGCCAGATCTCCCAACCGGCACCGAGCATGGCCGACCCGGGCGGGCACACCATCGAGCCGCTCAACAACACCTGGGAGGTGATGGCCCGGTTCCACAGCAACGACACGGGCGGCGCGCTCGAGCTGATCCGGCGCCACTGGGGCATTCAGGTCGACCCCAACAGCGGCTACTACACCGGCACGTTCTGGGAGTTCGTCGGCAGCAACGGCCTGCCCACCCGCGGCTTCGACAGCCTCGCCCACGCCTGGGGAGCCGGCCCGACCCAACTGCTCACCGAATCCGTCCTCGGCGCGACCCCCGTCGACCCCGGCTACACCACCTGGCAGGTCAAACCCCAACCCGCCACCCTCGCCTGGGCACAAGGACAGGTCCCGACCCCGCGCGGCCCGCTCGCGGTCCGGTGGGCCCAGGACACCGCCGGCCAGTTCCACCTCCAGGTCGTCTCCCCGGCCGGCACCGGCGGTGAGGTGTGGGTCCCCCTCGCCTCGACGGCCGGCACCAGCACGGCACTGACCGCGGGCGCCACGTTCCTGCGCCGCACCGGGAACTACGACGTCTATCGGGTCGGAGCCGGAACGTTCGAGTTCAGCTCCGCCCCCTGACGGGACCAGGGCTGACCGGGGGTCAGCGGCGGGGGCGATGACCTCGCCCCCGCCTGGTCGTCTGCTCGAAGGAGAGTGAGATCGCCATGATGAAACGATCCATCGCCGTCCTGAGCGTCCTGCTCGCCACGGGGTGGTCGGTCGGTGTTCCGGCCACAACCGCAGCGACGGGCGGCCCGGCCTGGCACTCCTACGTCCTGGCCCCGCCGACCCCGCAGGTGTCACCGGTCCGGGTGGAGACCAGGGGCACGGTCGCCAACCCGCAGACCCTGGTGCGGGGCAAGGGAAGTCCGACCACGCTGACCACGGTCGCGGGCCAGACCCCGGCGTCGGTCGTGCTCGACTTCGGCGTCGAGGTCGCCGGCACGCCCTTCCTCGACCTCACCGCACTCGACGGCGGGGCCACGCTGACCCTGGCCACCGGTGAGGCGCGGCAGTTCCTGCGCCGGCCCGCTGCGACCACGGTTGCCGTCGCCGCGCCGGCCGGCGCGACCACGGTGACGCTGGCGTCCGCGGCGAACCTCGAAGTCGGCAACACGATGGTCGACGAGAACGACCCCCTCTACACCGGCGCACTCTGGGAATTCAAGAACGCCACCGGCGGCGTCAACCGCGCCACCGCCAGCCTCGCCCACGGCTGGGCCGCCGCCCCCACCGTGCAACTCACCGAACAGGTCCTCGGCATCACCCCGGTCGACCCCGGCTACGCCACCTGGAACATCAAACCCCATCCCGGCAACCTCTTCTGGGCCCAGGGCGCCGTCCCCACCCGGTTCGGCGACATCACCGCCCACTGGGTCTCCACCGGCTCGGTCTTCTTCCTGCACACCCAGACCCCCGCCAACACCAACGGCACCATCGCCGTCCCCGCCACCGCCGGATCCCGGGTCCTCATCGACGGCCGCCCCGCCCGAGGCCCCATCGACGACGGCTACCTCCAACTCACCGTGCCCGGCGGCCGGCACACCGTCATCGTGATCGGAGGCTGACCAGGGCGGGCGCCCGGGGAGCCCCACATACCCGGGCGCCCGCTCCACGCATTCCCGGTCCGCGCCTACGTCGTCTCGGTGCGGCGGACGATGGTTTCGGCGCCGTCGTCCCAACGCCATGGCACGTGGCGTCCGTGCAGCTGGACACCACCGATCCAACGGTCACGAAAAATGTGTTCCGCTGCGCGGAACGGAGGGTTGCGGCACAGCGGCGACCGGCGCAACCTCGACGCAGGCACCCGAGAAGGATGCGATCGCACGCGCGTCAGCACGTCAGGTCTGGTGCTGAGGACGGCGCCGCCGTCCGGCCGGACCGGTTGACAGCAATGGCGCGCGCCATTTCTCTGCGAGCATTTCCGGTCATCAAAAAATTGTGTTCCGTGGGGCGGTACACGGGGTTGTGATCATTGGTTTCGTGGTGTGTGCTGCGCGGACTCCCTACATATGGCAGGGCTTCGAGGAGGAACCGATGAGAACTATTCTGTACCGGCGATTTCCGGGCGCGGTCACGAGGAAAAGCTGGACGGTCGGGCTGCTGGCCGTGTTCGGAGTGACCATGCTGGCCGGGCCAGGCCCGGCCGCCGCGACGGTGGGGGACCTGGCGTGCACCGTTTCGTCCACGATCACCTATTCGCCGGGAATCACCCTGACCCCGTCCAATCAGACGGTCACGTGGTCGGTGCAGTACAGCGGCTGCACGTCCACAACCGGAGCCACCGTCACCACCGGCAGCCGAGGCGGCAGCATCACCCGGGAACGCAGCTGCCTGGCCGTGGAACCGCCGTTGGACGGTACCCGCACGATCACCTGGAACGACGCCACCACCAGCGTGGTCGACAGCACCGGCCTGGCCGTGGATGCGGGCGGCCAGACCGTCTACACGATCACCGGCACAGTCATCTCGGGCCGGTTCACCGGGGACACGTTCCTCGAGGTGGTGACCCAGTCATCGCTGAACCTGCTCGCGTGCGCAACGACGGGCGTGACGAGCCAGACCGGCACGGGTGCGGTCACCTTTGCCTAACCTCAAGCCGGGAAACGACAACGGGCGCCGAGCCCCCGCCCGGCGCCAGCGACACCACCGCGCACATACATGTTGCAACACATGCGAATCTCCTGAACCCACACGACATCCCGGCCAGCGCCGGGGGAGCGGTCATCCTCGGCGAGGTGTATGCCGACCCGCTGCGGGACGGAAGGTGGGCACCAGGGTCGGGTCGTTGAAGGCCGTGATGCGGGCGATCCGGGTGTCGATCAGGGTCAGGACCTGGATGCCGTGTGGCTCGTACCGGCCGTCGGCCGTGCGTTCGTAGCAGACCGCGGCGGGTTGGCCGTTGGCGCGGGTGGGAACCAGCCGCCACCGGCCCGGCCGCAGTATCCGGGCCGCGAGGAACCCGATGACCGCCCGGCGGCCGGTGAACCAGGTTGGGGTCGGCGGCATCTCGACCTCGACGTCGGCGCGCAGGAGCGTCGTCAGCGCGTTGAGGTCGGCTCGGACGAACGCGTCGACGTAGCCGTCCAGCAGGGTTCGCTGGACCTGCTGGTCCGGCTCGGCCAGGACGTCGGCGACCGGCCCGGCGTCGGCCATGCGGGATCGGGCGCGGCGCAGCGTGCTGTCCACCGCCGCCGTTGTCGTGCCGAGCATCTCGGCGACTTCGGCGGTGGAGAAGGCGAGCACGTCGCGCAGGGTCAGCACGGCCCGTTGTCGGGCCGGAAGGTGCTGGAGTGCGGCGATGAACGCAAGCCGCACCCCGATCCGGCCGGCGACGACGTCCGCCGGGTCGCCGAGCAGGGCGTCGGGGGCCGGCTGGAGCCAGGGCACCGACGGATCCCCGTCTGCCACGGCCACCCGGTGATCGTCGGCCGGTGCGCCCAGTCCGGACGGCAGCGGGCGTCGGGAGCGCCGTTCCAAGGCGGTCAGGCAGGCCATGGTGGCGATCTTGTAGAGCCATCGCCGCACCGACGAGCGGCCCTCGAACCGGTCGAACGCGCGCCACGCCCGAAGGTAGGTCTCCTGCACCAGGTCCTCGGCGTCGTGGACCGAGCCGAGGATCCGGTAGCAGTGCGCGAGCAGCTCTGGCCGGAACGGCTCGACCTGGTCGGCGAACTCGGCGTCGGACGGCATCGCGGCGCTCCCGGGGCTGCGGGTGCGGTTCACTGTATGCGGTGGCCTTGGTCGACCGGGCGAAGTCCGGTGCCGTTGATCTGGTACTCCGGGCCGCTGCCGGAATCCGCGGCGATGCTCAGGACGGCCTTGGCGACCTGGTCCGGTGTGAGGATCGGCCGCAGGCCCTCGGCGAAGGTGGCCGGATCGACGCCCTGGCGCGCGGCATAGCCGGCCACCCCGACCGTGCCGAGGTCGGTGGCCGGGGTCAGGTGCGGAAGCAGGGTGACGAACCGGATGTCCAGTCCGGCCCGGTCCGACTCCTCGGCGGCATAGCCGCGCAGGTACCGGATGGCGGCTTTGGCGCTGGCGTAGCCGCCGCTGAGCGGGGAGCCGCCCAGTACGGCGCCGCTGGACAGGGCGATGACCACGCTGCCCGGCGCCAGCGGCTCGCGCAGCGCCGCCCGGGTCCAGCCGAAGGCGTGCCGGGTGTCGGTGTTCCAGTTGCGGCTGAAGGTTTCCCAGGTCTGTTCGTGCACCGGCGCCATGTGCGGCACCGCGCCGGCAGCCAGGACCAGCAGGCCGGGCCGATACTCGTGGATCACCTTGCGGGCCAGCGGTTCGTCCGTGGCATCGGCGGCCATGGGAACGAAACTCGCGCCTAGCTCGTCTGGCATGGCCTGCAGCCGCTGTTCATCGCGGGCCACCCCGACGACCCGCGCGCCTTCCGCGACGAGCAACGTGGCGATCGCGCGCCCGAAGCCGCGGCTGGCACCGGTGACGACGGCGGTCTGGAGAGGTTCGGACATCGGGCACTCCGTGTTGGTGGTTGGGCTCGGTCCACATCTAGACCAGCCACCACCGGAAAATCCGTCGTCGCGGGCCGAAACCACCGGGTTCCACGATGTGGTCAGCCCGCGAATCCGTGTATGTGCCGTTCGGGTGGCGCTGGTTAGCTGGACCGGTGCCCTTGCCTTCGGAGCCGTTGCTGAAGTTGGGTTTCCTGACCATCGGGTTGTTCGACGGGGATGATCCGCGGCCGGGTCACGAGTCGACGCTGGAGATCATCGAGTTGGGTGAGCGGTTGGGCTTCGACTCCGCCTGGGTGCGGCACCGCCATCTGCAGTTCGGCATCTCGTCTCCGGTGGCGGTGCTGGCGGCGGCCTCGCAGCGCACCAGCCGGATTTCGCTTGGCACCGCGGTCATCCCGCTGGGCTGGGAGAATCCGTTGCGGCTGGCCGAGGATCTGGCCACGGTCGACATCCTGTCCGGTGGCCGGCTCAATCCCGGGGTGAGTGTCGGCCCGCCCATCCGCTACGAGCACGTCCGGGCGGCGTTGTATCCGGACACCGGTGACGTGGAGGACTTCAGCTACCAGCGGGTGCGCCGGCTGCTTGACCTGGTGCGGGGCGAGCCGGCCGGCGTCGGGGGCAGCGAGGGGTTCGAGGTCTTCTCCGAGCGGGTCCAGCCGCATTCCCCCGGTTTGGCGGACCGGATCTGGTACGGCGGCGGCAGCCTGCGCTCGGCGCGGTGGGCCGGTGAGCAGCGGATGAACTTCCTGTGCAGCAACGTGGTGCAGGCCGAGAACGCCGACGGTTCGCCGGGATTCGCGGCGATCCAACACGCGCATGTCCGGACATTTCGGGCGCATCACCCGGACGGTGCGCCGGCCAGGGTGAGCCAGGGACTGGTGGTGATCCCGACCGACAACGCCACGGCGCGGCAGCGGGCGAAGTACGCCGAGTTCGCCCGGATGCGCGCTCCGCGCACGGCCGTCCCGCAGGGACCTCGGGGGTTGATGTTCGCCCTTGACCTGGTCGGCACGTCCGCCGAGATCGCCGAACGGCTCTACGCCGACCCCGTCTTCCGTGAGGTGCACGAGGTCGCCTTCGCCCTGCCGTTCACCTTCGAGCATGACGACTATGTGCAGATCCTCACCGACATCGCCACCGTGCTCGGTCCCGCACTCGGCTGGAAACCGGCCGTACCATCCACATAGGACAGACTCGGCGATTCGCTACCGCGCCTGCGCGAGTGGTGGAGGGTACCGGGGCCGGTGTCAGTTTCTGAGGAGGCGGAGCGCTTCCAGGACGAGTGGATCCAGGTAGGCGGTGTCGGTTTCGGCCCGGGTGAGCAGGTCGGTCCGCATGCTGGGGGCCCAGAACATGCGGATGTGGTTGGCGATGGCGCTGGCCGCTTCGTCGGCCGGCCGATGGTGGAACTGGACGGCGATCTCGTTGGCCAGGCGGACCTGCGCCGGAACCGCGGATGCCATCTCAGTCGGACACCGTGACCGGGATGGCGTCGCGGGCCACCGTCGCGGCGGGTTCCGCGGCCGTGCGCAGACCGACCTGTACGGCCGTGACCTTGTACTCCGGGCAGTTGGTGGCCCAGTCGGAGTTCTCGGTGGTGACCACGTTGGCGCCGGTGACCGGGTGGTGGAAGGTGGTATAGACCACGCCGACCGGCACCCGGTCGGTGATCACCGCGTGCAGCGTGGTCTCACCGACCCGGCTGGACAGCGACACCTCGTCACCGGTCTTGATGCCGCGCACCTCCGCGTCGTGCGGGTGGATCTCGAGCACGTCCTTCGGATGCCAGGCCACGTTGGCGGTGCGGCGGGTCTGCGCGCCGACGTTGTACTGGCTGAGGATTCGGCCGGTGGTCAGGATCAGCGGGTACTTTCGGGTGCTGCGCTCGCTGGTCGGCACGAACGGGGTCGGCACGAAGTGCCCCTTGCCCCGCACGAACCGGTCCACGTGCATGATCGGGGTGCCTTCCGGCGCCGCGTCGTTGCACGGCCACTGCACGCTGCCCAGCCGGTCCAGCTTCTCGAACGACACCCCGGCGAACGTCGGCGTGACCGCGGCGATCTCGTCCATGATCTGGCTCGGGTGGTCGTAGTGCATGGGGTAGCCCATGGCCTGGGCGATCTCGCAGGCGACCTGCCACTCGTGCTTGCCGGTCGTGGGTGGCATCACCGGGCGTACCCGGTTGATCCGGCGTTCGGCGTTGGTGAACGTGCCGTCCTTCTCAAGGAACGAGGTGCCCGGCAGGAACACGTGTGCGAACTTGGCCGTCTCGTTGAGGAACAGGTCCTGCACCACGACCAGGTCCATGGCGCTCAACGCCGCGGTGACGTGCTTGGTGTTCGGATCGGACTGGGCGAGGTCCTCGCCCTGCAGGAACAGCGCGCGGAACGTGCCGTCGATGGCCGCGTTGAACATGTTCGGGATCCGCAGGCCCGGCTCGGCCAGGATCGGCCGGCCCCACATGGTCTCGAACACCGAGCGCACCGCGTCGTCGGACACGTGCCGGTAGCCGGCCAACTCGTGCGGGAACGAGCCCATGTCGCATGAGCCCTGCACGTTGTTCTGACCGCGCAACGGGTTCACGCCGACCCCGTCCCGGCCGATGTTCCCGGTCGCCATGGCGAGGTTCGCCATGCCCATCACCATCGTCGAGCCCTGGCTGTGCTCGGTGACCCCGAGGCCGTAGTAGATCGCCGCGTTGCCGGCCGTCGCGTACAACCGGGCCGCCGCGCGCAGTTCCTCCGCCGGCACGCCGGTCGCGGTTGCCAAGGCCTCCGGGCTGTGCTCCGGCCGGGCGATGAACTCGGCCCACTCCGCGTAGCCCTCGCACCGTTCGTCGACAAAGGACCGATCGATGAGGTCTTCGGTCACCGCGACGTGCGCCATCGCGTTGATCACGGCTACGTTCGCGCCCGGGGCGAGCTGCAGGTGATGCTCGGCCCGGATGTGCGGTGTCCGCACCAGGTCGATCCGCCGCGGGTCGATCACGATCAGCTTGGCGCCCTCCCGCAGCCGGCGCTTCATCCGGGAGGCGAACACCGGGTGCCCGTCGGTCGGGTTCGCACCGATCACCACGATCACATCGGCCTCGGCCACCGAGCGGAAGTCCTGGGTGCCGGCCGATGTGCCGAAGGTGGTCTTCAGGCCGTAACCGGTCGGCGAGTGGCAGACCCGGGCGCAGGTGTCGACGTTGTTGTTGCCGAACGCCGCCCGGACCAGCTTCTGGACGACGTAGACCTCCTCGTTGGTGCAGCGCGAGGAGCTGATGGCGCCGATGGAGCCCTGGCCGTGCTCGGCTTGGATCTCCAGGAACCGGCGGGCCGTGAAGGAGATGGCCTCGTCCC
>NZ_DASUCC010000031.1:0-59523 GCF_035762905.1 Actinophytocola sp.
CCCCACCCGCAGTGGCACGGCGAACCCGCGTTCTCAGCCGGCGGTGCGGGAGGTCTCCCAGAGATCGATGCCGGAGTCGACGGCGTGCCGGTCGATCTCGGCGAGTTCCTCGTCGGTGAACGGGGGGCCGTCGACGGCGGCGAGGTTGGCTTCGAGTTGGGTGACGGAACTGGCGCCGATCAGTGCCGAGGTGACCCGGTCGTCGCGCAGCACCCAGGAGATCGCCATCTGGGCGAGGGACTGACCGCGCCGGCCGGCGATCTCGGCGAGGGCACGGACCCGGGCCAGGTTTGCTTCGGAGAGCATGCTGGCCGGCAGCGAGGAGTCCCGGCTGGCCCGGGAGCCTTCCGGGATTCCGTCGAGGTACCGGTCGGTGAGCAGGCCCTGGCCGAGTGGGGAGAAGGCGATGCAGCCGGTGCCCAACTCGCCGAGGGTGTCCAGCAGGTCCGGCTCGATCCAGCGGTTGAGCATCGAGTAGGACGGCTGGTGGATCAGCAGCGGGATGCCGGCCGAGCGGAGCAACTCGGCGGCCTGCCGGGTGACGGCCGGCGAGTAGGACGAGATGCCGGCGTAGAGCGCCTTGCCCGACCGGACCGCGGTGACCAGCGCGCCGATCGTCTCCTCCAACGGCGTGTCCGGGTCGAACCGGTGCGAGTAGAAGATGTCCACGTAGTCCAGACCCATCCGGGTCAGGGACTGGTCCAGCGAGGCCAGCAGGTACTTGCGCGAGCCCCATTCCCCGTACGGGCCGGGCCACATGTCGTACCCGGCCTTCGTCGAGATCACTAGCTCGTCCCGGTACGGGTGCAGATCGTCGGCCATGGCCCGACCGAAGCTGCGCTCCGCCGAGCCGTACGGCGGGCCGTAGTTGTTGGCCAGGTCGAAGTGCGTGACCCCGAGGTCGAACGCCCGGCGCAGGATCGACCGGCCGAGTTCGTAGGGCCGGTCCTCGCCGAAGTTGTGCCACAGCCCCAGCGAGACCGCCGGCAGTTTCAGCCCGCTGCGCCCGCAGCGGCGGTAGGTCATCCGGTCATAGCGGGTGGGGTCAGCGGCATAAGGCATGGCGGCATTCTGACCTACCGCCCCCAATCGGCCTATTGTCACCCGAACCGAGCAGCGATACCTTGCCCGCATGGAGGGTCTGGGGCACAGGGAGTAACCACCACCAGAGGTATGCCCGTCTATACACGCGATGTATAGGCGGAGCGTGTAGTGCAAGGCGCACGGCCGCCCGCCCTCCTGAGGGACACCACAACGGAGGGACACCAAGTGCATATCGGCCGAAGAGTCGGAGTCGCGGGCACGGTCCTCGCGCTCACACTCACCGTCACCAACTCCGCAACAGCCGCACCACCGGCCGCACCGGGCAGCCCGGCCGGCGCCGCCCGATCCACCACGGTCACCCTGATCACCGGCGACCGGGTGATCATCCCGGCGACGGCAGGCGCGCCCGTGACCATCCGCGCCGCCAAGGGCCGGGAGGGCATGACCTTCGCCTCCTACAACGCCGCGGGCCACCGCTACGTCATCCCGGCCGACGCGCTCCGCCCGCTGCGCACCGGGCAACTCGACCGCCGGCTGTTCGACGTGACCCTGCTCGCCGAGTCCGGCTACGACGACGCCAGCCGCGCCACCCTCCCGCTGATCGTCACCTACCAGCCCGGCGCCGCACGGGCCGGCGCCGCCGGCGCCCGCGACCTGCCCAGCATCAACGGCACCGCACTGGCCGCCGACAAGGCCAACGCCACCGCACTGTGGAACACGGTGACCACCGGGGCGCCCGCCGCCCGCACCGCCGCGGCCGGCGTGCGCAAGGTGTGGCTGGACGGCCTCCGAAAGTCCACTTTGGACCGTAGTGTGCCGCAGATCAACGCACCCGCGGCCTGGGCGGCCGGCTTCACCGGCACCGGGGTGAAGATCGCCGTGCTGGACAGCGGCGTCGACCAGACCCACCCCGACCTGGCCGGCCGGCAAGCCGCCGAGCGGAACTTCTCCGACGCGGCCGACAACGTCGACCGGGCCGGACACGGCACGCACGTGGCGTCCATCGCGGCCGGCACCGGCGCCAAGGCCGACGGCCGGTACAAGGGCGTCGCGTTCGGCGCCACCATCCTGGACGGCAAGGTGCTCAACGACGGCGGCTTCGGCCTCGACTCGTGGATCATCGCCGGCATGGAGTGGGCCGCCGCCGAGGGCGCCAAGGTGGCCAACCTCAGCCTGGGCGGCACCGACAGCCCGGAGATCGACCCGGTCGAGGAGGCCGTGAACACCCTCTCTGAGCAGCACGGCATTCTGTTCGTCATCGCCGCCGGCAACTCCGGCCGGCCGCAGACCGTCGCCTCCCCCGGCAGCGCCGACGCCGCGCTGACCGTGGGCGCGGTGGACCGGGACAACGAGATCGCGTTCTTCTCCAGCCGCGGGCCGCGCACCGGTGACGGCGCGATCAAACCCGACATCACCGCGCCCGGTGTGGAGATCGTGGCCGCCAAGGCAGCCGAAGGGTTCCTCGGCAACCCGGCCGGGGACGGCTACGTCTCCATGTCCGGAACGTCCATGGCCACCCCGCACGTGGCCGGGTCCGCCGCGCTGCTCGCCCAGCAGCACCCGGACTGGACCGGCGCCCAGATCAAGGCCGCGCTCACCGCGTCGGCCGCACCGACCGCCGGGGCGAGCGCGTTCGACCAGGGCTCCGGCCGGGTGGACATGGCCAAGGCGATCACCCAGACCGTCGTCACCCAGCCCACCAGCGTCAGCCTCGGCACCGTCCAGTGGCCGCACGATGACGACCAGCCGGTGACCAAACCGCTCAGCTACCGCAACACCGGCGCCGCGGCGGTCACGCTGGACCTGGCCGTCGAGGCCACCGGGCCGGACGGACAGCCCGCGCCCGCGGGCATGTTCGCCATCAGCGCCAACCAGATCACCGTGCCGGCCGGCGGCGAGGCCCAGGTCTCGGTCACCGGCAACACCCGGGTCGGCAGCAAGGACGGCGGCTACACCGGCGCGATCCGGGCCACCTCGGGCAACACCGTGGTGCGCACGCCGATCGCGGTCGACCGGGAGGTGGAAAGCTACAACGTCACGTTCAACGTCAAGGGATTCGACGGAGCACTCACCCCCGGCTACGACATCCTGCTGGTCGGGCTGGACAGCCCCACCGTCGCCTTCCCGTACGACGCGGACGGCAGCGCCACGATCCGGTTGCCCAAGGGCCGCTACGTGGCCGACACCATCGTCATCGCCGAGAACGAGGGCACGCTGGAGCGGCTCGCCCACCTGCCGTACCCGGCGCTGTCGGTGACCGGCGAGACCACGGTCGATCTGGACGCCCGCACGGGCCGGCCGGTCAGCATCACGCCGCCCGACCCGGCGGCCACGCTCGCGGTGGCCGGCATCGGCTATGACGTGATCAGCGAACAGGGTGGCTTCGGCGTCACGTTCATCCTGGGTGATCTCGATGTGTACTCGATCGCCCACATCGGCCCGGCCCTGCCGAGGGAACAGCTGACCGCGAGCATCAACACCCAGTGGAGCAACGCGGGCGGGGAGTTCTTCGGCCTGGCCGAGTTCCGGTTCGGCACCGTGCCGACCGGGTTCACCAAGGTGTACCGGCCACGGGACGTGGCAACGGTCAAGGCCGAGTTCGGCGCGGGCTCGCCCGGCCGGTCCGGTCTGCGGTTCGCCTTCCCGGCTCCGGCCAACGCCCCCTCGATGGGCGGCGTCGCGGTGCTGATGGACGTGACCCTGCCGGGCTCGCGAACCGAGTACTACAACGCCGACGGTGTGCGCTGGCAGACCGGCTTGTGGCAGGTGGATCTGGAGAACTTCGTGATCGAGTACGAGGCATTGTCGGAGTTCAAGCAGTTCCGGGCCGGGCGCACGGTCACCGAGCGGTTCCTCAACGCGCCGTTCGGCCCGGCGTTCCCGCGCTCGGAGTTCCCGTGGGCGGCCCGCGGCGGGGACTTCATCGGCGTGACCGTGCCGCTGTTCAGCGACGCCAGCGGCAACAGCGGCTCGTCGGTCGTGGAGTCGGGCAGCACCAAGCTGTTCCGCAACGGTGAGCTGGTCGGCGAGGTCCCCGAGGCCGGCCGGGGCGGGTTCGACGTGCCCCCGGAGGTGGCCAACTACCGGGTGACCACCGAGGCGGTCCGGTCCGCCGCGCTGTTCGACGTGAGCCGGCGGGTCTCGGCCAGCTGGACGTTCCGGTCCGGGCACGTCGACGGTGACACGCCGGCGCCGCTCCCGCTGTCCGCGGTGCGGTTCACGCCGCGGCTGGACGCCACGAACAGCGCGCCGGCAGGCACGGCGTTCCTGGTTCCGGTCGCCGTGCAACAGCAGAACGGTTCCCTGGTCCGGGCGCAGCGGCTGACCGTCGACGTGTCCTACGACGAGGGCCGGACCTGGCGGCGGGCCGAGGTGGTCCTCGGTCTCGCGGTGCTGCTGCACCACCCGGCCGGCGCCAAGTCGGTGTCGCTGCGGGCCATGGCGACCGACCGGCACGGCAACACGGTCGACCAGACCATCATCAACGCCTACAAGCTGGTCAAGAAGTAGACCGCACGGCCGGACCGGCGGCAGCGCTGCCGCCGGTCCGGCCAACGGGCGTCAGGGCAGGCCGGCCACCAGCTCGGCCGGCGGCACCCGGGTTCCGGTGTAGAACGGGATCTCCTCGCGCACGTGCCGCCGGGCGTCGCTCTCCCGCAACCTGCGCATCAGGTCCACGATCCGGTGCAGCTCGTCGGCCTCGAAGGCGAGGATCCACTCGTAGTCGCCGAGCGCGAACGAGGCCACCGTGTTGGCCCGCACGTCCGGGAAGTCCCGGGCCTGCTGGCCGTGCTGGGCGAGCATCCGGCGGCGCTCCTCCGGCGGCAGCAGGTACCACTCGTAGGACCGCACGAACGGATAGACGCACACGTACCGGCGGGCCTCCTCCTCGGCGAGGAAGGCCGGAATGTGGCTCTTGTTGAACTCGGCCGGACGGTGCAGCGCCAACTGGCTCCACACCGGAACCGACGCCCGGCCGAGCGCGGTGCGGCGCAGCCCGGTGTAGGCGGACTGCAGCTGCTCGACCTCCTCGGCGTGCCACCAGACCATGTAGTCGGCGTCGGCCCGCAGCCCGGCGAGGTCGTACACCCCGCGGACCACGACACCCTTGTCCGGCAGACCATCCAGGTAGTCCCGCGCCTCGGCCGCGGCCGGACCGCGGTCATCGGGCAGCCGGCCGGGCTCGAACCGGAACACCGACCACATCGTGTATCGGATCGTGGCGTTCAGCTCGGCGAAGTTCGTTCGGGCCATAGGACCATGGTAGGCATTGCGCATGCGCGCGATGACCAGGGCGGAATGGCTCGAGTTCGTCCACGCCGGAACCCGGACCGGCAAGCTCGCGGTGACCAGGGCCAGCGGCGCCCCGCACGTGACCCCGATCTGGTTCCTGATCGACCAGGCCACCGACGGCGACCACCTGGTGTTCACCACCGGCGATTCCGGCGTCAAGGCCAACGCACTGCGCCGCGACCCCCGGTTCGCGGTGTGCGTCGACGACCAGCAGCCCCCGTACTCCTTCGTGATGATCGAGGCCGAGGCCACGCTGTCGGAGGACCTCGACGCGGTGCGGCACTGGGCCACCCGGCTCGGCGCCCGGTACATGGGCGAGGCGGCGGCCGAGGCGTTCGGACAACGCAACGCCGTCCCCGGCGAGTACCTCGTCCGCGGCCGGATCACCCGAGTCATCGCCCACGCCCAAGTCTCGGATTAGGTCCCCGCGTCCTGGAACGTCATGCGACGCCTTGGCCCAACCCCGCGGCGATCGTGGTCGCGGCGGCGTCGGCGGCGGCGATGCAGGCGGGGATGCCCACCCCGCGCAGCACTGCCCCGGCCACGGCCAGACCGGGCAGCTTCGCCACCGCGCGCTCGATCGACTCGACCAGATCGAGATGGCCGACGCCGAACTGGGGCAGGCCACCGCCCCAGCGGGTCACCACCGCATCGACCGGTGCCGCCGTGATCCCGGTCAGCTCGGCCAGGTCGGCCCACACCAGCCGGACCAGCTCGGCATCGTCGACGCGCAGCGCGCCGGGGTCGCCGTGCCGCCCGACCGAGCCCCGGACCAGCACCGGGCCGGCCGTGCCGAGGTGGCCCCACTTGCGCGCGGAGAAGGTGAACGCCTTGGCGGTGTACGGATTTCCGTCCGCGTGCCGCTCGCCGGAACCGATCAGCACCCCGGAGCTGTCCGGCAGCTCGGTGCCCGGCGGCAGCGCCAACCCGACCACGGCCATGGACGCGACCTCGACCCGGGCCAGGGCCCGCGCGGCCGGATCGGCCACGCCGTCCAGCAACCGGCGGGCCGCGGGGGCCGGCACCGCCAGCAGCACCGCGTCCGCATCCAGCACCGGGTCGGGCGGGGCATGCGCGGCCGGCACCGCGCCCAGGTCTAGCCGCCAGCCCCGGTCCAGCCTGGTCAGCGCGCGCACCGGAACCCCAAGCCGAATGTCCACATCGGACCGCTCGGTCAGCGCGTCGACCAGGCCGCCGAGCCCGCCGCGCAGCGTCGCGAACACCGGGGTGGCGTCGACGAACTCCGCGTCCGGCAGGGCCGCGGCGGCGGCCGCGGTCAGCGAGGTGGCACCCCGGTCCAGCGCGCCCGCGATGGCCGGCAGCGTCGCCCGCAGGCCAAGCCCGTCCACGGTGCCGGCGTAGACGCCGCCGAGCAACGGATCCACCAACCGGTCCACCAGTTCGGCGCCGAACCGCTCGCGCAGCAGCGCACCGAGACCGGCGTCCGCGCCGGCCAGCCGCACCGGCGGCAGCCCGGGCTCCGCGGCGACGGCGCGCAGCCCGTCGGCGGAGAGCACGTCGCGCACCGCGTCCGGTCCGGCCGGCACCCCCATCACGGTGCGTGGCGGGATGTACCGGGTCACCCCGCCGGCCAGCACCATGGACCGGGCCCCGGCCGGGTGCACCAGATCGTGGGCCAACCCGACCTCGGTGGCCAGCGCGACCGCCTCGGGCCGCCGGTTGAGGAACGCCTCCGCCCCGACGTCGTAGCGCAGGCCGGCCAACTCCACCGTGCGCAGCTTTCCGCCGAGCCGGTCGGTCTGCTCGATCAGCACGATCCGCGCGTCCGCGCCGAGCAACCGCCGCAACCGGTACGCCGCCGCCAGCCCCGAGATCCCCCCACCGACGACGGCGATGGTGGGGGATGGAGCGACGTTCATGGTTGGACGCTGTGCACGAGCTCGACCACCCGGGTGATCACGTCGGGGTCGGTGTTGGGCAGCACACCGTGGCCCAGGTTGAAGATGTGGCCGCCGGCCGCGCGGCCCTCCGTGATGATCCGGCGCACCTCCCGCTCGAGCACCGGGAGGTCGGCGAGCAGCAGGGCCGGATCGAGGTTGCCCTGCACCACCGGGGCCGGGCCGTCCGGTCGCTCGGCCGCGAGCCGGCGCACCGCCTCGTCCAGCGGCACCCGCCAGTCCACGCCGACCACGTCCGGTCCGGCCGCGCGCATCGCGCCGAGCAACTCGCCGGTGCCGACCCCGAAGTGGATGCTCGGCACGCCGATCCCGGCCAGCACCGCGGCCGAGTGCGGCAGCACCAGCTCCCGGTAGTCGCGTTCGGACAGTGCACCGGCCCAGGAGTCGAACAGCTGCACCGCGTCCACGCCCGCGGCCACCTGCGCGTCCAGGAACGTGCGGGTGATGCCGGCCAGCGACCCGAGCAGCGCGTGCCAGGTGTCCGGGTCGGAGTGCATCAGCGACTTGGTGCGCTCGTGATGCCGGCTCGGCCCGCCCTCGATCAGGTACGAGGCCAGCGTGAACGGGGCGCCGGCGAAACCGATCAGCGGGGTGTCGCCCAACTCGGCGAGCAGCAGGCCGATCGCGTCGGCCACCGGGCGGACCGCGTCGGCAGCCAGCGCGGGCAGCGCCCGAACGTCGTCGACGTCCCGCACCGGGTTCGCCACCACCGGGCCGGTTCCGGGCACGATGTCCAGGTCGATCCCGGCGGCGTGCAGCGGCACGACGATGTCGCTGAACAGGATCGCCGCGTCCACGCCGTGCCGGCGCACCGGCTGCATGGTGATCTCGCAGACCATGGCCGGGTCGAAGCAGGCGCTCATCATCGAGGAGTCGGCGCGGAGCCTGCGGTACTCCGGCAGGGACCGGCCCGCCTGCCGCATGAACCAGACCGGTACGCGATCCGAGGATTTGCCCGCGGCCGCCCGCAACAGGGGCGCCTCGCCGAGCGTGCGCCGGGCCGCGCTGCCGGCGGGTTTGGTCACGTTGGTCATGTCGACACACATCGTGCCACGCGAAACTCCGGCGCGCCGTTACCGCTCACCGACTCGGGTGGACTTACAGTTACGACTTGTGACCGGTACGTCCGCCGCTCCCGAGCTGTTCACGCGCGCGGTCGCAGCGCTGCGGTCGCTGCGGCCCCGCCCCGAGTTGCGCATCGACGAGGTCCGCGCACCGCAACGGCTCGCGCCGTGGGCGTGCGCGTTCACCGCCGAGGTGGACGGGCCGGGCGAGGTCGTCGCCACCGGGCGGCTGGTGCTGCTGCACGACCCGGAGGGCGCGGACGCGTGGGGCGGCGTGCTCCGCGTGGTCGCCTACGTTCGCGCCGAACTGGATGCCGAACTGGCCGTGGATCCGCTGCTGCCCGAGGTCACCTGGTCCTGGCTCACCGACGCGCTTTCCGCCTGCGGCGCGGAGTACACCGCGCTCGGCGGCACCGTCACCGACACCTCCTCGGCCCGGTTCGGCGACATCTCCGGCCCCGCCCGCACCGACGACCTCGAGTTGCGCGCCTCCTGGACGCCGCTGTCCGCCGACCTCGCCCCGCACGGCGAAGCCTTCTGCGACCTGATGGCCAGCGTGGTCGGCCTCCCTCCGGTCGGCGTTGCCGCCTTCGGCCAACGCCTGCGCGGCTGAGCCGTCCGGGCCGGGACGTCGCCGAGCACCGACGCGCCCGGGGTGATCAGTTAACTTTTGCCAGTTAGGACTGTTGGTCAGTGGCTACCTGCTCGGCCGCCCGCAACACGCGGAGTATGTTGCGGCCGGCCAGTTTGGCGCAGTCGTCCTCGGTCCAGCCGCGGGTCAGCAGCGCGTCGAACAGGGCCGGGTAGCGGCTGACGTCCTCAAGGCCCTCGGGCAGCGACGACGTGCCGTCGAAGTCGCCGCCGATGCCGATGTGATCGATGCCGGCGATCTCCCGGGCGTGCTCGACATGGGCGACCACATCGGAAACCGTGGCGGGCAGGGCGGACGAGACGAACTGGGACACGAACGTCACCATGCATACCCCGCCGTTTTCCGGCAGCCGGGACAGCACATCGTCGGGCACGTTGCGTGGGTGATCACGCACGGCGCGGCAGGACGAATGGCTGAAGATCACGGGAGCGGTCGAGGTGTCGAGCGCGTCGCGCATCGTGTCGGGAGAGACGTGCGAAAGATCGACCAGCATGCCGAGCCGGTTCATCTCGGCGACCACCTGACGACCGAAATCGGTCAGTCCGCCGTGTTCCGGCTCGTCGGTGGCCGAGTCCGCCCACGGCACATTCCGGGAATGGGTCAGCGTCAGGTAGCGAACCCCCAACCGGTACAGGGCCCGCAACGCGCCGAGGGACCCGCCGATGCAGTGCCCGCCCTCCGCGCCGAGCAACGACGCCACCCGGCCGGCGGCGATCGCCGACTCCACCGCGTCCGCGCTCACGGCGATCCGCAACTGGTCCGGATACCTGGCGACCAGCGCGTAGACGATCTCGATCTGTTCCAGGACGGCGGTCACCGCGGCGTGGCCGGTGAACTCGCACGGCACGTAGACCGACCAGAACTGCGCGCCGACACCGCCCGCGCGCAGCCGAAGAAGATCGGTGTGCAGCTTCGATTGTGGCTTCGTGAGGTCGATTCCGGCGCAGATCGCCCGCGCGTCCGGGCCGAACCGCTGGCGCAGTGCCCACGGCAGGTCGTTGTGCCCATCGACAACGGGGGCGGTCCCCAACAGCGCCCGAGCCCGCTCGTACT
Organism: Actinophytocola sp.; assembly: GCF_035762905.1. GTDB lineage: Bacteria > Actinomycetota > Actinomycetes > Mycobacteriales > Pseudonocardiaceae > DASYTH01. The sequence continues at coordinate 10,026 of NZ_DASUCC010000031.1, forward strand.
CCGCGGTTTCCACGAGGGCGACTCCGTTTCATCGGGTGTGCTGGCACTACCGTTACGTAACCGGCACGGGTTGGTCCAATCGTGTGACATCACCCCGGCCGGGTGACAACTCGATCGGATATATCACGTCTTGATCATGTCGCTAACCCTCTTGGGCGGCTAGGCTCCTCTCGTCGACACCACTTTCGGTCCAATGGCGGCGCGGCTGTTTGGCCGAAAGTCCCGGTGCCGGTCGGGGGGCACGACCGACTCCAGGGAGGTAGTGACGTGGCTGCCGTCGGCTTAGGTCAGGCCGTTCGAACCACGCCAGCCGGCGTACTGCCGGCGAACATGGTCCCGCACCCGCGGGAAGAGCTGTTCTCGGTGCTAGTGGTCGATGACCATCCGTTGTTGAGGGAGGCGATAGCTGCCCGGCTCACACAGATGGGAGCCGGCACGGTCCATGAAGCCGCCACGGTGGCCGAGGCAAGGGCGCGCGCATTGGCCACCGGCCCGTGCGATCTCGCGATCCTTGATCTCGGGTTGCCGGACGGCAGCGGCATCGAGTTGGTCACCGAGCTCCGCAGCCATGGCTGGCCGCGGATCGTGGTGCTGGCCTCGTCCGACGATCCGTACGCGGTTCGGTCGGCCTTCCAGGCGGGCGCCCAGGCCTATCTGCTGAAGTCGGCCTCACCGATGGTGGTGACCGACGGGGTTCGGCGGGTGCTCGAAGGCGGCGTGTACGCCGACCCGAGCGTCGCTCCGATCCTCGCGACCGGCACCCGGGTTCCGGGTACCGACAACACGCCGCGCGAGCTGTCGGCGCGCGAGGTCGAGGTGCTCCAGCTCGTGGCCGATGGACAGTCCAACAAGGAGATCGGCGAGGGTCTGAACCTGTCCGCTCTGACGGTGAAGAGCCATCTCTCGCGAATCGGCCGCAAGTTGGGCACCGGAGACCGGGCTCAGATGGTCGCGCTGGCGATGCGGGCCGGCGTGATCCGCTGAGCGCGAAAGCGACTCGATCGTAGGAACACAAGTCAAGATCTGCTGGTCCGCACCACCTGCCGGAGATCGTCCCGTAGGGTGATCCGTCGTGGGCACAACAGGGAACGGGGACACCGAGCAGGTGCGATCCGATCCCGTGCTGCTGACGGAGCCGTCCGGTGGCACACCGCAGGTGGTGACGGACCCGCGAACGCTCGCCGACGTGTCGGCCGCGATCGCCGCGGGCCAGGGGCCGATCGCGGTCGACACCGAGCGAGCCTCCGGATACCGGTATTCCCAGCGGGCCTACCTCGTGCAGGTCCGCCGGGAGGGTGTCGGCACGGTACTGGTGGATCCGGTCGCGCTCGACGACCGCATCGAGCCGCTGATCGCGGCGTTGCGGGGCGCCGAGTGGGTGCTGCATGCGGCCTCTCAGGATCTGCCCTGCCTCGACGAGTTGGGGCTGCGGCCGGACCGGCTGTTCGACACCGAGCTGGCCGGGCGGCTGGCCGGCTTCGAGCGGGTCGCCCTCGGCACGCTGGTCGAGCTGCTGCTGGGCTTCCGGCTGGAGAAGGGACACGGCGCGGCCGACTGGTCGCACCGCCCACTGCCCCTGGACTGGCTCAACTACGCCGCCCTCGACGTCGAGCTGCTGGTGCCGCTGCGGGACGCGCTCGAAGCCGAGCTGACCGCGCAGGGCAAGCTCGACTGGGCGCTCGAGGAGTTCGAGGCGCTGCGCACCGCGCCGCCCCCGCAGCCGCGGGCCGAGCCGTGGCGGCGCACGTCGGGCATCCACCGGGTGCGTACCCCGCGCGGACTCGCGGCCGTGCGATCGCTGTGGGAGGCGCGCGACGGGCTGGCCCGGCAGCGCGACATCGCCCCCGGGCGGATCCTGCCGGACAGCGCGATCGTGCACGCCGCCGTCGACGCCCCGGCCGACGAGGCCGGTCTGCTGCAGCTGCCGGTGTTTCGCGGCCGGGCGCAGCGCCGGCTGGCCGACACCTGGATGCGGGCGCTGCGCGACGCGGCCGAGCTGAGCCGGCGCGAGCTGCCCGACCCGTCCCCGCCCAACGACGGCCCGCCGCCGCCGAACCGGTGGGCCGACAAGGATCCGGCCGCCGCGGCCCGGCTGGCCGCCGCCCGCGCGGCGCTGGCCGCCATCGCCGAGGCCAACCGGCTGCCGCTGGAGAACCTGCTGCAACCCGACCTGGTCCGGCGCACCTGCTGGGAGCCGCCGGCCGAGCTGTCCGAGGAGGCGGTCACCGCGGCGCTGCGGGCCGGCGGCGCCCGCGGCTGGCAGATCGCCCTCACCGCAAGCTCGCTCACCGAAGCGCTGCGCGCCACGCCGGCCGAGCGGTAGCCGCGAGCCGGTTTGGGCGGCGGGCGGCGGTGGCACCCTTGAGTCCATGATCCGCGTCGGCACCTCGGGCTGGCTGTACCCGCCGTGGCGCGGCCGGTTCTACCCGACGGGCCTGCCGCACCGCCGCGAGCTGGAGTACCTCGCCGGGCTGGTCAACTCCGTGGAGCTCAACGGATCGTTCTACTCGCTGCAGCGTCCGGCGAGCTACCAGGCGTGGCACGCGCAGACGCCCGACGACTTCGTGTTCGCGGTCAAGGGCGGCCGGTTCATCACGCACATGAAGCGGTTGCGCGAGGTCGAGACGCCGCTGGCCAACTTCTTCGCCTCCGGCCCGCTCGCCCTCGGTGCCAAGCTCGGCCCGGTGCTCTGGCAGCTGCCGGCCAGCCTGCCCTACGACCCCGACCTGCTGGCCGCGTTCTTCGCGCTGCTGCCGCGCGACACGGCGACCGCGGCCCGGCTGGCCGCCCGGCACGACGAGCGGCTCGCCGGCCGGTCCTGGACCACCACCGACGCCGACCGCCCGCTGCGGCACGCGCTGGAGGTACGCCACCCCGGCTTCGTCGACCCGTCCTTCCTCGACCTGCTCCGCGCGCACCGGATCGGCCTGGTGATCGCCGACACCGCCGGCAAGTTCCCCTACCTCGAGGACGTCACCGCCGACTTCGCCTACGTGCGGCTGCACGGCGACGAGGAGCTCTACGCCAGCGACTACTCGGCGGCGGCGCTGGACCGGTGGGCCGGCCGGGTGCGCGAGCTCGCCGCGGCGGCCGGCGACGTCTACGTCTACTTCGACAACGACATCCACGCCTACGCCCCGCACAACGCCATCGCGCTGGCCGGGCGGCTCGGGCTCAAGCCGGCGGCACCTGCGGAAGCCGCACGGTGACGGCCAGCCCGCCACCCTGGACCGCCTCGGCGGACACCTGGCCGTGATGGGCCAGCACCACCGCGCGCACGATGGACAGGCCGAGCCCGGTGCCGGAATGCGCGGTGCGGTCCACGCCACCGCGGCGGAACGGCTCGAACAGCTCGCCAACCCTGGCCGGGTCCACCCGCGCGCCGGACGAGCGCACGTGCAGGCAGGACACCCCGGCGCCGCGGTCCAGCCGCACCTCGATCCAGCCGCCGTCCACGTTGTGCCGCACCGCGTTCTCCAGCAGGTTGCCGGCCACCCGCTCGAGCAGCGCCGGATCCCCCACCGTGGGCGCGGTCTCGCCGATGAACGACGCGGTGATCCGGCGGGCCTCGGCGTCGGCGGCGACCGCCCGCCAGGCCGAGCCGACCACGGCCGCCAGGTCCACCGGCTCGTCCGTGCCGAACCCCGGACCCAGGCCCTGACCGTCCGCGCGGGCCAGCAACAGCAGCGCCTCGACCAGTTGCCCGGCCCGCAGGGTCGCGGCCCGGACCACCTCGGCCATCCGGCGCAGCTCGGCCTCGTCGGCGGTCGGGTCGGCCAGCGTGACGTCCAGCTCGGTGCGGATCACCGACAGCGGGGTGCGCAGCTCATGGCTGGCGTTGGCGACGAAGTGCCGCTGTGCGGAGAAGGCCGCCTGCAGCCGGTCCAGCATGGCGTCGAACGTGTCGGCCAGCTCGGCCACCTCGTCGCGCGGGCCCCGGTGGCCGATGCGCTCGCCGAGCGACTCCACGGACAGCCGGTGCGCGGTGGCCGTGACGTCCCGCAGCGGCTGCAGCACCCGGCCGGTGATCGTCCAGGCCAGCAGCGCGGTGGCCACCCCGACACAGACGAACGCGATCGACCCGGCCGTGAGGATCCGGTCCCGCACGTCGTCGCGCAGCGCCTCGGCCAGCCGGTCCGCCTCGACCGGCACCCCGTCGACGGTGATCGTGGCGCCCTCGGGCAGCGACGGCACCGAGCCGGCCACCTCGCCGGCCAGGATCCAGCCCAGCCACAGCAGCACGGCGCTGGCCACCACCACCAGACCGGTGGTCAGCAGCGTGATCCGGGCGCGTAGTCCTGGCCCTCGCCGTCGCCCCGGCTCAGCCACCGTCGGACCGGTTCGCCACCGGCACCCGGTAGCCCGAGCCCACCACGGTGTCGATGATCCCCGGCTCCCCCAGCTTCTTGCGCAACGTCATCACGGTCACCCGGACCGTCGTGGTGAACGGGTCGGCGTTCTCGTCCCACACCCGCTCGAGCAGCTCCTCGCTGGAGACCACCGAGCCGGACGCGGCCAGCAGCACCTCAAGCACGCCGAACTCCTTGCGGGTCAGCTCGACCGGCCGGCCGGCCCGGGTCACCGTGCGCCGCGCCGGGTCCAGCTCGACGTCCCCGGCGACCAGGATCGGCGGCGTCACCGGGGTGGCCCGCCGGGCCAGCGCCCGCACCCGGGCCACCAGCTCGGCGAACGCGAACGGCTTGGCCAGGTAGTCGTCGGCACCGAGGGACAGCCCCTCGACCCGCTCCTCCACCGCACCGCTCGCGGTCAGCATGATCACCCGGGTGAGCTGGCCGGACCGGACGATCTCCCGGCACAGCTCGTCGCCGGACATGCCCGGCAGGTCGCGGTCCAGCACCACCACGTCGTACCGGGTGATGGACGCCTTCTCGTGGCCGTCGTCGCCGGTGAGCGCGATGTCCACGGCCATGCCCTCGCGGCGCAGCCCCCTGGCCACCGCCTCGGCAAGGGGCTGCTCGTCCTCGACGATCAGGATCCGCACGCCGTCACCGGTCTCCGCGGTCGCGCACCGCCGCCTTCGGCTCGCCGGGCGCCGGCTCGAGCAGGTCCGCGGCCCACTCGGTGACCCGGCGGGACACGTCCTGGGCGGTCAGACCCAGCCGCACGAACACCTCCGACCGGCTGCCCTGCGCGTGGAACTGGTTGGGCACGCCGAGGTCGCGCAGCGGAACGTCCACACCGGCGTCGCGCAGCGCCGCGGCCAGCGCCCAGCCGAACCCGCCGTGCCGGCCGCTGTCCTCGACCGTGACCACCAGCCGGTGCCGCGCGGCCAGCCCGGCCAGCTCGCCGGGCACCGGGAAGATCCACCGGGGATCCACCACGGTGACCCCGATGCCCTGGTCGGCCAGCCGGTCGGCGGCGGCAAGACCGAGCTCGGCGAACGGTCCGACGGTCACCAGCAACACGTCCCGGCCGGCGCCCGGACCCGGGGTGCGCAGCACGTCCACCGGGCCGATCCGGTCGACCGCCGTCACCTCGGCGCCGACCGCGGCCTTGGGGAAGCGCAGCACGGTCGGCCCGTCCGTGGTGGCCACCGCCTCGCGCAGCTCGCCGGCCAGGGTGTGCGCGTCGCGCGGGGCGGCCACCCGGATCCCGGGCACCACGCCGAGGATGGACAGATCCCACATGCCGTGGTGGCTGGCGCCGTCCGGGCCGGTGATCCCGGCCCGGTCGAGCACGAAGGTGACCGGCAGTCGGTGCAGCGCCACGTCCATCAGCACCTGGTCGAAGGCCCGGTTGAGGAACGTCGAGTAGATGGCCACCACCGGGTGCAGCCCGGCCATCGCCATACCGGCCGCCGAGGTGACCGCGTGCTGCTCGGCGATGCCCACGTCGAAGCAGCGGTCCGGGAAGGCCTCGGCGAACGGGCCGAGGCCGGTGGAGCGCTGCATGGCCGCGGTGATCGCGACCACGTCCGGCCGGCCCGCCCCGATCGCGGCCAGCTCGCTGGCGAACACGTTGGTCCAGGTCGCGCCCTTGGCCGTGGTCGGCTTGCCGGTCAGCGGGTTGATCGGCTCGCACTGGTGCATCTGGTCGACTTCGTCGTTCTCGGCCAGCGGGAACCCGGCGCCCTTGCGGGTCACGGCGTGCACCACCACCGGACCGCCGAACTCCTTGGCCCGGCGCAGCGCCGCCTCCAGCGCGGGGATGTCGTGGCCGTCCACCGGGCCCAGGTACTTCAGGCCGAGGTCCTCGAACATCATCTGCGGGGACAGCGCGTCCTTGAGCGCCTTCTTGACCGCGTGCAGCGCGGTGTAGGCGGGGCGGCCGACCAGCGGGGTGCTCTGCAGCATCCGCCTGCCGCTCTCCAACGCCTTCTCGTAGCCCGGCCGGGTACGCAGCGCGGCCAGGTGGTCGGCGAGGCCGCCGATGGTGGGCGAGTAGGACCGACCGTTGTCGTTGACCACGATCACCATCGGCCGGTTCCGGCCGGCGGCGATGTTGTTCAGCGCCTCCCAGCACATGCCGCCGGTAAGCGCGCCGTCGCCGACCACCGCGACCACGTGCCGGCGCTCGCCGCGCAGCTCGTACGCCTTGGCCATCCCGTCCGCATAGGACAGGGCGGTGGACGCGTGGCTGTTCTCGACCAGGTCGTGCTCACTCTCCGCACGGCTGGGGTAGCCGGAGATGCCGTCCTGCTGGCGCAGCCCGTCGAACGCGTCGCGCCGGCCGGTGACGATCTTGTGCACGTAGCTCTGGTGGCCGACGTCGAAGATCATCGCGTCCTGCGGCGAGCGGAACACCCGGTGCAGGGCAAGCGTCAGCTCGACCATGCCGAGGTTCGGCCCGAGGTGCCCGCCGGTCGCGGTCACCTTGTCCACCAGGAACTCGCGGATCTCGCCGGCCAGCCGGCCGAGGTCCTCGTGGGACATCCCGTTCAGATCGTCCGGTCCATGCACGGACTCGAGCAGGGTCACAACTCCACCCCGTTTCACTGCACAACGTTGGACCAGTCTACGAGCGCTGCGCTGTACACCCGGACGACCGGTAAGGTCTACGGGCCGGAACAGGGGCTGATGGGTGGGGGAAGTCACAGTGAGTGAGCCGGGGCCCGCCATGGACCAGGCGGAGCAGAACCGCCTCACCCGCCGGGTCGGCCGGGCGTTGCTGTCCGTGGCGGCCGCGGGCTGGCGGCAGATCCGGGCCGAGTACCGCGCGGCCGGCCGGCACATCGAGATCGACGTGTTCGTGACCGGCCCGGACGGCACCGTGCACGGCCTGCGGCCGCCCCCCGAGGTGATCGACGGCCTCGGCCGGCTGCGCCAGGGCATGTACCGCCCCGGCCGGGGCACCTGGCTGTCCGCCGTCTACCTGCTCGACCCGCCGAGCGCCTTCAGCTGCGAGTTCGAACCCGACCTCGAGCCGCGCTGGCGCCGCCCGCCACCCCCGATCGGCTTCCAGGACGAGCTCCGCTTCTTCCCCCGCACCGACGACCACATCCCCGACTGGTTCCGCCAGCGCGCCGGCCTCCCCCCGCCCGCTGAACCAGGTCCCCCGGATCCAACCGCCGGAGGACCATCCGGGGTCAGCGGCCGGGCGTGAGCAGCGCCACGCATTCGATGTGGTGGGTCATGGGGAAGGCGTCGAAGGCGCGGAGGGCGGTGAGCCGGTAACCGGCGACGCCGAAAGTGGCCACATCGCGCGCCAGCGCCGCGGGGTCGCAGGCGACGTAGATCACCTGGGCGGGGGACCGGGCCGCGATGGCCTCGACCACCGCGCGGCCGGCGCCCTTGCGGGGCGGGTCGAGCACGACGACCGCCGGGGTCGGGAGATCGGCGTGCAGGGCGGGTTCGACGCGGTCGGCTATGACCCGGACCTGGGGGAGGTCGGCCAGGTTGGTCTCGGCATGGGCGGCGGCGGCGGGGACGGACTCGACGGCAAGGACGGTGCCGGACGGGCCGACCTGGGCGGCGAGCACGGCGGCGAACAGGCCGACGCCGGCGTAGAGGTCCCAGGCGCACGCGCCGGGGGTGGCGGCGGACCAGCCGGCGACCACCTCGGCGAGCACGTCGGCGGCGTCCGGGTGAACCTGCCAGAAACCGTGCGCGGGCAGCCGCCATTCGCGGCGGGCCGCCCGTTCGAGCGCGACGGCGTCGCCGGCCACCCGGTGCGTCCGGCGGCCGCGCTGCTCGCTGACGTGCGTGCGGGCCGCGGCGTCCAGGGTGACCTCCAACTCGGTGCCGGGGGTCCACCGGTGACCGGTCAGCAGGTCCACGGTTCCCGGCGCGGAGATCGGGCAGTCCGCCACCGGCACCACCCGGTGGCTGCGGTGTGCGCGGAACCCGGCCCGGCCGGCCGGCCCGACCGCCAGCCGGGCCCGGGTGCGCCAGCGCAGCAGCCCGCCGGGCAGCTCCTCCACCTCGACCGGTAGGTCCACCCCGGCCAGCCGGTGCAGCTGCTCGGCGACCACGAAACCCTTGAGCGCGCGCTGTTCGGCGCCGGTGGCGTGCTGCCAGTCGCACCCGCCGCAGCCGCCGGGCACCGCGACCGGGCACGGCGGCTCGACCCGCGCGGGCGCGGCGGTGCGCACCTCGACCGCGTCCGCGCGGCAGAACGACCCGCCGCGGTCCTCGGTCACCTCGACCACGACCCGCTCGCCGGGCAGCGCGTGCCGCACGAACACCACCCGCCCGTCCGCCCGAGCCACGCAGTGCCCGCCGTGCGCGACCGGTCCGACGGTCACCTCGAACCGGCGCCCGGTCCAGTCGGCCGGTTCGGTCACCGCTTGTCGTTCCCGCCCGGACCGTCCTTCGTGAACAGTCCACGACGGACCGCGCCGGGCACGATCTCCGCGCGGTCGCGCACCTTGTCCGAGGAGACCAGCTGCCACGGCACGCTGGTCACCATCACCCCCGGCTGGAACAGCAGCCTTCCCTTGAGCCGCAACGCACTCTGGTTGTGCAGGAACTGCTCCCACCAGCGGCCCACCACGTACTCCGGGATGAACACGGTCACCACGTCGCGCGGGTTGTCGGTGCGCATCCGCTTCACGTAGTCCAGCACCGGCTTGGTGATCTCCCGGTACGGCGACTCGATCACCTTGAGCGGCACCGAGAAGCGCTCCTTCTCCCACTCGGCGACCAGGCGCCTGGTGTCGGTGTCGTCCACGTTGACGGTCACCGCCTCGAGCACGTCGGGCCGGGTCGCCTTGGCGTAGGCCAGCGCCCGGCGGGTCGGCTGATGCACTTTGGACACCAGCACGATGGCGTGGTTGCGGGACGGCAGCACGACCTGCCCGCTCTGCTCGGCGGCGGACAGCTCCGCGGCGACCCGGTCGTAGTGCCGCCGGATCGCGGTCATCAGCGCGTACAGCACGGCCATCGCGGCGATCGCGATCCAGGCGCCGTGGGTGAACTTGGTGATCAGCACGACGATCAGCACGCTCGCGGTCATGATCAGGCCGAACGTGTTGATCGCCTGCGAACGCCGCATCCGCCGCCGCTCGACCGGGTCGGACTCGGTGCGCAGCAACCGGTTCCAGTGCCGCACCATGCCGGTCTGGCTCATCGTGAAGGACACGAACACGCCGACGATGTAGAGCTGGATCAACCGGGTCACCTCGGCGTCGAACGCGATCACCAGGATGATCGCGAACGCGGCCAGGCCGACGATCCCGTTGGAGAAGGCCAGCCGGTCGCCCCGGGTGTGCAGCTGCCGGGGCAGGTACCGGTCCTGGGCCAGGATCGAGCCGAGCACCGGAAACCCGTTGAACGCGGTGTTGGCGGCCAGCACCAGGATCAGCGCGGTCACCACGGTGACGAAGAAGAACCCGATCCGGAAGTCGGCGAACACCGCGTCGGCCACCTGCGCGACCAGGGTCTTCTGGTGATAGTCGGGCGGGGCGCCGCCGAGTTGGCTGGCCGGATCCTCGGCGATCTTCACCCCGGTCAGCTTGGCCAGCAGGATCAGGCCCATCAGCATGATCACCGAGATCACGCCCATCAGCAGCAGCGTGGTGGCCGCGTTGCGGGACTTGGGCTTGCGGAACGCCGGCACCCCGTTGCTGATCGCCTCGACGCCGGTGAGCGCGGCGCAGCCGGAGGAGAACGCCCGCAGCACCAGGAACACCATGGCCAGGGTGGCCAGCTGGTCGCCCTCGGCGTGCAGCTCGAACCCGGCGCTCTCGGCCGGCATCTCCTCGCCGAGCACGACGCCGCGCAGCAGGCCGAACAGCACCATGCCGACGATGCCGAACATGAAGGCGTAGGTCGGGACCGAGAAGAGGGTGCCGGACTCGCGGATGCCGCGCAGGTTCATCGCGGTGAGCAGCACGATCGCGGCCACCGCGAAGACGGTCTTGTTGGCCGCGACGAACGGCACCGCGGAGCCGACGTTGGACGCGGCGGAGGCGATCGACACGGCGACCGTGAGCACGTAGTCCACCTGCAGCGCGCTGGCCACCACCAGGCCGGCGGGCCGGCCCAGGTTGACCGTGGCGACCTCGTAGTCGCCACCACCGGACGGGTAGGCCCGCACGTTCTGCCGGTAGCTGGCCACCACGGTGAGCATGACCACGACCACGACGACCCCGACCCACGGCGCGATCGCGTAGGCGGACAGCCCGCCGAGCGAGAGCACCAGGAAGATCTCCTCCGGCGCGTAGGCGACCGAGGACATCGCGTCGGAGGCGAAGACCGGCAGGGCGATCCGTTTCGGCAGTAGCGTGTGCGACAGGCGGTCACTGCGGAACGGCCGTCCGACGAGCAGCCGTTTGGCCACGGAAGCGAGCTTGGGCACGGGTGCACAGCGTAGGCGGTCCAATCACCTCATCGGAGCAGCGGACCGGTAGGTTCGACCCGCCCGGCGTTAGCGTTGTCCGGGGGTGTGCGCACAGGGAGGCGGGTTCGTGCACGTCGTGATCATGGGCTGCGGCCGGGTCGGCAGCTCGGTCGCCGCGGCACTCGAGCGGCTCGGGCACTCGGTGTCCGTGATCGACAAGGACGCCCAGGCGTTTCGCCGGCTGACCGGCGACTTCCACGGTCAGCAGGTGGTCGGCAACGGATTCGACCGCCAGGTGCTGATCGAGGCCGGCATCGAGCGGGCCGGGGCGTTCGCCGCGGTGTCCAGCGGGGACAACTCCAACATCATCTCGGCCCGGGTGGCCCGGGAGACCTTCGGCGTCGAGCACGTGGTGGCCCGGATCTACGACCCGAAGCGGGCCGAGGTGTACGAGCGGCTGGGCATCCCGACCGTGGCCACGGTGCCGTGGACGACCGACCGGCTGATGCGCACGCTGCTGCCGGACGGCGTCGCCGCCGCCTGGCGGGACCCGACCGGCAAGGTGGCCGTGCTGCAGTTGCCGCTGCACGAGGACTGGGTCGGGCGCACCGTGCGCAACCTGCAGGAGGCTACCGGCGCCCACGTGGCGTTCATCATGCGGTTCGGCGGCGGCGTGCTGCCCGACCCGCGGACCGTGCTCCAGGCCGACGACCAGGTCTACGTGGCCGCCCTGTCCGGCACGGTCAGCGACGTCAGCGCGGCGGCCAGCCAGCCACCCGAGGAGGGCAACTGATGCGGGTCGCGATCGCCGGGGCCGGGGCCGTCGGCCGGTCAATCGCCGCCGAGCTGATCGCCGGCAACCACGAGGTCATGCTGATCGAGCGGGACGCGCGGCAGTTCGAGCCGCACACCGTCGAGCAGGCCGAATGGGTGCTCGCCGACGCCTGCGAGCTGGCTTCGCTGGAGGAGGCCGGGCTGCAGACCTGCGACGTGGTGATCGCGGCCAGCGGCGACGACAAGGTCAACCTCGTGGTGTCCCTGCTGGCCAAGACCGTGTTCGCGGTGCGCCGGGTGGTGGCCAGGGTGAACGACCCGGCCAACGAGTGGCTGTTCAACGAGGCCTGGGGCGTGGACGTCGCGGTGTCCACGCCGCGGATGCTCGCCGCCATGGTCGAGGAGGCGGTCAGCGTCGGCGACCTGGTCCAGCTGCTCACCCTGCGCCAGGGTCAGGCCAACCTGGTCGAGATGACGCTGCCGGAGGACACGCCGCTGGCCGGACGGGCGGTCTCCGCGCTGAACCTGCCCAGGGACGCCGCACTGGTGACGATCCTGCGCGGCGGCCGGGTGATCGTGCCGCAGCCGGACGACCCGCTCGAGCCCGGCGACGAACTCCTGTTCGTCGCCTCGGCCGACGTGGAAGACCAGATCCGAGCAGCGCTTGGTTACTGACCCGGTTCCCTAGCCGGCGCCGGACTCGCTGGCGGGCTGCCCGTACTTGGCCCGCAGCTTCGCCTCGACGGCTTGGTCGTCGGCCTCGGCCTGCTCCGCGAGCTGACGGACCAGGTGCCCGGCCCGGCGCACCGCCCAGAGCGTGACGGCCAGCGCCGCGGCGGTGAGCGGCCAGCCCATCGCGATCCGGGCGAACGCCAACCAGCCGGTCAGGTCCTCGTCGTAGAGCCAGCGCTGCACCACGAACCGGGCACCGAACACCACGGCCCAGGACAGCGTGGCCAGGTCGTAGGCGAACATCGCCCGGCGGTCGGACCGCCACTTCTGGCCGTGGCCGTTGAGCGCCCCCCAGATCACCCCGACCAGCGGCCAGCGGATCAGGATGGAGAGCCCGAAGAGGCTGCCGTAGACCAGGCTGGCCCAGATGCCGAACAGGAAGAAGCCCTTGGCCGAGCCGGTCCGGTAGGCGATGAAGGCCGCGATGGCCACGCCGAAGAACCCGGAGATCGCCGGTTGCAGGGACTGCTTGCGCACGATCCGGACCACGGTGATCACCGCGGCGCTGCCCAGCGCGGCCCAGATGGCCGGGTTGAGGGAGGACACGGAGTTGACCAGAACGAAAACGAGCACCGGCACGGTGGAGTAGATCAGGCCGCTGATGCCGCCCATCTCCTGCAGCAGGGTTCGCCGCTCCGGCGCGTCCGCCTTGGCGTCCTGAGGCGGTTCTGTCATGTGGTGGTCTGCAGTTCGTAGTAGGGGTTGTAGAGCACCTTCCGGCCGTCCCGCACCGCGATCCGCCCGTGTGCCTTGATCGTCCGGCCCGGCTCGATGCCCGGGATCCGGCGCCGACCGAGCCAGACTAGTGTCACGCCCTCGGTTCCGTCGAACAGCTCGGCCTCCAGCGTGGCGACGGCGTCACGTGGGCTCAGCTCCACCGTGCGCAGCCGGCCGAGCACGGTCACCTCCTGGCCGGACTTGCAGTCGCAGGCCCGCTGCGCCCCCTGCGCCTCGGCCTTCTCCGACAGGTCGTCGGCGTCGAGCTCATCGACATCGGTGGTCAGCTTCTTGACCAGCCGGCGCCAATATCCGTCCCCCTTGGTCGTGCCCATGTCCCGCTCCTGTTGGTGAGGCCGGCCCCGACTCCGGCCGTGCACAATCAGCGTAACCGCGCAAGGCCCGACCGAGTGAAGGATCGGAATGCGAGTGTGACCGAGTCCGCGTTGCCAGTTATGCCAACCGAAACCTGCCGTTCTGCTGTGCTCCTACCGGGTACAGGATCCGATGACGTGTTTGTCCGGTCGGTTTTCCAGGTGCCGCTGGCCGCAGTGGGGATACACACCGTCACCCCATCCCCCAGCCCAGGCACACGTCTCGGTGAGGCTTTTCTCACCGCTCTTGACGACGCGGCTACCGACGGTCCGATCCTGGCCGGAGGAATCTCCTTCGGCGCACACCTCGCCGCCGAATGGGCATTGCGCAATCCCGGGCGGTGCGCCGGCCTGCTGCTGGCCCTGCCGGGGTGGAACGGCGACCCCGGTGACTCCCCCGCCGCGGTGTCCGCCCGGCTCGGCGCCGACCTGGTGCACGACGGCGGCCTGGATGGCGCCCTGCGCGACCTCACCGGCTCCGCCGACCCCTGGCTGGCCGCCGAGCTCGACAGAGCCTGGCGCGGCTACGGCGCCGGCCTGGCCGACTCGCTCCGGGTGGCCGCCGCCCGCCCCGCGCCCACCCTGGCCGACCTGGCCACGCTCGACGTCCCGGCCGGCGTCGCCGGCTGCCCGGACGACCTCGTGCATCCCCTCGCCGTCGCCCGGGCGTGGGCCGGCGCCCTCGGCCGCGGCGCCCTGCGCACCACCCGGATCGACATCGTCGGCGCCGACCCGGAGGCCCTCGGCCGCGCCGCCGTACTCGCCTGGCTCGCCGCAGGCGGCGTTCCGCCTCGCTAGTCCGCCTCTCCGGATTTAACTGCTGTTGTCGCGTTCCGGCGGAGGGTGCCGGTCGGCGGGGTGATTGTGGCTGGGTGACGTCACGGTCCCCGAGGTTGCGTTGGGTGGGCCAAGCAATTCGGCGGAGCTGGGGCTGCCCGCGGGCTAGCTCGGGCCGTTCTCGTCCTGGGCCTGCGCGATGTGCTCGGCGATCGCCTCGGGCAGCTCGATCGGCAGCGGGGTGCGCACCGGCATCGGCGCCGCGCCGCGCACCACCACGGTGCCGCGCAGCAGGTCGCGCAGCGCGGCGGTGCTGTACTTGGCCAACTCCGGCGGCCCGGCGACCACGCCGCGCACCATCCACCTCGGGCCGTCCACGCCGATGAACCGCAGCGTCACCTGGTCCAGCGCGGCCACCAGTTCCTGGCCCCACTCGCCGGCCTCGCTGTGCACGTTGGCCCCGTCACCGCGCAGCTGGGCCGCCAGCTCGCCGCAGACCTCCTCCCACAGCCCGCCGGAGCGCGGCGCGGCGTAGGCGTTCACGGTGAGCTGGCCGTGCGGGGTGCCCACGTGCACCGCCCGCACCGGCCCGGCCGGGTCCATCTCCACCTGAAGCTGCGTGCCGTCCGGCACCGGCAGCCGCAACGACCCCAGATCGAGCCGGGACAGGCCGTCGTCGGGTGCCTCGTCCTCGTCGTACGGCCCGGTCTCCGGGCCTTCGTACTCGTCGGAGAAGTCGAGATCCTCCGGCTCCTCGGCACCCCGATCGCGCCGGCCGAAAAGCCCCACTCAGCGTTCCTCCGTCCGTGCCCGGGCCGAACTCGTCAGCATCGAGTGTCCCCCCGTCGAGCCGTACCCGCCGATGCTGCGCTCGGATTCGGCCAGCTCGTCCACCTCCCGGAACACCGCGTGCTCGACCCGCTGGACCACCAGCTGGGCCACCCGGTCGCCGCGGCGCAGCTCGATCGGCTCGCGCGGATCATGGTTGATCAGGCAGATCCGGATCTCCCCTCGATAGCCCGAGTCGATCGTGCCCGGGGTGTTCACCACGGAGAGACCGACCCGCGCGGCGAGCCCGGACCGCGGATGCACGAACCCGGCGTACCCCTCCGGGATGGCCACCGCGATACCGGTGCCGACGATCGCGCGCTCCCCCGGTTCGAGCACGACGTCGGTGGTGGTGACCAGGTCGGCGCCGGCGTCGCCGGGCCGGGCGTAGCTGGGCAGCGGCACCCCGGGATCGAGGCGGGTCAACGGGACCTCAACGCTGGACATGACGGGCGAGACTACCCTGGAACCGTGCATGACCCGGGAAGTGGCACCGACTCGGCGGCGGCCGGTGCCCGCCGCGGCGAGTCCTATTCGGAACGGCTGTACGTCACTTGGTACTGGTGGCCGCTGCCGGTGCTGGCGGCCACGATCCTCGCGGCCGAGGTGCACATGGGCTACAGCGGCATCCGGTCCTGGCTGCCCTACGTGATCCTGATCCCGCTCACCGTCGCGCTGATCGTCAAGCTGGGCCGCACCCGGATCGCGGTGGCCGACGGCGAACTGCGGGTGGCGGACGCCCGGCTGCCGCTCGAGTTCGTGGGCGCGGTGGAATGGTTTCCGGCCGAGCAGAAGCGCCGGGTGCTCGGCCCGCGCCTCGACCCGGCGGCGTTCGTCGTACACCGGGGATGGGTCGGACCGGTGCTGCGCGTGCAGCTGACCGATCCGGCCGATCCGACCCCCTACTGGCTGTTCAGCACCCGCCATCCCCAGCGCCTTGCGGAGATCCTGCGCGCGGCCGATTGACCTCAGGCGCAGTCGCGGCAGATGAACTGCCCGTCCTGCTCCTCGGCCAGCCGGCTGCGGTGGTGCACCAGGAAGCACACCGAACAGGTGAACTCGTCGGCCTGCTTGGGCACCACCCGAACGGTGAGGTCTTCCCCGGAGAGTCCCGACAGGTCCGCCCCCGGTAGCTCGAAGTTCTCCGCGGTGTCCGATTCGTCGACGTCGACGACCCCGGACTGGGTCTCGTTGCGGCGCGCCTTGAGCTCCTCGAGGGAGTCCTCCGCCAAGTCGTCGGCTTCGCTCCGGCGTGGAGCGTCGTAGTCGGTTGCCATGTTCCTCTTCACCCCTGCGGTCTAGCGTCACGACGTGCTTACACATGGGTCCGTGCCGCTGGTCAACGTTCCAGGACCCTGGTTTGTGCCCGCCATCCTGGGTAACCATGTTTCCGCACGTCGCACGTGGGTTTTCGGGTGTGTGGGAGCGGCATGGCTTTGGCCGGCTGGTGACGGGAGCGCGCAGAGGGTAGCCCATCGGCGGCGCGGACGTACGGCGCCTCACCCTACGGAGTGCGTTTTGATCTGGATCACGTTCACCGGACGCGAGAGCGGCGCGACGCGCCGGGCGAGATCGACTCTTGCCGGCCGGCCGGTTACGTGGTGCGATGCGACGGGTATCACACTGCGCGTCCGGTCTGTCGCCGCTGGCGAACGGGGGAAAAGCGGATGTAACGCCCAGGCTCTCCGGTAACGAGGTTCTCAATGAACAGGCGATGCGAGTAGTTGAGGGAGGAGCCTTGGGGGCCGGGAACGTGACCTGGGGCGGGCAGTCCCCGAACTACCGTCGGCACCGGCCCGTGCCGGCGCTGGTGCTGATCCTCGTTTTGGGCATCGCCGCAACCATCGTCTGGATCCGGGTGCTCGGTTCGGGCGCCCCGGCGGCCAACTCCACCTCGTGCGCCCCGCCGTCCGGTCCGCCGGTCACCGTGGAGGGCCAGCCGCCGACCACCCTCGGGCAGGCGCTCGACCTCGACGCGCTGGACCGGACCCCGCCGGCCCCGCCCGCGCTCTCCCAGATTCGGGTGGTCAACGCGAGCACCCGCAAGGGGCAGGCGGCGGAGGTCACCGAGGCGCTGCGGCAGATCGGGTTCGGCCAGATCGCGCCGCCGGACAACGATCCGCTCTACTCCGGGTTCGACCTGAACTGCCGGGCGCAGATCCGGTTCGGCCAGCAGGGCACCTCGGCGGCCCGCACGCTGAGCCTGGTCGAGCCGTGCGCCCAACTGGTCCGGGACGACCGCCAGGACGCCACCGTGGACCTGGCGCTCGGCAAGCTGTTCGACGACATCCGCCCCCGCTCGGACACCCGCCGGGTGCTCGAGGAGCTGAACAACTGGGCGGTGACCCACCCGGAGATCCAGGGCGGGCTGCAGTCCGACCCGAGCGCGCAGCCGGACATCGAACCGTCGCGGCTGGCCTCCGCCCGCGAAGTCACCTGCTAGCTGTTCCGCCTCTCCGGGTTTTACTGCTGTTGTTGCGTTCCAGCCAGTGGTGCGGTTGGCGGGTTGGTTGTGGCTGGGTTGCGTCACGGTGCCCCTGAGGTTGCGTTGGGTGGGCCGGGGCTTCAGGCGATGATCCGACGGGTTCCCGGGGCGGCTCAGATGGCGGCGAGGCCGGCTTGGTGTAGGGCGGTTCGCAGGGGGTCGGCGATGCCGGGGGTGGCGGCCATCAGCAGGTCGGCGCCGAGGCCGTCGGCGGGCGCTCCGGGCAGCCGGACGAGCGCACCGGCCTCCTCGGCGATCAGCGCGCCGGCCGCCCAGTCCCACCGGGACAGTCCGTGCTCGAAGTAGCCGTCCAGCCAGCCGGCGGCGACCGCGCACAGGTCGAGGGCGGCCGATCCGCCGCGCCGGATGTCGCGGATCCGGCCCATCAGCTCGGCCACCCCGGCGGCCTGCCGGCGCCGCCGCTCGGGCAGGTAGGCGAAGCCGGTGGCCACCAGGGCGACATCCAGCCGGGTGGTACCGGACACCCGCAGCGGCACGCCGTCCAGCGCGGCGCCGGCGCCCCGGGCGGCGGTCCAGCGGCGGCCGCTGGCCGGCTCCACCACCACTCCGGCCACCGAGACCCCGTCCACCTGGGCGGCCAGCGACACGGCGTACCAGGGGTAGCCGTAGAGGTAGTTGACCGTGCCGTCGATCGGGTCCACCACCCAGCACACCCCGCCGCGGCCGGCGCTCCCGCCGCCCTCCTCCTCGCCGAGCACCGGCTCGCCCGGCCGCAGCTCGGCCAGCCGGGACCGGACCAGCCGCTCGGTCGCCCGGTCCCCCGCGGTCACCGGGTCGGTCTCGCTGGACTTGGTGTCCACGTCCCGGATCGCGGTCTCCCGGAAGGTCCGGGCCAGCTCCGCCGCCTCGCCCGCGACCTGGGCGGCGACCGCGAGGAGCTCCCGCTGTGCGACATCCACGGGACTTATCGCAGCACACCGGGCTAACCTCCCGTGACAAGTGGGCTGAATCGAGTACGGAGGGACCACGGGATGGGCGGTACCCGCGGGTTCGGGATTGACATCGGTGGGTCGGGCATCAAGGGATGCGTGGTCGACCTGACGGCGGGACGGCTGGAGGCGGAGCGCATACGGATCGACACGCCCGACCCGGCGAGTCCCGATCTGATCGCCGGCGTCGTGAAGAAGATCGTCGACGGGTTCGGCTGGACCGGCCGGGTCGGCGTGACGCTTCCGGCCGTGATCAAGCAGGGCGTTGCGATGACCGCTGCCAACATCGACAAGTCGTGGATCGGCACCGACGCGCGCACGCTGTTCGCCGAACGGCTCGGCCGCACCCCGGACGAGGTGGCGGTGCTCAACGACGCCGACGCCGCCGGCATGGCGGAGATCCGGTACGGCTGGCCGGGCGACCAGAGCGGCGTCGTGGTCCTGCTGACCTTCGGCACCGGGATCGGCAGCGCGCTGTTTCTGGACGGCAAGCTGGTGCCCAACACCGAGTTCGGCCACCTCGAGGTGGACGGCCTGGACGCCGAGACCAGGGCGGCCGCGTCGGTCAAGGACGAGCAGGACCTGTCCTGGGAGGAGTGGGCCCGGCGGGTGTCCCGCTACATCCGCACCCTCGAGGACCTGATCTGGCCGGATCTGATCATCGCCGGCGGCGGGGTGAGCAAGAAGGCCGACCGGTGGCTGCCGCTGCTGGATGTCCGCACCCGGGTCGTCCCCGCCGAGCTGCGCAACGACGCCGGGATCGTGGGCGCCGCGGTGGCCGCCGAACTGGGCGCCAAGCCCTGATCAAGCGCCACCGGACCGCACCATGCCGGTCGCGTCGTTACAATGGAACGGTGCCCGCGACTCCCCGTCGCCGGGCGTTCCCCGAACTCCCGGCAGCACAGGCGATCCAGTAGGGCCTGACGCCGCCGTTACGGACAGCTGCGAAAGGGCGTAAGTGGCAGCCGCACGAACCGCAACCCGAGCCTCCACCGCGGCGGCGCGCTCGGCCAGGAGCGCACCGGTCGACGAGGTTCCGGCTGAGCTGGACAACGAGCAACCAGCCACCGCTAAGACGGCGACCCGGTCGAAGAAGGCCGCGGCGGGCACCAAGCCCGCCCGTGCGCCGCGCAAGACCACCAAGGCGTCGCCAAAGGCCGCCGGCACCGAGGCGGCCGGTCCCGACAAGCCCGGTCCGGACGCCGAAGGCGAGCCGGACGTCGCGACCGAAGGCGAGGAACCGGATCTCGAGTCGCCCGATCTCGAGGACCTCGAGGACGTCGAGAGCGAGATCGCGGCCGCCGCGGTCGACGAGATCGAGGAGGAAGAGGAGCCCGCGAAGGGCCCCAAGGACAGCGACTTCGTCTGGGACGAGGAGGAGTCCGAGGCGCTGCGGCAGGCCCGCAAGGACGCCGAGCTGACCGCGTCCGCCGACTCGGTTCGCGCCTACCTCAAGCAGATCGGCAAGGTGGCGCTGCTCAACGCCGAGGAGGAGGTGGAGCTCGCCAAGCGGATCGAGGCCGGGCTCTACGCCGCCGAGCGGGTGCGGGCCGCCGAGGAGGACGCCGAGAAGCTCACCCCGTCGCTGCGCAAGGACCTGCGCTGGATCGTGCGGGACGGCGAGCGGGCCAAGAACCACCTGCTGGAGGCCAACCTGCGGCTGGTGGTGTCGCTGGCCAAGCGCTACACCGGACGCGGCATGGCTTTCCTCGACCTGATCCAGGAAGGCAACCTGGGTCTGATCCGCGCGGTGGAGAAGTTCGACTACACCAAGGGATACAAGTTCTCCACGTATGCCACCTGGTGGATCCGCCAGGCGATCACCCGGGCGATGGCCGACCAGGCGCGCACCATCCGGATCCCGGTGCACATGGTCGAGGTGATCAACAAGCTGGGCCGGATCCAGCGCGAGCTGCTCCAGGATCTCGGCCGGGAGCCGACTCCGGAGGAACTGGCCAAGGAGATGGACATCTCCCCGGAGAAGGTGCTGGAGATCCAGCAGTACGCCCGGGAGCCGATCTCGCTGGACCAGACGATCGGCGACGAGGGCGACAGCCAGCTCGGTGACTTCATCGAGGACTCCGAGGCGGTCGTTGCGGTGGACGCGGTGTCGTTCACGCTGCTGCAGGACCAGCTGCAGTCGGTGCTGGCCACGCTGTCCGAGCGGGAAGCCGGCGTGGTCCGGCTGCGGTTCGGCCTCACCGACGGCCAGCCGCGCACGCTCGACGAGATCGGTCAGGTCTACGGGGTGACCCGGGAGCGCATCCGGCAGATCGAGTCCAAGACGATGTCCAAGCTGCGCCACCCGTCCCGGTCCCAGGTGCTGCGGGACTACCTGGAATAACGGTTCGTACTCGCGAAACCGGGCGCCGGCCGATCAGGCCGACGCCCGGTTTTGTCGTGTGCCAGGCGGTTTCGATTATGCGTCCGAAGTGGACAGAATCTCGTTGACCCGCGCGGTGTAGGCGGTGAGCACCCGGCGGGCGGTGGTCACGTCCTCGGCCGGCACCCCGGCGAGCGCCTCCTCGCTGCCGCGCTCGGCGGCGGCCAGCAGCCGGTCGAACAGGGTCCGGCCGGCGTCGGTCAGCGTGACGCCTGCGGCCGGCTCGTGCAGCACGCCGCGATCCTCCAGTCCGGACAGAACGGCGAGGGCCGACTTCCGGTCGAGATCCAGACCGGCGGAGACCTGGGCGATGATCGCCTCGCGCGGCGCGGTCCGGCCGAGGTCGTGCAGCAGCTTCATGGAGATCCACTCCGGGAAGGTGACGTTCTCGGTGGCAAGGATCCGGTGCAGCAGCCGGCCGCCTGCGCGGTTGGCCACGCCGAGGTCCTGCCCGAACAGGACGGTGGTCTGGGTCGGTTCGGACATGATCTTCTCCCGTTCGTCGCGCCGCGGTTCGCCCAGCAGGGCGCGCAGCATGGTGGTCAACTCGACGGTGCTGCCGCTGGCCGGACCGCCGAGCGGCGCGGTCAGCTCCTCGACCAGTGCGGCGACCGTGCCGGCGGCCCTGGCCACCACCTCGGCCCCCCGGGCGGTGAGGGCGAGCTGGACGGCCCGCGGGTCGGCCGGGTGGCTGGCCCGCTCGATGAACCCGGACCGCTCCAGCGCGCGGGCGAGCTTGGAGACGTAAACCTGCTCGAGGCCGGTGAAGTCGGCCAACTCGCGCTGGCTGGGCCGCTCGCCGCGAGCGGACAACCCGGACAGCGAGGCGAGCAGCGTGTACTGGGCGTGGGTCAGGCCCAGCGGCGCCACCGCCCGCTCGACCGCGGCCCGCCACTTCATCGTCACCCGCCACAGCAGCGAGCCAACGGTCGGTTTCACGCCGATACTCTACATGGACATTATTTCCATGGAAACTATTTACCGCGGGTCGGGCCGCACCGGCTCCCGGGCGCGCAGCGCCACCCCGACCACCACCGCGAGGATGCCGACCGCCTCGGCCACCGTGGGCACCTGACCGAGCAGCACCAGGCCGGTCACCGTCGCGGTGACCGGCATCAGCGCGAGCAGCACCGCGAACGTGGCCCGGCCGACCCCGCGGCGCAGCACCACCTGGTCCAGGGCGTACGGGATCGCGGTGGCCAGCACGCCGACGCCGATCCCCAGCACCAGCAGCCGGGGCGAGCCCCACACCGGGCCGCTGCGCAGCCCGATCGGGGCCAACGCCACCGTGGCCACCGCGAACCCGACCGCGAGGGCGTCCAACCCGATACCGGCCGTGGCCACCCGCTTGCTCAGCACGATGTAAACCACCCACAGCGCCGCTGCGCTGAGAGCGAACACGACGCCGAGGGGGCTGCCCGCCCAGCGCACGTCGGCGATCAGCAGCACGCCCGCCACGACGAGCACCAGCGCGCCGGCATCCCGCCAGGTGCGCGAGCCCAGCGCGGCCAGCAGCACCGGCCCGGCGAACTCGAGGGCCACCGCGGTGCCCAGCGGCAGCCGCGCGATCGACTCGTAGAACGCCAGGTTCATCAGCGCCGTCACCAGCCCGAACAAGGCGGAAAGCCGCAGGTTGCGGCCGGTCCATGCGGCCCGGCCGGGCCGGCGCCAGGCCAGCAGCATGATCGCCGCGCCGAGCTGGCGCAGCCAGGTCACGGTCGCCGGATCGAGCTCCGCGAACAGCCGGACGGCCACCGCGGCACCCAGGTACATGGACAACCCGCTGACCACGAACAGCAGCGGCGCCGGTACTCTCCGTGTGCTGAGGAACATCGTCAGGTTTGTATTGCGGCAATCGGGTAAATCACAGTCCACCGCCTATCCAGTGGGCGCGGGAACACTGACTATGGGCCAGACGTCTGGAAGAGTGGGAGGCACGAACACCGGCCAGTTGGCCGCGGTGGTCGTAGCCGACAAGGGCATCGAGACCCCGGTGCCCGGGACGGAGGGAGAAAGCCATGACACCCACGCTCACCCGCCCCGAGCTGACCGCCGCCGACCGCTGCGACCGCTGCGGAGCCGCCGCTCAGGTTCGCGCCGTGTTGCCGTCCGGGGGAGAGCTGCTGTTCTGCGGGCACCACGCGCGCAAGCACACCCAGCGCCTCGTCGAGATGTCCGCGGAGCTTCAGCACCACGCCTGATCCCTCCCGCATCCGCGTTCGCCGAACGCCGCGTCCACGAACCGGGCGCGGCGTTCGCGCATCCAAGATGCCGCCTCCGCGGGAACGAGCACGTCGGCATCCAAGATGCCGCCTCCGCGGGAACGAGCACGTCGGCATCCAAGATGCCGCCTCCGCGGGAACGAGCACGTCGGCATTCCAAGATGCCGCCTCCGCGGGAACGAGCACGTCGGCGGTCTCAGACCGCGTCCAGCACCGGCTCGAAGGCCAGCTCCGCGGCGCCGATCAGCTTGGCGTCCGCGCCCAACGTCGAGGCGTCGATCCGGGTGCCGCCGACCGCCCGGCTGACCAGGCTCTGCCGGCGCACCTCCTGGCCCACCTCGGCCACCAGCCAGCCGGGCAGCGCGGTGAACAGGTCGCCGAGCACCACCAGTTCGGGGCCGAGCAGGTTGACGATGTTGATCAGGCCGACGGTCAGCCAGCCGACGAAGTCCAGTAGCGGCTCGGGCATCGGGTCCGGCTTGGCCGTCAGCGCCCGCAGCTCGGCCACCACCGCGCCGCGCGGCGAGCCCTCGGGCAGCTCGAGCGCCCGGCACAGGGCCGGCTCGCCGACTTCGGTCTCCCAGCAGCCCCGGCTGCCGCAGTAGCACGGCCGCCCACCCGGCCGGACCACCATGTGGCCCAGCTCGCCGACGTAGCCGGCGGTGCCGCGCAGGGTCGTCCCGCCGGAGATCACGCCGCCACCCACGCCGACGTCGGCCGAGACGTACACCGCGTCGGAGGACCCCCTCGCCACGCCGCGCAGGTGCTCGGCAAGCGCGCCCAACTCGGCGTCGTTGGCCACCATGACCGGCAACCGGAGCACCTTGCGCAGCCGCTCGCCCATCGGCACGTCGGTCCAGTGCAGGTTGGGCGCCTCGTGCACCAGCCCGTCCGAGCGACGCACCACGCCGGGCACCGAGACCCCGGCGCCGACGATCTCCACACCCAGCTCGCCGGCCAGCAGCCGGGTCGACTCGACGACGTGGGTGATCACCTCGTCCGGCTCGCGGGCCCGGCCGCGCAGGTTCCAGCTGTTCCGGCCGAGCATCTCGCCACCCAGCCCGACCAGAGCGATGGCCACCTGCTCGACCCGCACGTCCACCGCGAGCACCACCGCGGCGTGCGCCTGGGGCAGCACCAGCAGGGACGGCCGGCCGGCGCCGGTGCGCATCCGTGGCACCCGCTCCTCGACCACCCCGGACTCGGCCAGCCCGTCCACCAGCGCCTTGATCGTGCTGCGGTTGAGCCCGAGCTCGTTTGCCAGCGACGCGCGGGTACACGGCCCACCGACGTGCAGCCGGCGCAGCAGAACGGTTCGGTTGTGCCGGCGAACCTCGTCGGGCCGTGCGCCCGCGGTCGGTGTGCTGGTCAACCGTCCATTCCCCCTCGCCCCCCGGGTCTCAGCCTGCCGAGAGCGCCACCCGGCGCCGGGACACCGCGTCCACGGTGGCCGCCACCAGCAGGACCAGTCCGGTGATGATGTTCACCATCGCCGCCTCGTATTTGAGCAGGTTGAGGCCGTTGGACACGGTCGCGAGCACCAGGCCGCCGATCACCGCGTGCGCGATCTTGCCCCGGCCGCCGAACAGCGAGGTGCCGCCGATGACCGCCGCGCCGACCGCGAACAGCAGCGTGTTCAGCCCGCCGGCCTGCGGGTCGACCGAGCCGACCTTGGACGAGTACACGATGGCGCCGATCGCCGCGACCGCCGAGGAGACCACGAACACGCTGGCCCGAATCTTGCCCACGTTGATACCGGCGCGCCGGGCCGCCTCGGCGTTACCGCCGACGGCGTAGATGTGCCGGCCGTAGCTGGTCCGGTTGAGCGCGTACGTCCCGAGCACCAGCAGCGCCAGGATGATCGGCACCACGTAGGGGACGCCCTGGATCACGATGTTCGGGTTGGACGCCCGGTTGAGCGTGAACAGGTAGGTCGAGACGAGCGCGATGGCCGCGATGCCGAGCACCTTGAACAGCACGACCGGGGTCGGCTGGGTGACCAGGCCCTTGCGCAGCCGCAGGATGTGCTCGCCGAGCACCACCAGCGCGTAGCCGCCCGCGGCGATCGCGCACAGGATCCAGCTGCCGGCCACCGAGAGGTTGCCGTTGGCCACCTGGAACAGCACGCCGGTGCCCAGCGACAGCGTGCCGCGCGGGCCGATGAACAGCAGGATCACGCCCTGCCAGGTGATGAACAGCGCCAGGGTCACCACGAACGACGGCATACCGATCTTGGACACCAGGAAACCGGTGATGCAGCCGATCGCGGCGCCGACGGTCACCGCGAGCAGCATCTCCAGCCAGGGGTTGGCGCCCACCCCGGACAGCACGATGGCCACGGCGCCGAGCGCCAGCACCGCGCCCGCCCAGATCCGCATGAACGCGGCCAGCGCGGCGGCCAGCACCAGCCCACCGACGAAGGTGTAGAAGACGTTGGCGCTGCGCATGCCGCCCATCAGGTTGCCGTTCTCCACGACGTGCAGCGCCATCACCGAGGCGCACACGCCGGAGGCGGTTCCCGCGGACAGGTCGATCTCGCCGAGCAGCAGGACGAAGACCAGCCCCATCGCGATGATCATCTGTCCGGCACCCTGCTGGAGCAGGTTGGACATGTTGTTCAGGGTCATGAACTGGTCCGAGCGCCAGGCGAAGTAGCCGAGCAGCACGGCCAGGCCGAGCAGGGCGGGCACCGAACCGAGGTCGCCGCCGCGCAGCCGGGCGAAGTAGTCGTAGACCGCCTCGCGGGTCGACTGGGCCGTGGTGTCGATGCCGAAGTCGGAGATCGCCGCGCTCGGTGGCGGCGTGCCCCGACCCGCGGCGGGGGTGGTGGTGTCGGTCATGCGTCAAGTCCTCAGATGGTGGCGGTCTCTGGACGGGCCATCCCCAGGTCGCCCGATCGCCCTGCGGTGATCAGCTCGACGACCTGCCCGTGCGTGACGTCCTTGGTCTGCACCTCGGCGACCATGCGGCCGAGGTAGAGGGTGGCGATCCGGTCGGCGACCTCGAACACGTCGGCCAGGTTGTGGCTGATCAGCACGACGCCGAGGCCCTGCTCGGCCAGCCGGCGAACCAGGTCGAGCACCTGACGGGTCTGCGCGACGCCGAGTGCGGCGGTCGGCTCGTCCAGCAGGACGACCTTGCTCTCCCAGAGCACCGACTTGGCGATCGCCACGGTCTGCCGCTGCCCGCCGGACAGCGACGAGACCGGCGTGCGCACCGACTTCACCGTGCGCACCGAAAGGGAGGCCAGCGTCTCCCGTGCGGCCCGTTCCATGCTGCTCTCGTCGAGCAGCCAGCTCGAGCCGCGTTCCCGGCCGAGGAACATGTTCTGGACGATGTCCAGGTTGTCGGCCAGGGCGAGGTCCTGGTAGACGACCTCGATGCCGAGCTTGGCGGCGTCCCGCGGGCCGTGGATGTGCACCGGCTCGCCGTTGAAGATCACCTTGCCGGAATCCATCGGGTAGATCCCGGCGACACACTTGATCAAGGTGGACTTGCCGGCACCGTTGTCACCGACCAGGGCGGTCACCTCGCCGGCTCGCACCGTGAAGTCCACGTCGTGCAGCACGTGCACGGGGCCGAACGACTTGTTCACCCCGACCATCTCGAGAACGGGCTCGCTCAACTCTAATTCCACCGTCCACTCATCCCGGGAGACGCCGCACCCGCGGCAGGATGATTCTGCTGCGGGTGCGGCCGTCCCGGTACTACTGGGTCAGGAAATGCCGAGCTCGGCGCACTTGGCGGCGAGCTCAGGGGTGCAGATCTCGCTCGCCTTGACGTAGCCCTCGCTCACCACGACCTTGACGTCCTTCGCGGTGATCAGCTGCGGCTCGGCCAGCACCGACTTGACGTCCCGGCCGGACTTGCTGTCCTTCGTGGTGCCGGTGGCGATCGCGTCGGCCGCGGCCTTGTCGCCCTTGGCCAGCGCGGCGGCCAGCTTGGCGGTGGCCTCGGCTTCCTTCTTGATCGCCTTGAAGACGGTCATGTACTGGTCACCGGCGACGATCGCCTTCAGGCCGTCCGGGGTGGCGTCCTGGCCGGTCACCGGAACCTTGCCGTTCAGGGCGTTCTTGCGCAGCACGGTGATCACCGCGCCGGCCAGACCGTCGTTGGCCGCCACGACGCCGTCGACCCTGCCGCCGTTGGCGGTCAGGATCTGCTCGAAGACCTGGCCACCCTTCTGGTTGTCCCAGTTGTCGATCGCCTGGCTCTGCACCAGCTTCAGGGTGCCCGCGTCGTAGAGCGGCTTGAGGATCTTCTGCTGACCCTCGTGGAACAGGGTGGCGTTGTTGTCGGTCGGCGCGCCCTCGATCTCGATGATCTGGGAGCCGGCCGGCTTGCCCTTCATGGCTTCGGCCATGCCCTGGCCCTGCAGCTCGCCGACCTTCACGTTGTCGAAGGACACGTAGTAGTCGGAGCTGCCACCGAGGTTGAGCCGGTCGTAGTCGATGACCGGGATGCCCTGCGCCTTGGCCTTGGCCGCGACGGACGAGCCGACCTCGCTGTTGATCGAGCCGATGACCAGGACCTTGACCCCACTGCTGATCATGGTGTCGGCCAGCTGGCTGAACTTCTGCACGTCACCCTGGGCGTTCTGGATGTCGGCCTCGAGGCCCTCGGCTTCCATCGCCGCCTTGATCATGGGCCGGTCAAAGCCCTCCCAGCGCGCCGAGGTCGCGGTCTCCGGCAGGATCACGCCCACCTTGGCCCCACCAGAGGAAGGCTGCTCGCTGGCGGTGCCGCCGCTGCTCGGTGCCTCGTTCGCCCCACAAGCCGTCAGGGCGAGGGAGACACCCACGCCCGTAGCGAGGAGGGCAAGAGTCGTCCTGCGCATCCGTCGTCCCTTCGATGTTCAATACCGGGAGTTGGTGGTGGCGCACCGCCACCTTGCTCCGTTTGCCGGAGCCTCCAGGTCGGAAATGTTGCGGGGCACAACATATGTGCTCCCGGGTCCCGACGGAAGTCGCTGACCTGTCTGGATAGGACACAATTCGGCAACAGGACGGCCATCCGCACGTCACCGAAGGGGTGATTTCGGACGCCCTAGAGTGTGCACCTCACGGGCACTTCACGCCATCACCAGGTACGGAGCGTGGCGATTCGCTGTTCGAGTTGCTCTGCCGAGGCCATCGCGACCGGGGGACCGCCGCAGGTTCGGCGCAGCTCGTTGTGGATCATGCCATGCGGCGTTCCTGTCCGGTGGTGGTACATCGTGACCAGTGTGTTCAGCTCCTTGCGCAGCCCGGTCAGCCGCTCGGCCACGGTCACCGACCGGGCCGGGGCCGGCTCGGCGGCCACCCGCCGGGAGCGCTCGGAGAGCTGCCGCTCCTGGCGCTGGCGCAGCAGGACCCGCACCTGGTCCGGCTCGAGCAGCCCGGGCAGACCCAGGTACTCCTGCTCCTCCGCGGACCCGGCGAACGCCGCCGTGCCGAACGACGAGCCGTCGTAGATCACCTGGTCCAGCTCGGCCGATGCGCCGAGCGAGACGAACGCCTTCTCCTCCTCGCCCGGCTCGTCGGCCACCCGGTTGGCCGCGGCCAGCAGCTCGTCGGCCCAGCCCTCGCCGTCCCGGTGCGGCTTGCCGAGCACGTGGTCCCGCTCGGCCTCCATCTCGCTGGCCAGCTCCAGCAGTGCCGGCACGCTGGGCAGGAACACGCTGGCCAGCTCCCCGGGCCTCCTCGCCCGGACGAACCGGCCGATCGCCTGCGCGAAGTACAGCGGGGTGGACGCGCTGGTGGCGTACACGCCGACGGCCAGCCGGGGAATGTCGACGCCCTCGCTGACCATCCGCACCGCCACCATCCAGCGGGCGTCCTCGGCGGCGCCGGCCGCGGCGAACTCGGCGATCCGGGCCGAGGCCTTCGGGTCGTCGGAGAGCACAAGGGCCGGCGCCCGCCCGGTGGCCCGGTGCAGGCTCGCCGCGTACGCCTTGGCCGCCTCGTGGTCCGAGGCGATCACCAGTCCGGCCGCGTCCGGCATCCCGTCCGCACGGATCTGGCCGAGCCGCAGGTCGGCCGCTGCCAGCACGGCCGGGATCCACTCGCCGGCCGGGTCCAGCGCGGTCCGCCAGGCCCGCGCGGTCTGCTCGGCGGTCATCGGTTCGCCCAGCCGGGCGGTGAACTCCTCCCCCGCGCTGGTCCGCCAGCTGGTCTCGCCCGAGTAGGCCAGGAAGATCACCGGCCGGACCACGCCGTCGGCGAGCGCGTCGGCGTAGCCGTAGGTGTGGTCGGCCCGGCTGCGCCGCAGGCCCGCCGGGTCCGGCTCGTACTCGACGAACGGGATCGGCGAGTCGTCGCTGCGAAACGGGGTGCCGGTGAGTCCGATCCGGCGCACCGCCGGGGTGAACGCCTCGCGGATCGCGTCGCCCCAGGACTTGGCGTCCCCGCCGTGGTGGATCTCGTCGAGGATCACCGCGGTCCGCCGGTTCTCGGTGCGCACCCGGTGCAGCGTCGGGTGCGCGGCCACCTGGGCGTAGGTCACCGCGACGCCGCGGAAGTCCGGCGAGGTGGCGCCCGCGGTGTTGCGGAAGTTCGGATCGATCGGGATGCCGGCGGCGCCGGCCGCGGCTGCCCACTGGTGCTTGAGGTGCTCGGTCGGGGTCACCACGGTGATCGACTCGACGGTCCGGTCGGCCAGCAGCTCGGTGGCCAGCCGCAACCCGAACACCGTCTTGCCGGCGCCCGGGGTGGCCACCGCGAGGAAGTCCTTCGGCCGGGCGGCAAGGTACTTCGTGAGCGCCCGCCGCTGCCAGGCCCGTAGCACCGACACTCCCCCGAAGCCCCCTTCGTCCCGACAGACAGCGCGGAGCAGCCTACCGGGCGAGCCGACCCGGGGTGTGTGGCGACGCGACATGTTCACCGGACAGGTGGGCCAAGTCACCACCGATGGCTCATGCTTGACAGTGCGATGAGTCCACAGCCCCAGCATCCGGTGCGCACCGCCGACCAGCCGACCGCCGTCCTGCCGCGGCGGGGCCGCCGCCTGCGCGTGGTCCGGCGGACCCTGGGCAAGGCGTGGGACGGCAACATCTTCTCCGAGTCGGCCGAGGCCGCGTTCTGGCAGGTGCTCTCGCTGCCGCCGCTGCTGCTCGGGTTGCTCGGCAGCCTGGGCTATGTCGGCGAGTGGGTCGGCCAGGAGGTCGTCGGCGCGGTCCGGGACAAGATCATCGAATGGTCCCGCACCGCGTTCAGCGAGAACGTGGTCACCCAGATCATCGAGCCGACGATCACCGACATCCTGCAGAACGGCCGCGGCGAGATCCTCACCGTCGGCTTCCTGCTGTCGCTGTGGGCCGGCTCGTCGGCCATCTCCTCGTTCGTCGACGCCATCACCGTCGCGCACGACCAGTACGGCGTTCGGCACGAGGTCTGGCAGCGGATCTTCGCCCTGCTGCTGTACCTGGCCAGCCTGGTGCTGCTGGTGGTCGGCCTGCCGGTGCTCGCGCTCGGCCCGGACTGGCTGCCCCAACTGTTCCCGGAGGCCTGGCGGGGCGAGATCGGCGAGTGGATCGTCGCGCTCTACTACCCGGGCCTCGGCGTGTTGCTCGTGCTGGCCACGGCCACGCTGTACAAGCTCGCCCTGCCGCGCAAGCTGCCCTGGCACCGCGGGTTGCCCGGCGCGGTCCTCGCCATGATCGTGTTCCTGCTGACCAGTATCGGGCTGCGGCTCTACATTTCCTGGATCACCACGACCGGGTACACCTACGGCGCGCTCGCCACCCCGATCGCGTTCCTGTTGTTCGCGTTCTTCATCGGTTTCGCCATCGTGCTCGGCGCGTACTTCAACTCGGCCATTCAGGAGACGTACCCGGCGAAGATGACCCGCCGGCAGCGGCGCAGGTGGCGACGGCTGGAAATGGAGCACATGGCCGAGCAGATCCGCGCGGACGAGCAGGTGGCACCGCCGATCAAGGCACCGGCTCCCGCGCCCGCTCCGGCACCGGCCCCGGCACCGGCGCCGTCACCCGATGGTCAAGAAGCCACCAAGAACCCGGGACCCCTCCACGGCTCGAACGCTCGCCAGTAGACAGTCCAAAGGCTGCCCCAACGGACATTCTGGCAGGTCAAAGCTGATCATAATCTGCGCAGTGAATGCGGCGCGCAGACGTAAGGAGCGGTGACATGCCGGTAGGCGACATCGAGACCGAGGTCCACTCAAATGTGGATGCCAGCGACGACAACAGTCAGTCCCAAAGCCACAACACCACCACGAACACCAACACCAACACGCATCTCGAGGCCAACACCACCACGGCGGGCAGCCACAACCGGGGCGACGTCAACATCATCACCGGGCCGCTGCCGCCCGGTTCCCGGATCACCGAGCACGGCATCGAGTACGGGCAGACACCGGCGCCGGCGCAGGGCGGCGGTGGCCAGCAGGGCGGTGGCCAGCAGGGCGGTGGCCAGCAGGGCGGCAGCGGGCACCGCGGCGGCGGCGGTGGCGGCGGGTACAACCCCGACTACCTGCGGCTGGGCAGCAGCGGGCGCCGGGTGGAGGTCTGGCAGGAGCAGCTCAACGCGGTGATGCACGTCGGGCTCACCGTCGACGGCTACTTCAACACCAAGACCAAGGAGGCGACGGTCGCCTTCCAGCACGACTGCGGTCTCGGCGCCGACGGCGTCGTGGGCCCGCGGACCAAGGCGGCGATGGAGGAGCGCTACCGCCCCGAGGAGGACCAGCACGACCAGCGCAACCAGCCGTACCACCCGTCGACGCACGGCCAGTTCGACCCGTCCCAGCACGGTGCCTACGACCCCAACGTGCACGGGCAGTTCAACCCGGAATGGCACGGCCAGTACAACCCGTACGTGCACGGGCAGTACGACCCGAACACGCACGGGCAGTACAACCCCAACGTGCACGGCAACTACCACCCCGAATGGCACGGGCAGTACAACCCGAACACGCACGGCAACTACCACCCGGAGTGGCACGGCCAGTACCACCCCGAGACGCACGGGCAGTACCACCCCGAATGGCACGGGCAGTACCACCGGGAGACGCACGGCGAGTACCACCCGCAGACGCACGGCGAGTTCACCCGGGAGACGCACGGAGAGTTCCACCCCGAGTCGCACGGCCGGTTCAACCGCGAGCTGCACGGGGACTTCGACGAGTCCCGGCACGGTGCCTACAACGAGGACCTGCACCGGGAGGACTGACGCGACCGGCGGCGGGGGCCGCTACGCCCCCGCCGGGTTCACCTGCCGCTCGGACTGTTACTCGGCGCCGGGCGGCAGTCCCTCGTAGATGCGCTTGCACTCCGGGCACACCGGCGAGCCCGGCTTGGGCGAGCGGGTCACCGGGAAGACCTCGCCGCACAACGCGACGACCATCGTGCCCATGACCGCGCTCTCGGCGATCTTGTCCTTGCGCACGTAATGGAACATCTTCGGGGTGTCGTCGCCCGTGGTGTCGGTGCCCTCCGGGCGGGTGTCGACGTCCGGACGAGTCTGGGTTTGCGGACTCATCGTCCAATGATGCCGGATCGCCTGTGTCCACCCTTCGTCTCCTGGCAGGATCGGCGCATGTTTCAGAAGGTGATGGCCAGTTTCGGGCAGGGCGGCGCGAAGGTGGACGCCCGGTTGCTCGACCGGAGCGTGCGTCCGGGCGCAACGCTGCACGGTGAGGTGCTGCTCGCCGGCGGCCAGGTCGACCAGGAGGTCGACTCGCTCGGCGTGACCCTGCTGGCCAGGGTGGAGACCGGATCCGGGAACGGCAGCGCCGCCCAGGTCGAGGACCTGCCGTTCCAGACCGTGCAGTTGGCCGGCCGGGAGCTGATCCGGGCCGGCGCCTCGGTCCGGGTGCCGTTCGAGGTGCAGATGCCCTGGGAGACCCCGATCACCACGGTGCTCGGCAAGCACCTGACCGGGATGGCGATCGGTCTGCAGACCAACCTCAACCTGGCCGGCAGCATCGTCGACCCGCAGGACGTGGACGCGGTGCCGATCGAGCCGCTGCCGGCCCAGCACCGGCTGCTGGACGCCCTGTCCCGGCTGGGCTTCCAGTTCAGCCAGGCCGGTCTGGAGAAGAACCGGGTGGCCGGGCTGGACCAGCAGCTGCCGTTCTTCCAGGAGATCCACTTCGCGCCGTCCCGGGCGTTCGCCGGCGTGTTCACCGACCTGGCCGTGACCTTCCTGGCCCGCCCGCAGGACGTACAGGTGGTGCTGGACGTGACCAAGCGGGTCCGGGTGTCCAAGGGTGGCGGACTGAGCGCCCGCGGGCAGTCCTTCCTCGGGTCCTTCACGGTCGAGTACGCCGCCCTGGGCCGGACGCACTGGGAGCAGCACCTCGAGTCCTGCCTGCGCGAGGTGGCCAAACCGCGTGGCATCTTCGACTGAAGCGTCCACTGCGGACCCGGGCGGGGACTACGGGTACACAATGGACCTCGTGGATCCGATCCGGAACGACCCGGTGTCCGGCAAGGACTTCGGCCGGTGATCGTCGCCGGCGAGGTCGCGGCGGCGCTGGCGGCCGGGCGGGCCGTGGTGGCCCTGGAGAGCACGCTGCTCGCGCACGGCCTGCCGAGCGGCCGCAACCGGGCCGCCGCCACCCGGATCGAGGCCACGGTGCGCGCCGCGGGGGCGGTGCCGGCCACGATCGCGGTGCTCGGCGGGCAGGTGCGGATCGGGCTGACCGAGGCCGAGCTGGACCGGGTCTGCGACCCCGGCGCCGATCTGGTCAAGCTGTCCCGGCGGGACCTCGGTCCGGCACTGGCACTGCACCGGGACGGGGCCACCACGGTGGCCAGCACCGCGGCACTGGCCGCGGCGGCCGGCGTCGCGGTGTTCGCCACCGGCGGGCTGGGCGGGGTGCACCTGAGCCCGGGCGGCGCGGCGTCCTGGGACGTCTCGGCGGACCTGGACGTGCTGGCCGCCACGCCGGTGCTGGTGGTCTGCTCCGGCGTCAAGTCCATCCTGGACATCGAGGCCACCGTGGAGGTGCTGGAGACCCGGTCGGTCCCGGTGCTCGGCTACCGCACCGGCACCTTCCCGGCCTTCTACCGCCGGGAGTCGGCGTTCCCGGTGCCGTGGCGGGTGGACACCCCGGCCGAGGCGGCCGTGGTCGCCGCCGCGCACTTCGCCGAGGTGCCCGGCCGGTCCGGTGTGCTGCTGGTCAACCCGGTCCCGGCGGCGCACGAGATGGACGCGCAACTGCACGACCGGCTGCTCGCCGAGGGCATGGCCCTGCTGAACCGGCGCGGGGTCCGCGGCCGGGACGTGACCCCGGTGCTGCTCGAGCACTTCCACACCGCGAGCGGCGGCGCCAGCCTGGCCGCCAACGAGGCGCTCATCCTGGACAACGCCCGGGTGGCCGCCGAGGTGGCGGTGGCGCTGGCTCAGCGCGCGGCGGAGTAGAGCCGGGCCACCACGTCGTCGATCTCCGGCTCGCGCACGGACAGGTCGCGCAGCGGCACCGCCCGGGCGACCTGGGCGACCACTTCCCCGGCGGTGGCACCGGTCAGGGTCAGGGTGACCCGGCGGCCGTCCGCCTCGACCGCGGTGACGGTGGCGCCGGTCAGCCGCAGGCCGTCCGGCCACGGTGCGTCCAGGTCGACCACGACGCTGCGCCGCGACCCGTGGCTCGCGTGCAGCTCCTCGAGGGTGCCGTCGTGCACCACCCGGCCGTGGTCGATCACCACCAGCCTGCGGCAGAGCTTCTCGATGTCGGCCAGGTCGTGCGTGGTGAGCACGATGGTGGTGTCGCCGGTGGCGCCGAGCTGGGCGAGGAAGGCGCGCACGGCCTGCTTGCTGAGCACGTCCAGGCCGATGGTGGGCTCGTCCAGGAACAGCACCTCCGGCCCGTGCAGCAGCGCTGCGGTCAGCTCGCCGCGCATCCGCTGGCCCAGCGACAGCTGCCGCACCGGGGTGTCCAGGAACTCGTCGAGCGCGAGCAGCCCCCGGAACCGGGTCAGCCGGGCGGCGTGGTCGGCGGCCGGCACCCGGTACACGTGCCGCAGCAGCGCGAACGAGTCGGCCAGCGGCAGGTCCCACCACAGCTGTGAGCGCTGCCCGAACACCACGCCGATCCGCCGGGCCAGCCGGGTGCGCTGCGGCACCGGCTCCAGCCCGCACACCCGGACCAGGCCGCCGGACGGGGTGAGCACGCCGGTGAGCATCTTCAGCGTGGTCGACTTCCCGGCGCCGTTGGGCCCGATGTAGCCGAGCAGCTCGCCCCGGTCCACCCGCAGGTCCACCCCGGCGACCGCGGACACCACCCGGCGTTCCCGGCGCAACCGCCCCCTCTTCCGGTGGACGGTGAAGTCCTTCCGTAGTCCCACGGTTTCAATGATCATGATCCAGTACTCCGGTAGTGACGGATTCCGGTGCGCCACAACAGTCCCGCGGCCGCCGCGGCCAGCAGTGCGACCACCGGCGAGCACCAGTGCAGCCAGCCGGGCGTGCCGAGCGGGTCGTCCCGGCCGAGCAGCGCGAGCCCCGGCAGGTAGGAGACGAACGCGAAACCCAGTCCGAACACGAACAGCTTGCGGAACCATTCGCCGTACACCGTGGCCGGGTACGAGGTGAGGTCGCGGCCGCCATAGGTGAACGCGTTGGCGAACTCACCGGACTCGATCCACCAGAACGCCACCGTGGCGCCCGCGACGAACAGGCTGCCGAAGAACACCGCACCGGCCAGCGGCGCGAAGACGGCCAGCAGCACCCGGGCCGGCGTCCAGTCGATCCCGGCCACCGCGAGGGCCAACAGATAGACCACCAGCCCCTGCACCACCCGGCCAACCCGGCGCGGCGCGAAGTCCATGGCCAGCAACTGGGCCATGGCCGACAGCGGCCGGATCAGCACGGTGTCGAACAGGCCGGTGCGCACGTAGTGCCGCAGCCGCTCGATGTTGCCGACGGCAAAGTCGGCTACGGGAAACGCGAACACGGCGAGCCCGGCGAACAGCAGCACCTCGCGCCCGCCGAAGCCGCTCAGCTCACCCCGCACGCCGAACAGCAGGAACACGGTGGCCAGGTCGAGTGCGGTGAGCAGCATGGCGCCCAGCACGTCCAGCAGGAACGACGCGCGGTACTGCGTCTGGGCCCGGATCTGGGCCGTGGCCAGCCGCAGGTACGGGTCAGCCACCCTGCACCACCAGCTTTCGCCAGGCGCGGCGCTGCACCCGGGCGCACACCACCAGCCCGATCGCGAGCCACACGCACTGGTCCAACAGCACCAGCCACGCGTGCCCGGCCCCGCCGCGCTCGACCAGGATGTCCAGCGGGGCCTGCGCCATCGCCGGGAACGGGGTGCCCAGCCACAGCGCGAGCTGCGCCCACCCGGGCAGGATCGGCAGCGGGAAGTACATTCCGCTGCCGGCGCCCCACACAAACACCCACAGCATGGTCAGCCCGCGGATGTCGAGCAGCCAGAAGGCGCTCAGGCCGATCAGGTACCGCGCGCAGAACGCGATCAGCGTGGCGAGCAGGACCGAGACGCCGAACATCGGGTAGGTGATCGGGTCCGCCGGCAGGTAGAGCTCGAAGAACACCAGCCCGGCGGCCACCGGGGCGGTCAGCCGGGTCAGCACGGCGAAGCCCAGCCGGCCGAGGTCGGTGCACAGGTACACGGCGAACGGGCCGAGCGGGCGCAGCAGGTCGGCCACCACGTCCCCGGACCGGACCCGGTCGGCCAGGTCGAGCATGCCCCAGGCGCCCACCACGGCGAGCAGGCCCTGGCTGACCCAGACGAACGTGGCCAGCTGCCGGACGTCGTACCCGGCCAACTCCCCGGCCTCCCCCGCGATGGACAGCAGGACGTAGCAGCGCAGGAAGCCGAACACGATGTTGGTGAACGCGCCGGCCACCGTTGCCTGCCGGTAGGTGGAGTACCGGCGGAAGCCGGCGCCGGCCAGTGCCGCGCAGGTCCGTACCGTGTCCAACCGTGCATCCCCCCGGCGTGGTGGTGGTCGGCGACGCGGCGCTGGATGTGGTCGCCCGGCACACCGGTCCCATCGTGCCCGACGACGACACGCCGGCGCAGGTGCGGCTGTCGATGGGCGGCGCCGCGGCCAACACCGCCGCCTGGCTGGCGCACCTCGGGGTGCCGGCGACGCTGGTGTCCCGGGTCGGCGCCGACCCGGCCGCGCTGCTGCTGCGCCGGGAGCTGACCGCGGCCGGGGTGCGCTGCGCGTTCACCGTCGACGCCGAGTCCCGGACCGGGTGCGTGGTGGTGCTGGTGGACGCCGCCGGCCGGCGCACCATGCTGCCCGACCGCGGCGCCAACGCCCGGCTGCACCCGGCCGATCTGGACCCGGCCGTGCTGGCCGGCGCAAGGCACCTGCACCTGTCCGGCTACGTGCTGGCCGACGCCGGCTCGGCGCCGGCCGGGACCGCCGCGCTGACCGCGGCCCGCCGGGCCGGGCTGACCACCTCGGTGGACCCGCAGGCGGCCAACCTGATCGCCGACCCGGCCGGGTTCGTCGAGCTGATCCGGGGCGTCGACCTGTTCCTGCCCAACGCCGCCGAACTGGCCGTGCTGACCGGCTCGACCGACCCGGCCAGCGCGCGGCGGCTGCTCGACGCGGTCGGCGCGGTGGCGGTCACCGCGGGCCCGGCCGGGGCGAGCTGGGTCGGGCCGGACGTGCTCGAGTCGGTGCCCGCCGAGCCGGCCGCGTGCGTGGACTCCACCGGTGCCGGGGACGCGTTCGACGCCGGGCTCCTCGCGGCGTGGCTGGCCGGAGCGAGTCCGGCGGCGGCGCTGCGGGCCGGGGTCCGGGCCGGGACGCTGGCCGTCGGTGCGGTCGGTGCCCGGCCGGCGGGTCAGCCCTCGATCACCTGATGACCGCCGCTCTCGATCGCCCGGTGGCTGCGCTGGTAGTGGCTCACCCGCTCGGACCGGCGCGGCGGGCGGTCGTTGGCGATCAGCACCGCGATCCACGGCAGCGGGATCGACAGCACCAGGAACCCCAGCGCCAGCCACCAGATCTGGTTGAAGATCAACGCCAGGACCAGGCAGGGCACCCGCATCGCCATCATGGTCATGTACTTGCGCTTGCGCGCGGCGTGCTGGTCATCATGCGACGGTGCCGCCGCAGTGATCAGAACCGGGGTGTCGTCCCGCGGCGAGTCCTTCACGACACCACCTCCGGCACCCATCCTCCCACCGATCCGGCCGCATTGCGCCATCCGGGTACAGCTCGATGGCAGATCGGCGACGAGCAGGTATGAAGGTCACATGACCGTACCCGGGTTCGACACGCGTCTGGACGCGTTCCAGCAGTGGCAGGCGAGCCCGTGGGGCCGGCTGCGGTACACCCTCACCGAGGCGAACCTGTTACGCCATCTGGATTCCGCGCCGCAGCGGGTGCTCGACGTCGCCGGCGGCAACGGGCTGGACGCGGTGCGCCTTGCCGCGCGCGGACACGAGGTCACCGTGCTCGACCCGGCCGGAGCGATGCTCACCAGCGCCAAGGAGCACGCCGACGCCTGCGACGTGGCCGACCGGCTGCACGTGGTGCAGGCGGCCGCGGCGGACGCGCCGGAACTGTTCGGCACCGACGCGTTCGATGTGGTGCTGTGCCACAACTTGTTGCAGTACGTGGAAGATCGCAAGGAAGTGCTGCGCGCGGTGCTGACCCCGCTGCGCCGCAACGGCGTGCTGTCGGTGCTCGCGCCCAACGCCGACTCCGACCCGCTGCGCATCGCGATCCGCGGCCTCGACCCGCGCCGGGCGCTGCGCGAGCTGGACTCGGAGACCTCCTACGTCGACCTGCTCGACCTGGACCTGCCGGCGTGCACGGCGGCCGAGACCATGGGCCACCTGGCCGAGCTGGGTGTGGGGCTGGTCACCCGGTACGGCGTGCGCTGCGTGTGCGACTACATCGCCGACGACGAGATCAAGGAGAACCCGCGGTTCTTCGCGGACCTGGAGCGGCTCGAGCTGGCCCTGTCCGACCGGATGCCCTACCTGCTGACCGCCCGGTTCTTCCACCTCGTCGCGCACCGCTGAGGCGCCCTGCGGCAGCATGACCGCCGTGCGAGCGGTGGTGGCCCGGGTGTCCGAGGCGAGCGTGACGGTCGACGGCGAGGTCGTCGGGGCGATCGACGAGCCGGGTCTGCTGGTGCTGCTCGGGGTGGGCGGCGCGGACGACGCGGCGGCGGCCGGGCGGATGGCGCGCAAGTTGCACGAGCTGCGGATCCTGCGCGACGAGGAATCCTGCGCCACAACGGGTGCGCCGCTACTGGTGGTGAGCCAGTTCACACTCTACGGAGACACGCGCAAGGGCCGGCGCCCGTCCTGGACCGCGGCCGCCCGGCCGGAGCTGGCCGAGCCGCTGCTGGCCGAGTTGATCACCGCGCTGCGCTCGTTCGGCGCGCGGGTGGAGACCGGGCGGTTCGGCGCGATGATGGCCGTGCACAGCGTCAACGACGGTCCGTTCACGGTGCTTGTCGAGGTGTGATCGGCGGCGGCCACACCGTCGGGGTTGGACGCCCGGTTCTCAGGAAAACCTCAGGTAAACCGAGCAACCGGCACCTGGAATGTGACGTCATCCGGAGTGCGGTTCGGGAACGAATCAGGCCCCGTACACGTTCTGGAAGATGTGCGCCGCAAGACGCGCACCAGCCCGCTTCACAAGGGGGAGGGGATATGACGGTCCCACAGCAACGCGAACCGGAATACACCGGCGGCGCCGACCTGGATGCCCAGGGCCCGGCCGCCGATTTGGTTCGGGTCTACCTCAATGGTATCGGACGCACGGCACTGCTCACCGCCGAAGATGAGGTCGAGCTGGCCAAGCGCATCGAGGCGGGCGTGTTCGCGCAGCACATGCTGGAGACCGCCGACCGGCTGTCGTCGGCCCGGCGGGCCGAGCTGAAGGCGCTCGTCGCCGACGGCGTGCGGGCCAAGAACCACCTGCTGGAGGCCAACCTGCGGCTGGTCGTGTCGCTGGCCAAGCGCTACACCGGACGCGGAATGCCGCTGCTCGACCTGATCCAGGAGGGCAACCTCGGGCTGATCCGCGCGGTGGAGAAGTTCGACTACACCAAGGGCTTCAAGTTCTCCACCTACGCCACCTGGTGGATCCGCCAGGCGATCACCCGCGGCATGGCCGACCAGAGCCGAACCATCCGGCTGCCGGTCCACCTCGTGGAACAGGTCAACAAGCTGGCCCGGATCAAGCGGGACATGCACCAGCAGATGGGTCGGGAAGCCACCACCGAGGAGCTGGCCAACGAGGCCGGGCTGACCCCGGAAAAGGTCGCTGACCTGCTCGACCACGCCCGCGACCCGGTCAGCCTCGACATGCCGGTCGGCTCGGAGGAGGACGCCCCGCTCGGCGACTTCATCGAGGACGGCGAGGCGGCCGACGCGGAGTCCGCGGTGATCTCCGGACTGCTGCAGGACGATCTTCGGCGGGTGCTGGCCACGCTCGAGGAGCGCGAGCAGTCGGTGATCCGGCTGCGCTACGGGCTCGACGACGGCCAACCCCGCACGCTCGACCAGATCGGCAAGACCTTCGGGCTGTCCCGGGAGCGGGTCCGGCAGATCGAGCGTGAGGTCATGGCCAAGCTGCGGCAGGGCGAGCGGGCCGAACGGCTGCGGGCATACGCAAGCTGATCAGCGAATCAAAGCAACCTTTCGCTCCGTCACCGCGTCTTTACGGTGCAGGCATTGACATGTGACCGATGTCACGGCAGCGTCAACGCCACCTGGACCACGCGACGCGGGCGACGAACCGTGCTCGCACCCCACGGGAGGTCGGGACGGCCGGGGGCCGTCTCGGCCTCTCGGCCTTTTCTGTAGCGTCCATCGGGTGACCGCATTCCAGTACGTGGACGTACTTCCGCTCGGCCCGGACACGCAGACCGACTACCGGCTGGTCACGCCGGACGGCGTGCGCACCGTGACGGCGGCCGGGCGCACGTTCCTCGAGGTCGACCCGGAGGCGATCACCCACCTGGCCCGGGAGGCCGTCGCGGACATCCAGCACCTGCTGCGGCCGACGCATCTGGCTCAGCTGCGCGCGATCGTGGACGACCCGGAGGCCAGCGCCAACGACCGGTTCGTGGCCACCGACCTGCTGCGCAACGCCTGCATCTCGGCCGGCGGCGTGCTGCCGATGTGCCAGGACACCGGAACCGCGATCGTGATCGGCAAGCGCACCGAGGGCGTGCTCACCGGCGGCCGCGACGAGGAGGCGTTGACCCGCGGCGTGTTCCAGGCCTACCAGGAGTTGAACCTGCGCTACTCCCAACTCGCCCCGGTGACCTTCTGGGACGAGCGCAACACCGGCACCAACCTGCCCGCCCAGATCGAGCTGTACGCCGCGCCCGGCACCGATCCCCGCTACGACTTCCTGTTCCTGGCCAAGGGTGGCGGCAGCGCCAACAAGACGTTCCTGTACCAGGAGACCAAGGCGCTGCTCAACCCCACCCGGCTGGCCCGGTTCCTGGACGAGAAGCTGCGCTCGCTCGGCACCGCCGCCTGCCCGCCGTACCACCTGGCGATCGTGATCGGGGGCCTGTCCGCCGAGCACACCCTCAAGGTCGCCAAGCTCGCCTCGGCCCGCTACCTGGACCAGCTCCCGCTGGCCGGATCGCCGGCCGGGCACGCCTTCCGCGACGTCGACCTCGAACAGCAGGTGCTCGCCATGACCCGCGAGTTCGGCATCGGCGCGCAGTTCGGCGGCAAGTACTTCTGCCACGACGTCCGGGTCATCCGGCTGCCCCGGCACGGCGCCTCCTGCCCGGTCGGCATCGCGGTGTCCTGCTCCGCCGACCGCCAGGCCAAAGCCAAGATCACCCCGGACGGGGTGTTCCTGGAGCAGTTGGAGCGCGACCCCGCCCGGTTCCTTCCCGACGTGACCGGCGACGACCTGTCCGGCGAGGTCGTCCACCTCGATCTGACCCGCCCGATGGCCGAGATCCGCGCCACCCTCGCCGCGCTTCCGGTCCGGACCCGGCTGTCCCTGTCCGGTCCCCTCGTCGTCGCCAGGGACATCGCCCACGCGAAGATCAAGGAGCGGCTCGACGCCGGCGAGCCCATGCCGCGGTACCTGCGTGACCACCCCGTCTACTACGCCGGTCCGGCCAAGACCCCGGACGGCTACGCCTCGGGTTCCTTCGGCCCCACCACCGCCGGCCGGATGGACTCCTACGTCGACCAGTTCCAGGCCGCCGGCGGCTCCCTGGTCATGCTCGCCAAGGGCAACCGGTCCCGCCAGGTCACCGAGGCGTGCGCCCGGCACGGCGGGTTCTACCTCGGCTCCATCGGCGGCCCCGCCGCCCGGCTGGCCCAGGACTGCATCCGCAAGGTCGAGGTGCTCGAGTACCCCGAGCTGGGCATGGAAGCCATCTGGCGGATCGAGGTCACCGACTTCCCCGCCTTCGTCGTGGTCGACGACAAGGGCACCGACTTCTTCGCCGACACCTCGGTCCCCACGCTGCAGATCAGCTTCCGCCGCTGAGCGGGGACGGTCAGTAGGTCTCCTGCTCGGTGACGATCACCTTGCGGTTGCCGAGGGGAGCCTTGAGCTGGACGGTGACCGGGACCGGGGTGAGGACCTGGGTGCAGGCCTGGTCGACCGGGCCGCCCTGGGGTGCCGGCATCGGGACCAGCACGATCCGGACCACCTCGGCGGACTCCTCGGTGATCTTGCCCGTCACGCGCGAGCACGAGTCCCTCGCCATCCCCCAGACCGTGACCGAGTTGCCGTCCGGCGCGACCACGACCTCCTTCTTGTCGTAGTACGGCGGCAGGCCGCCGAGGTCCGCCTGGTTCTCGGGCAGCACGACCCCTCCTTCCGGTGGTGGAGCCGGCTTGCCCGGCTCCGGCACGGGCAGGTCGCTGGGCTGGCCGGGTGGCAGACCCGACGGGAGTTGGGAGGCCGACGCCGACTCCGACGATGACCCGGGCTGGCCGGCCGAGGCCCCCGACTCCTGGTCGGAACCGCAGCCGGCGACCATCAGCAGCAGGGTGGCCGCTCCGACGATGACGCGCATTGCCCTCATGTTTCCTGGACGGTACTCGCTCGGTCACCGGTTGCACGCCTAGAGTTGATCTATGTATGTGGTGGAGCTGGCATTCGATGGCAACCCGGCCCGGCTGCAGGCCCGGCCGGCGCACCGCGAGGTGCTCAAGGAGCTGCGGGAACGCGGCGTGGTGGTGATGGCCGGACCGTGGGCCGACGACTCCGGGGCGCTGCTGATCGTGGACATCGACAGCG
This sequence comes from Actinophytocola sp., assembly GCF_035762905.1. Classification (GTDB taxonomy): domain Bacteria; phylum Actinomycetota; class Actinomycetes; order Mycobacteriales; family Pseudonocardiaceae; genus DASYTH01. Next base: position 53,184 of record NZ_DASUCC010000031.1, read on the forward strand.
CCGAGGAACTGGAGCGGCTGCTGGACGACGACCCGTACTACCGGGCGCCGGGGGTGACGATCACCAGCAAGCGGCAGTGGGCGCCGGTCATTCGGTGAGCGGCAGCAGGACCCGGAACGTGCTGCCGACGCCGGGCCGGCTGTGCAGGTCGATGCGGCCGCCGTGCGCCGCGACGATGGCCGCGGTGATGGCCAGGCCGAGGCCGGTGCCGCCGCTGCGGCGCGAGCGGGCCGCGTCCACCCGGTAGAACCGGTCGAACACCAGCGGCGCCGCCTCGGCCGGGATGCCCTCACCGCGGTCGCGCACTTCCAGCACCGCCGCCTCGACCGGGCCGTCGCGCAGCGCGCCGGCCGAGGCCACGGGCCGCCCCGCGGCGCCGCGCCCGGCCGAAACGGTCACCGTGACCGGGGTGCCGGGCGGCGTGTGGGTCACCGCGTTGGTCACCAGGTTCATGGTCACCTGGCGCAGCCGGTGCTCGTCGCCGGTCACCCGCACCGGGCCGTCCGGGGTCTCCAGCCGCACCGGCCGGTCCGGGTCCCGGGCGCTGACGTCGTGCACGGCGTCGGCGGCCAGCACCACCAGATCCACCTCCTCGGCCTCGAGCGCGCGTTGCTCGTCCAGCCGAGCCAGCAGCAGCAGGTCGTCGACCAGCCGGCCCATCCGGACCGCCTCCTCCTCGATCCGGCCCATCAGTCTGTCCACATCGGACTCCGCGGTGGCGCCGCCGCGCCGGTACAGCTCGGCGAACCCGCGGATCGACGTGAGCGGGGTGCGCAGCTCGTGCGAGGCGTCCGCGACGAACCGGCGCATCCGCGCCTCGGAGCGCTCGCGCTGGCGCACCGCCATGCTCAGCCGCCCGATCATCGTGTTCAGCGCCCGGCCAAGCCGGCCGGTCTCGGTGCGCGCGTCGGTCTCCGGCACCCGCTGATCGAGATCGCCGCCGGCGATCGCCGCCGCGGTCTGCTCCATCCTGGTCAACGGCCGCAACCCCAGGCGCACCACCGAGAACCCGACCGAACCGAGCATGACCAGCAGCAGCGACCCAGCCACCACCTCGATCACGACCAGCTGCCGGGTGGTCGACTCGACGGTCGCCAGCGACATGGCCACCGCGGTGAACCCGTCCCCGTCCGGCACCACCCGCACCCGCCAGGACGGCCCGCCGGCCCGGTCGGCGACGGTGACCGGCTGGCGGCTCCTGGCCTGCGCCGAGGCCTGGTCGATGGCGGGCAGCCGCGGCCCGCCGGACTCGCCGGCATCCTGCCCGAACATGTCGACCGGCTGGCCGGCTCCGGTGTACACGGCGATCCGGTAGTCGGTCGGCAGGCTCACCCGGCCCGGTCCCGGCGGCGGCTGCGCCCGGCGCGCCATCCCCGGCCGGGTGGACAGCTCGCCGAGTTGCTGGTCCACCCGGTCCAGCTGGGACTTGCGGATCAGCAGCACGCTGGCCACCCCGAACCCGCCGAGCGCGACCGTGGCGAGCACCAGCAGCGCGGCCACCAGCCGGGCCCGCAGCGTCCACCTGCGCCCCTCAGGAGTCGTCACGGGGCAACCGGAGCGAGTAGCCGACGCCGCGCACGGTCTGGATCAGCGGCGGTCCCACCGTGTCGATCTTGCGGCGCAGATAGCTGATGTAGGACTCCACGATCCGGCCGTCGCCGCTGAAGTCGTAGTGCCACACCCGGTCCAGGATCTGCGCCTTGCTGACCACCTTCTCCGCGTTGACCATCAGGTAGCGCAGCAGGTTGAACTCGGTGGGCGACAGGGTGACCAGCCGGCCGGCCCGGGACACCTGGTGGGCGTCCTCGTCCAGCTCCAGGTCGGCGTAGCCGAGCACCCCGGGCGCCGGCGCCGCCGCCGGGCGACCGTCCTGGGTGCGCCGCAGGATCGCCCGCAGCCGCAGCACCAGCTCCTCGAGGCTGAACGGCTTGGTCACGTAGTCGTCGCCGCCCGCGGTGAGCCCGGCGATCCGGTCGGCCAGCGCGTCCCGGGCGGTGAGGAACAGCACCGGCAGGCGCTCGTGCACGCCGCGCAGCATCCGGGCGACCTCGAAGCCGTCGAAGTCGGGCAGCATCACATCCAGCACCACGATGTCCGGCCGGTGCTCACGCGCCGCCGCCACCGCGGCGGCCCCGCTGTCCGCCGAGACGACGCCGAACCCGCTCAGCCGCAGGGCCGCGGAGAGCAGCTCCAGGATGTTGGGCTCGTCGTCGACCACCAGGACCAGGGCCCGGTCCACCGTGTCCACAGTGGCCAGGATGACCCGGCAAACTGTGAGTTGCCTGGGAGGAACCTGGGAGCTAGCCCTGGGTCGCGCCGAGCAACTGGTAGACCGGGAACTTGGCGGTCAGCAGCCGGTCCTCCGGCCGGTCCCGCAGCCGCCGCCACAGCCACGGCCCGGCCGAGCGGACGAACCAGCGCAGCTGCTCGCGCAGCCGGTCCTCGGTGGCCACGTCGATCACCGGACGGGCCACCACCACGCCGGAGCGCTCCCCGGTGAGCAGCTCGAGGAACTCGTCGGCGACCAGCTGGTGGCCGTACGGGCCCGGGTGCAGCCGGTCGTCGCTCCAGCCGGCGATGTCGCGCACCGCCCGGTCGGCGAGGTCGGCGCACACCGCGCCGTACCGCTGGGCCGCGCCGCGGACGTGGTCGTTGAACCGGCCCAGCCGGTCGGCGAACCGCCGGCGCAGCACGGCCGGCAGCGGCACCACCGAACCCGGGTTGGGCAGGGTGGCGGTGAGCACCACGGCTCCGGACCCGGCGACCCGGACCAGCAGGTGGTCGAACTGCGCGCACACCCGGGGCAGGTTGACCGCCGGGCGGATCAGGTCGTTCATTCCGACGATCACGCTGACCAGGTCCGGCGCAAGGGCCAGCGCCGGGCCCAGCTGGTCGGCCAGCACGTCGGCGGTCAGCCGGCCGCGCACGGCCAGGTTGGCGTAGCGCAGCGTGCCCTGCCGGCGGGCGATCTCCTCGGCGAACCGGTCGGCCCAGCCGCGCGGCGCGCCGGTGGCGTCGAAGTCACCGATGCCCTCGGTGAGGCTGTCCCCCAGCGCGACGAACTGTGTCCACCTGCCGTTCACCTACGCCACGGTACTTGCCGATCAGGTTTGCCCCGGCAGGGTGCGCAGCCGGCGCGGGCCGGTGTCCCCGCGGGACGGCGGGCCGACCGTGATCCGCGCGCCGGTGACGAACGCCCCCTGCGCCGAGACGAGGATCGGCTCGAGGGACAGCCACCGCACCTGCGGCAGGTCCTCGGCGATGGCGTTCACCCGGTACACCAGGTCGGTCAGCGCGGCCAGGTCGGCCGGCTCGGCGCCGGCGTAGCCGGTGAGCAGCGGGGCCGCCTTCGGTGCCAGGAGCAGCGCGGCGGCGTCCGCGTCGGTGACCGGGACCGCCCGGTAGGCCCGGTCGCCGAGCAGGTCGCTGAGCACGCCGGACAGTCCGAACGAGACCAGGGTGCCGAACGACGGGTCGTCCTGCAGGCCGATGCCACAGGCGATCCCCTTGGGCGCCATGCGTTGCACGTACACCTCGGCCGTGCCGGACAGCTCGGCCAGGTCGGTGTACGCGGCCCGGACCGCGTCCGCGGTGGCCACGTCCAGCCGCACCCCGGCCAGGTCGGTGCGGCGCCAGAACCGCTCCCCGGTCGCCTTCACGGCCACCGGAAGGCCCAGCCGCTCGGCCGCGGCCACCGCGTCCTCGGCGCCGGCCACCCGGCGGTACGGCACGATCGTGATGCCGTAACAGGCGAGCAGCCGGCGCACCGTCTCGTCGTCCAGCTCGGCCGGCCGGTCGCCGACCGGCTCGAGCAGCGTCGCCGCCGTCTTCGGGTCGACGCCGGCCGGGCGGACCGGGCTGCCCTGCGGGGCCGCGCGCCACAGGGCGTACCGGGTGACCTGGCCAAGCGCCAGCGCCGCGCGCTCCGGGCTGGGATACGACGGGATCCCCAGGTTCTCCGGAATCCCTTCCACGGCAAGAAAAGTGGAGGCGATCGGCTTGTGCCGGCTCTCCTCGAGCCCGGCCACCGCGGCGCGTACCGCGTCGGCGTATGCGGTGCCCGGCACGGCCAGCGGCGGCACGAACACCACGATCAGCGCGTCCACATCGGTGCGGCGTAACGACTCCGCGACGGCGGCGGCGAACGTCGCCGGGCCGGCGGCGGCCCCGACGTCCACCGGATCGCCGGCCAGTTCGAGGCCGTAGCCCAGTGCGGCGTCCGCCACCAGCAACCCGATCGCCGAGGAGTTGCCGACCACCGCGATCCGCCGCCCGCGCGGCAGCGGCTGGTGGGTGAGCAGCAGCGCCACGTCGAACAGTTGGGCCAGGGTCTCCACCCGGATCAGGCCGGTCTGCTCGAACAGCGCCTGCACGCCGACCTCGTCCACCGGCACCGAGGTGGCGGCCAGCGCCGGCACCACCGCGTTGCGCCCGGACTTCACCGCCACGATCGGCTTGACCCGGGCCAGCCTCCGGACCAGCCGGGCGAACTTGCGCGGGTTGCCGAAGCTCTCCAGGTACAGCAGCACCACGTCGGTGTCCGGGTCGGTCTCCCAGTACTGCAACAGGTCGTTGCCGGACACGTCGGCCCGGTTGCCGGCCGAGACGAACGTGGACAGGCCCAGACCACGGTCCTCGGCGTCGGCCAGGATGGCCGTGCCGAGCGCCCCGGACTGGCAGAAGAACCCGGCCCGGCCGCGGCGCGGCAGCCGTGGTGCCAGCGTCGCGTTCAACCGCACCGCGGGATGCGTGTTCAGCACGCCGAGCGCGTTCGGCCCGACCACCCGCATGCCGTGCGCCCGGGCCGCGCCGACCAGCGCCCGCTCGGCGTCCAGACCCTGCCCGCCGGTCTCGCCGAACCCGGCCGAGACCACCACAAGCGCCCGCACCCCCTTGGCCAGGCAGGCGTCCAGCACCTCCTCCACGCTGCCGGCCGGCACCGCGACCACGGCCAGGTCCACCGGGTCGGGGATGTCCAGCACGGTCGGATAGGCGCGCACGCCGCGCACCGAGCCGCGCTCGGCGTTGACCGGGAACACCGGCCCGGCGAAGTTCGCCGCCAGCAGGTGCTCGAGCACCGCATAACCGATCTTGGTCGGATCCGCCGACGCGCCGATCACCGCCACCGAGCGCGGATGCAGCAGGTTGTGCACGCTGCGCGCCTCCGCGGACTGCTCCCGCGACCGGGCCACCACCACCGACTCCTCGGTCGCCTCGATGGCGAACTCGAGGTGCACCACGCCCTCCTCCAGCCCGCTGCGCACCTGGTAGCCGGCATCCCGGAAGACGTGGATCATGCCGCCGTTCTCGGCGAGCACGTCGGCGACGAACCGGCCGATCCCGCGCTCCCGGGCCGCGGCCGCCAGGTGCTCGAGCAGGATCGAGCCCAGGCCGCGCTTCTGGTGTTCGTCCTGGACGGTGAACGCCACCTCGGCCGAGCCGGTCTCGCCGATCCGCTCGTACCGGCCGACCGCCACGATGTCGTGGCCCAGCAACGCGATCAGCGCCACCCGGCCGTGGTGGTCCACGGTGGTGAACCGCTCCAGGTCGCGCTGCGGGATCCGCGGGTACGGCCCGAAGTAGCGCAGGTACCTGGTCCGGTCGGAGAGCCGGGCGTGGAAGGCCACCAGCGCGTCCGCGTCGCTGGGCACGATCGGTCGCAAGTGGACGGTGCCGCCGTCGCTCAACACGACGTCGGCCTCCCAGCCCTTCGGGTAGTCGTACGGGTCGCTAGTCCCTCGGGTCATCGGGATCCAAGCCGTGCGAGGGAAAGACGGCGCGCCGGGTGTCCCGGACGGCGGTGTCCACCCGGTCGTCGGAGGACGGGTCCCACGGGTCGAACCCGGTTTCCTTGCCGTCGCTCATGGTCGGCGGCAGCTCGGCGGACGGGGCCAGGCGCAGCACCCGGGAGGTCCACTCGGTGGGCAGCCGGGTGTCCGGCTCGACGTCCCGGTCCAGCATGGTGGCCAGCAGATGGGTCCAGGACCGGGGCACCACCCGGAGCAGTTGGTAGCCGCCACCGCCGGCCGCGAGCCACCGGCCGCCGGTGTGTTGCTCGGCCAGGTCGCGCAGGGTCTGGTAGATCGCCCGGTGCCCGTCCACCGACAGGGACAGCTCGGCCAGCGGGTCCTCGTCGTGGGTGTCCACACCGCACTGGCTGACCAGGATCTGCGGCCGGAACGCGGTCAGCAGCGAGGGCACCACCGCGTGGAAGGCCGACAGCCAGCGGCTGTCGTCGGTGTGCGGCGGCAGCGCCACGTTGACCGACATCCCGCGCGCCCGCTCACCGCCCAGTTCGGCCGGGAACCCGGTGCCGGGGAACAGGGTCGCCGGGTGCTGG
>NZ_DASUCC010000032.1:0-74775 GCF_035762905.1 Actinophytocola sp.
CAACGTCAACCTCAAGATCCTGCTGTTCAACAACCGGATCTACGGCCTGACCAAGGGCCAGTACTCGCCCACCTCCGAGGAGGGCAAGGTCACCAAGTCCACCCCGATGGGCTCACTGGACCACCCGTTCAACCCGATCTCGCTGGCCCTCGGTGCGGACGCCACGTTCGTCGCCCGCACCCTGGACAACGACCGGGCGCAGCTCACCGAGATCCTCACCGCCGCCGCGCAGCACCGGGGCAGCGCGTTCATCGAGATCTACCAGAACTGCCCGATCTTCAACGACGGCGCGTTCGACGTGCTCAAGGAGGCCGGCGAGAAGGAGCAGCGGCTGATCCCACTGGCGCACGGCGAGCCGATCCGGTTCGGCCCGAGCGGCGAGTACGGCGTGGTGCGCAGCGGGTTCGCCGGGCTCGAGGTGGCTAAGGTGTCCGAGGTCGGCGAGGACGCCCTCGTGGTGCACGACGCCCGCATCGCCGACCCCAGCTATGCGTTCGCCCTGTCCCGACTGTCCACACAGGACCTGTCGCACACGGTAACCGGGATCTTCCGCAACGTCACCCGGGCCACGTACGACGACACCGCACGGGACCAGGTCGACGCCGCCCGCACCCGCCGGACGGCGGACCTGCAGGGCCTGCTGCGCGGCAAGGACACCTGGACCGTCGCGTCCTGACGCGCTCCGCTCAGCCGACCGGTCGGAAGCCGACGCGTTCGGCATCGGCCGCGGTGCGGAACCAGACTTCGGCGACGGTGCGGCCGAACTGGGCGGACTCCGGGGTGCAGTAACGCAGCGCGGTGACGCTCGCCTTGATGGTGAACTCCGGGGAGGGCGAGGCGCCGCCGGGCAGCGGCATGGCGGAGCCCGGGCCGAACGGGCCGGGAGGGCTCGGTCGAGACGGGGCGGGTGCTGGGGTGGACGGCGCGGCCGTCGTCTGTAACTTGCGCGGGGGCGGCGGTAGGGAGTCGTCGCCGCCCTCGGCGGGAACGATCGGCTCGAACAGGGCCCGGGTCGGCTCGCCGCCACCGTCGACGGCCGGGGTCGCTGGGGACGAGACCGCCACGCCGAACGGGTGGCGGTGCTGCGGCTTGGCCGGGATGCGCTTGGGCAGGGCGGTCGGGGAGCGCTCCGGCTCCACGGCGATGCTGGGCGCGCTGCGGGACGACTCGAACGCGGTGGCCCGACTTGCCCGGCTGGGCCGCTTCGGCAGCGGCGGCGCGCTCGGCGGCGCCGGAGGTGGTGGGGGTGGCGGCGCGGGGGTGCCGGCGTCCACCGGAATGTCCACTTCGGACGATGCGGCCAGCACACCGTTGCCGGCGGCGGGCTCGTAGCGGTGCTCCGGCTCGGCGGGCTCGACGACGGTCGGCAGGAACGTGGTCGGATCGGCCGGGGGCTCCCGGTCCGGCACCGCGTCGTCCGGCCGGGCCTCGCCCAGCCGGTGCGCGGCGCGGGACGGCTGCCCTTCCGGTTCGGGCTCGGGTTCCGGCTCGGCGGCGGGCTCCTCGGCGCCGTCCAGCCTGCGGATCAGGTCCCGGGAGATCGGGGTGGTCCGCTGCGCGAAGATCGTGCCGCGTTCCTCCTCGTCGTAGTCCTCGTCCTCATCCCGCAGCGCGTGGGCGGGCTGGGCCGGGCGCCGGTCGTCGAACCAGTCGCTGCACTCCTCCGGCGGGACGGCCGGCTCCGGCTGGCCGGCCGGCACGGGCGGCACGGCGGGCAGCGAGGGAGCCGGATCCACCGGATAGGGCGTCGACGGAACGTTCGCCACCCCGGGCAGCGCATAGGCCCGGGTGAGCGTGTCCGGTCGGATCTCGTCCTCCGGCTCGCTTGGCGGGGCGTCCGGGCGCGCGGACAGCCGCGAACGCTCCGTCGCGGCGCTCACCTTCGCGTCGGCGCGCAGCGCGGCCAACCGGCTCTCCAGCACGGCGATCCGCCGCCGCACCGGAAGTACCACCAGCACCCAGCAGAGCACCGCGCCGAGCAGGAAGGCCAGCAGGCTCCATAACCAGACCTGCCCGAAGATCGGCATCGCCCAACTCCCTTCAGGGCGCACCACTCGGCACGTCCTTGCGGTACTACGCCGGTGAAAAGGCTACTGCTGGCGGCCAATCACGCGGCACCGGCACGCCAGTTCACCGACAGGGACACGGTCGGTAGCCAAGGGGCGGGCCACGTCGTGTCGGTCTAGCGGGTCCGAGCGATCACGTAGCGCGACAGTAGCTCCAGCGCATCGCGAGCCGGACAGGGTGGCAGCATATCCAGCTCGGCATGAGCCCGCGCGGCATAGTCGGCCAGTGTCTGGGCGGCGCTGGTCAATCCGCCGGAACGGCGCAGCAGGGCCAGCGCCTCGTCGACCGCGGCATCGTCGGTGATCGGCCCGGACAGCAGTTGGCGCAGCCGCCCGCTCTCCGGCCCGTCCTCGGCGAGCGCGTACAGCATCGGCAGCGTCCGCACGCCCTCGCGCAGGTCGGTGCCCTGGGTCTTGCCGGACTCCGTCGCCGGCGAGGCGATGTCGATGACGTCGTCGGAGATCTGGAACGCGGTGCCGATGATCTCGCCGTACCGGTGCAGCGCCCGCACCTGCTCGGGCCCGGCGCCGGAGAACATCCCGCCGTACCGGCCGGCCGTGGCGATCAGCGAGCCGGTCTTCTGCCCGATCACCGACAGGTAGTGCCGCACCGGGTCCTCGCCGTCCCGCGGGCCGATGGTCTCCCGCATCTGCCCGGTGACCAGCTCCCCCATGGTCTCGGCGATGATCCGGGCCGCGTCGCTGCCGAGGTCGGCGACCAGCCGCGAGGCGTGGGCGAACAGGAAGTCGCCGGTCAGGATGGCGATCGTGTTGTCCCAGCGGGCATTCACGCTCACCTCGCCGCGCCGCATGGTCGCCTCGTCCATCACGTCGTCGTGGTAGAGCGTGGCCAGGTGCACCATCTCGACCGCGGTGGCCGCGGTGATCACGGCATCGGTGTTGCCACCGGCGAACTGCGCCGACAGCAGGGTGAACAGCGGCCGGAACCGCTTGCCGCCGGCCTTGACCAGGTGCATCGCCGCCTGGTTGACGAAGTCGACGTCGCTGTGCGCGACGGTCAACAACAGATCCTCGACCCGAGCCAGCCCCCCGGTCACCGCGTCGAGCAGTGCCGGGTCCGCGTTGTCCAGCCCGAGTGCGGCGGGCAGGGAAGCTGCCGTCTGGTTGGCCACCCATGGAGCGTAACGGGCGGGCCGATCCGCCGTTCTACCTGTGTAACGGGGTTCTCACCGCGGATCGGTTAGCGCAACGCGAAATTGCCGGCGTTGGCCCAGTCGAGGGCGAATGCCGGCGCGATCCCGAGCAGCAGGGTCACCAGCACGCCCAACGTGATCGCCGCCGTGGTGAACGCGCCGGGCACGGTGACGGTCGGGCCGTCGGTCGCCGGCTCGCTGAAGTACATCAGCACGATCACCCGCAGGTAGAAGAAGGCCGCGACGGCGCTGGCCACCAGCGCGATCACCACGAGCACCTCCATCCCCTCCGCGAACGCCGCCGAGAACACCACGAACTTGCCGATGAACCCACTGGTCAGCGGCAATCCGGCGAGAGCGAGCAGCAGGAACGCGAACACCGCGGCGACCAGCGGCGAGCGCTTGGCCAGCCCGGCCCACTGGGACAGGTGCGTGGCCTCGCCGTCGGCGTCGCGCACCAGGCTGATCACGCCGAACGTGGCCAGCGTGGTGAAACCGTAGGTGAGCAGGTAGAACAGCGTGCTGGACAGGCCATCCGGGGTGAGCACGACCGCGCCGATGAGCAGGAACCCGGCGTGCGCGATCGACGAGTAGGCGATCATCCGCTTGATGTCGGTCTGGGTCAGCCCGAGCACCGCGCCGATCACCATGGAGATCACCGCGATCGCCCACAGCACGCCCCGCCACTCCCAGTTGGTCGACTCGAAGCCGACCGCGAGCACCCGCAGGATCCCGCCGAACGCGGCCACCTTGGTGCAGGCGGCCATGAACGCGGTCACCGGGGTCGGCGCGCCCTGGTAGACGTCCGGCGTCCAGGTGTGGAACGGGCCGACCGAACCCTTGAACAGCAGGCCGACCACGAGCAGGCCGAACCCGCCGAACAGCAACGTGTCCGAGCGGTCGGTGCCGGCCGCCGCGTTGGAGATGTCGGACAGCCGCACCGAACCGGCGTAGCCGTACAGCAGCGCCAGGCCGTACAGGAAGAACGCCGAGGCGAACGCGCCGAGCAGGAAGTACTTGACCGCCGCCTCCTGGGACAGCAGCCGGCGCCGCCGGGCCAGCCCCGCCATCAGGTACAGCGGCAGGCTCAGCACCTCGAGCGCGATGAACATGGTGAGCAGGTCGTTGGCCGCGCAGAAGATCATCATGCCGCCGAGCGAGAACAGCATCAGCGGGAAGACCTCGGTCTGCATCTGGAACCGGACGGCCTCGGTGCGGTGCGGCGTGGCGCCGAGGCGCTGCTCGCGGTCCTGCACCGTGCCGGGCCGGATGGCCGCGTTGGCCACCAGCGCGCCACCCGGCTCGACCGAGCGGTCGGCGATGAGCAGCACCGCTCCGACCGACAGCGCCAGCAGCGTGCCCCACAGGAACAGTGCCGGCCGGTCCACGGCCAGCGCGCTGGCCAGCGTGACCTCGCCCTCGGCCGGGGCGTCGGTGACGTAGGTCGCCAGCGCCACGCCGGCCGCGGCGATCGCCACCAGGGTGAGCCCGACCTGCCAGCCCCACCGCTGGTGGCGGGGCAGGAACGCCTCGAACAGCACGCCGATGCAGGCCGCGCCGAGCACGATCAACACCGGCATGATCGCCGAGTAGTTGATCGCCGGCAGAGCCTCCTTGGCCGGCTGGACCAGGGTCAGCAGCTGCGCCACCTCAGTTCCCTTCCACCGGGTCGGACAGTTGGACGGATTCCATCGTCTTCTCCACTGACGGCGTGATCACATCGAGGACCGGCTTGGGATAGAAGCCGATGCCGATGATCAGGACGACAAGCGGGATCAGGACGGCCTTCTCCCGGCCGTCCAGGTCCGGCAGCGCGCGCCGGCCGGTGGCGGTTTCCGGATCGGCCACCGCGCCCGGGCCGGACATCGCGCCGAGCAGGGCGTTGCCGCGCACCGGGCCGTGCATCACCCGCTGGTAGAACCAGAGCACGTAGAGCGCGGCCATGATCATGCCGATCGTGGCCAGGATCGTGTACACCGGCTCGCGCGGATAGGAGCCGATCAGCACCAGGAACTCGCTGATGAACGAGTTGGTGCCGGGCAGCGAGAGCGTGGTCAGCCCGGCCAGCAGCAACATCCCGCCGAGCAGCGGGGTCACCGCGAACATCCCGCCGTAGTCGGCGATCTGCGTCGAGCCGCCCCTGGCGATCACCATGCCGATCACCAGGATCAGCATCCCGGTCGCGATGCTGTGGTTGACCATGTAGGACACCGAGCCGACCTGGGACTGCGAGCTGAACGCGAAGATCCCGAGCGCGATGAATCCGAAGTGGGCGATCGAGACGTAGGCGATGAACCGCTTCATGTCCCGCTGCCCGGTGGCCAGCAATGCTCCATAGAGGACACCCGCGACGGCGAGCACCAGCACCAGCGGCGTCAGGGTCTTGCTGGCATCCGGGAACATCGGCAGCAGGTAGCGCAGGAAGCCGAACGTGCCGACCTTGTCCAGGATGCCGACCAGCAGCACCGTCACCACGATCGGCGACTCGGCGGCCGCGTCCGGCAGCCAGGTGTGCAGCGGCACCAGCGGCGCCTTGACCGCGAAGGCCAGGAAGAAGCCGAGGAACAGCCAGATCTGGTTGGTGAGCGGCGCGTCGCTGACCACCTGGACCAGGGTCGGCCAGTCGAACGTGCCCTGGCCCAGTTCCTCGGCGGCCATCACGTAGCACCCGATCGCCGAGGCCAGCATGATCAGGCCGCCGAGGAACGAGTACAGGAAGAACTTGACCGCCGCGTACTGCCGGCGAGCACCGCCGTAGGAGCCGATCAGGAAGTACATCGGCACCAGCATCAGCTCGAACAGCACGTAGAACACGAACACGTCGGTGGCGGCGAACACGCCGATGGTGAGCGCCTGCTCGACCAGGATCAGGGCGAGGAACCCGCCGGCCGAGCGGCCCTCGGGCAGCTTGTCCACCCAGCTGGCGCCGATCAGCAGCGGCACCAGCAGCGCGATGATCGCGATCATGACCAGCGCGATGCCGTCCACCCCGAAGGACAGGTGCACGCCGAAGGCCGGGATCCAGTCGACCGAGAAGTGCAGCTGCAGCCGCGCCTCCGCGCCCGGCTCGTAGGCGAACCAGGCAAGCATCGCGAGCACGAACTCGCCGAGGGAGAACAGCAGGGCGGTCTGCTTGGCCAGCCGGGCGTTGTCCCGCAGGAACGCGACGACCAGCGCGCCGGCCACGGGCACGAGCAGCAGCAGGACCAGCAGCACCGATCCGGACGAGGAGGTCATGCGAACCTCACCGCAAGCAGAGCCGCAACCACGAGGACCGAACCTCCGAGCATGGTCAGCGCATAGGAGCGCACGAAACCGGTCTGCAGCCGGCGCAATCGGCCGGAGGTGCCGCCGAACGCCGCGGCGATGCCGTTCACCATCCCGTCGACACCCTTGTTGTCCACGAAGACCAGCGCCCTGGTCAGCCAGGTGCCGGGCTTGGCCACCAGCGTCTCGTTGAGCGCGTTGCCGTACAGGTCGCTGCGGGCCGCCCGGACCACCGCGGACACCGGCTCCGGCCGCACCACCGGAACCGCCTTGCGGCCGACGAACAGCCACGCGGCGAGCGCGCCGACCAGCATCAGCCCGATCGACAGCACCAGCAGAACCCCGTGCGACAGCACGGTTTCGCCGCCCTCGGCCAGCTCACCGAGGGACGGCTCCAGCCAGCTCGCCAGCCGGCCGCCGGAGGCGAAGAAGGCGCCCGCGCCGATCGAACCGACCGCCAGGATGATCATCGGCACGGTCATCACCGCCGGCGACTCGTGCGGGTGATAGTCCTCGCCCTCCTCGGATTTCAGCTTCTCCCAGCGTTTCTCACCGAAGAACGTCATCAGCATCAGCCGGGTCATGTAGAAGGCGGTCAGCGCGACACCGAGCATCGCGGCACCGCCGAGCACCCAGGCCCGCCAGGGCTCCTGCTGGGCGAACGCGGCCTCGATGATCGCGTCCTTGGAGAAGTAGCCGGACAGGAACGGGAACCCGATCAGCGCCAGGTAGCCGAGCCCGAACGTGACGAAGGTGACCGGCATGATCCGCCACAGCCCGCCGTAGTGCCGCATGTCCACGTCGTCGTTCATGGCGTGCATGACCGACCCGGCGCCGAGGAACAGCCCGGCCTTGAAGAAGCCGTGCGTGAACAGGTGCGCGATGCCCAGCGCGTAGCCGGCCGGGCCGAGGCCGACGGCCAGCATCATGTAGCCGATCTGGCTGACCGTGGAGTACGCCAGCACCTTCTTGATGTCGTCGTAGGCGCACCCGATGACCGACCCGATCAGCAGCGTGATCGCGCCGATCAGGGCCACGGCCAGCCGGCCGTCCGGGGTCAGGTCGTAGATCGGGTTCGACCGGGCGATCAGGTAGACCCCGGCGGTGACCATGGTCGCGGCGTGGATCAGGGCGGAGACCGGGGTCGGGCCCTCCATCGCGTCCGGCAACCAGGCCTGCAGCGGGAACTGGCCGGACTTGCCGCACGCGCCGAGCAGCAGGAGCAGGGCGACGGCCAGTAGCGTGGCCGAGTCGAGCTGGCCGACGCCGGCGAACACCTCGGTGTACTGGGTACTGCCCAGCTTGGACCACAGGATGAAGATGGCCAGCGCGAGCCCGACATCGCCGACCCGGTTCATCAGGAACGCCTTCTTGGCCGCGGTCGCGGCGGACGGGCGCTCGGTGTACCAGCCGATCAGCAGGTACGAGGCCAGACCGACGCCCTCCCAGCCGAGGTAGAGCGTCACGAACCCGTTGCCGAGCACCAGAAGCAGCATGGCGGCGGCGAACAGGTTGAAGTAGGCGAAGAACCGGCGGCGGTTTCGGTCGGCGGCCATGTAGCCGACCGAGTAGATGTGGATCAGCCCGCCCACCCCGGTGATCAGCAGCGCGAAGCTGATCGACAGCGGGTCCACCCGGAGTCCGAAGTCGATCTGCAGCGCGTTGACCGGGATCCAGGCGAACAGGTGGACCTCGCTGACCCGCTCGACGGCGGGCCTGCCGATGGTGTCGAACAGCAGGACCAGGGCGTAGACCAGCGCGCCGAGGATCGTCGCGCAGCCGAGCAGGTGCCCCCAGCGGTCGGTTCGCCGGCCACCGACGAACAGCACCACCGCGCCGAGCGCGGGCAGGGCGAGCAGCAGCCAGGCGGCGCTGGCGACCCCGGTGGCCTGCTGCACCTGTTCCTGTGCCGCGACGGCCAGGGTTGCGGTTCCCGTCACCGATGTCCCCTTAGTACTTCAGCAGATTGGCGTCGTCCACAGAGGACGAACGACGGGTACGGAAGATGGACATGATGATGGCGAGGCCCACAACGACCTCGGCGGCGGCCACCACCATCACGAAGAACGCCATCACCTGGCCGTCGAGCGAACCGTTGATCCGGGCGAACGTGACCAGGGTGAGGTTGACCGCGTTCAGCATCAGCTCGATGCACATGAACACGACGATGGCGTTGCGCCGCACCAGAACCCCGACCGCGCCGATGGTGAACAGCAGCGCGGACAGCAGCAGGTAGTAGGTCGCCGTCATGATTTGTCCTCCTGGGCCTCGGAAGCGACCAGGGCGTGGGCGTCCGGGGTCGGGGCGGTGCCGGCGACCGCCGCGCGCTCCTCGACGAACTGCTCGGCCGCGGTCGCCTCGATGATCCCGGACAGCGACTCCGGCGCCACCGAGCCGTCCGGCAGCAGGGCGGGGGTGGCCACCGAGTTGGCGGTGGCGAACACGCCGGGACCGGGCAGCGGCGACGGGCGGTCGTGCTCGCCCCGGAACCGGGCGATGACCAGTTCCTTCTGGGTGCGCCGGCCGCGCGTGTGCCGATCCACGTAGCCGAGCACCATGCCGCCGACCGCCGCGGTGATCAGCAGGGCGGAGGTGAGCTCGAAGGCGAACAGGTAGTCGGTGAACAGCAGCCGGCCGATGTTGTAGACGTTGCCCCGCCCGGCATTGGCCTCCGGGGTGGCCAGGCCCAACGGGGTGACCAGGGTGATGCCCCGGGCGACCACGCCGACCACCAGCCCGGCCAGCCCGACGCCGAGGATCGCCGCCCACAGCCGCTGGCCACGCAGCACTTCGACCACCGAGTCGGAGGAGTCCCGGCCGACCAGCATCAGCACGAACAGGAACAGCATCATGATCGCGCCGGTGTAGACGATGATCTGGACGAAGCCCAGGAACGCCGCCTGCTGCACCAGGTACAGCACGCCGAGGCTGAACATGGTGAGCACCAGGAACAGCGCGGAGTGCACGGCGTTGCGCGCGAAGATCATGCCCAACCCGCCGCCGAGCGCCAGCGGTCCGAGCACCCAGAACGCGATCGCCTCGCCGGTGGAGGCCTCGACCGCGGTCTGCGCGAGAAGTACCGCGCTCACTTCGTCTCCTCCCCCACCGGGTCGGGATATCCCCACTTGCGGGCCAGCTGTTTGCCGCCCACGTAGTAGTCCTGTTCGGACTCGCCGAGGCGCATCGGGTGCGGCGGCTGCTCCATGCCCGGCAGCAGCGGGGCGAGCAGCTGCTCCTTGGTCCAGATCAGCTTGCGCCGGTCGTCGTCGGCCAGTTCGTAGTCGTTGAGCATGGTCAGCGACCGGGTCGGGCAGGCCTCGATGCACAGGCCGCAGCCGATGCAGCGCAGGTAGTTGATCTGGTAGTCCATGCCGTAGCGCTCACCGGGCGAGTACCGTTCCTCCTCGGTGTTGTCCCCGCCCTCGACGAAGATCGCGTCGGCCGGGCAGGCCCAGGCGCACAGCTCGCAGCCGACGCACTTCTCCAGCCCGTCCGGGTGCCGGTTGAGCTGGTGCCGGCCGTGGTAGCGGGGCGCGGCCGGCGCGCCGATCTCCGGGTACTCCTCGGTGACGACCTTCTTGAACATGGTCGAGAAGGTGACCCCGAAGCCCTTGAGCCCGTCGAACAGTCCCATCAGTCGGTTCCCTTGTCGTCGGAGGGCGAGCCGGATCCGGCGCCGACCCGGGACCGTTCCCGGCGCCCGCGGGTCCGCGCCGGGCGGCGCTTGGCCTTACCGGGGATCTCCAGGTCCAGCGGCGGGACCGGGTATCCGCCGCCGGTCACCGGCACCGCGTCCTCGTCCTCGTCGCGCACCTTGCGGTCGGGCATCAGTAGCGCGACGCCGATCACCAGCAGCAGCAGCAGGCCACCGAACAGCAGCGCCTGCTGGGTGTTGATGCCCTCGTTGCGGAACGCCCGGATCGCGACCACCGCGACGATCCACACCAGGTTCGCCGGGACCAGCGTCTTCCAGCCCAGCCGCATGAACTGGTCGTAGCGCAGCCGCGGCAGCGTGCCGCGCAACCAGATGTAGAGGAACAGGAACAGCAGCATCTTGGCGAAGAACCACAGCAGTGGCCACCAGCCGCTGTTGAAGTAGTTGTCGTTGATCAGCGAGATCGGCCACGGCGCGGCGTATCCGCCGAGGAACATGGTGGCCGCGAACGCCGAGACGATCACCATGTTGACGTACTCGGCCAGGAAGAACAGCGCGAACTTCATCGAGCTGTACTCGGTGTGGAAACCGCCGACCAGCTCGGACTCCGCCTCCGGCAGGTCGAACGGGGCCCGGTTGGTCTCGCCGACCATGGAGATCACGTAGATCACGAAGCTGGGCACCAGAGCGATGGCGAACCACAGGCCGTGCTGGGCGTCCACGATGTCCCCTGTGGACAGTGAGCCGGCGTAGAGCACCACCGCCACGATGGACAGCCCCATCGCGATCTCGTAGGAGATCACCTGGGCGGCCGAGCGCAACCCACCGAGCAGCGGGTAGGGCGAGCCGGACGACCAGCCGGCGAGCACGATGCCGTACACGCCCATGGACGAGCAGGCCAGGATCAGCAGCGCGCCGACCGGCAGGTCGACCAGCTGCAGCACGGTCTGCTCACCGAAGATCGACACCTGCGGCCCGAACGGGATCACCGAGAACGCCAGGATCGCCGGGATCGTGGAGATGATCGGGGCCAGCCAGTAGACCTTGCGGTCCGCGCTGACCGGGATGATCTGCTCCTTGAACGGCAGCTTGATCGCGTCCGCCACGGACTGCAGCCAGCCGTTCGGCCCGACCCGGTTGGGGCCGGGACGCTGCTGCATCCTGGCCACCACCTTGCGCTCCCAGATGATCATGAACATGGTCATGATCGGGCCGAGCAGCAGCAGCACCACGACCTTGATCAGGATCAGCCAGATCGGGTCGTCGGCGAGCAGTTCCGCTCTGGTCATTCCCCGCCTCCTGTGTGTCCCGGCAGCAGGTTCTCGGCCGTCACCGTCACCACGTCGCCGTGCTGCACGCCAAGGGTGCGGCGCACGGCGGCCGGGCCGGAGTTGGTGGGCAGCCACACCACGCCGTCCGGCAGGTCGGCGTACTCGGCCGGCACGCTGATCGCGCCGCGCTCGGTCTTCACCGTCAATGTGGCGGCACCGGCCACGCCGAGCACCTCGGCGGTGTGCGCGGACAACCTGGCCACCGCCGGACGCGCGGTGCCGGCCAGGTGCGGCTCGTCCACCTGCATCGACCCGTTGTCCAGCAACAGGTGCCAGGTGGCCAGCACCACCTGGGTGTCGGCGCGCGGCGCGACCGCATCCGTCTCGCGCACCGCGGGCGGCGCCGCCGAACGGGCCACCGGCGGCAGCTTGGCCAGGTCGGTCGCGGCCGCCTGCGGCGTCTGGGTGAACAGGTCCACGTCCATCTCGACGGCGAGCGTGTCCAGCACCCGGCAGTCGGGCAGCGCACCGGTCTGCTCCAGCGTCACCGCGAACGCCCGGCGCCGGCCCTCCCAGTTGACGAAGCTGCCGGAGCGCTCGGCCATCGGGGCGACCGGCAGCACCACGTCGGCGTGCGCGGTGGCCGCACTGGGCCGCAGCTCCAGGCTGACCACGAAACCGGCCCGGGACAGCGCCTGCTCGGCCAGCTCCGGGTCGGGCAGGTCGTGCGGGTCCACCCCGCCGACCACCAGACCGTCCAGCTCGCCCGCGGCCAGCGCGGTGAGGATGCCGGTGGTGTCCCGCCCGGGCGCCACCGGCAGCGCGCCCGGCGCCACCCCCCACAGCTGGCTCACCTCGGCGCGGGCCGCCTCGTCGTCGACCAACCGGCCGCCGGGCAACAGGTTCGGCGCGGCGCCGGCGTCCAGCGCGCCCCGTTCCCCGGCCCGGCGCGGAATCCAGGCCACCCGGGCGCCGGTCTCGCCGGCCACCCGCAGCAGGACGGTGAACAGGCCCGGAATCGACGCGGCCCGCTCCCCGACCAGGATCACCGAGCCGGACCCGGTCAGCGCCGCGTGCGCGTCCGGCGCCTCCTTGGCCAGCTTGCCGAGCACCATCGGCTCGGCGCCGGGCACGCAGGACAGCAGCGTGCCGAACGTGCGCTCCACGGCCGGGGACGTCCACTGTCCGATGTGGAACACCTTGGTCCGGCCGAGGCGGGCGGCCTTGCGCAGCCGCAGGAAGACGATCGGCGCCTCCTCCTCCGGCTCCAGTGCCACACACAGCACGGCCGGTGCGGCCTCGAGGTCGCGATGGGTCACCGCGCCGGTCTCCGGGGCGGCACCGGCCACGGTGGACGCAAGGAAGGCCAGTTCCTCGGCTGAGTGCGGCCGGGCCCGGAAGTCGATGTCGTTGGTGTGCAACGCGATCCGGGCGAACTTGGCGTAGGCGTATGCGTCCTCGACGGTCAGCCGGCCGCCGGTGAGCACCCCGACACCCTTGCCGGCCCTGGCCCCGGCCAGTCCCTCGGCGGCGATCCGCAGCGCGTCGGTCCAGGATGCCGGCGCCAGCTCACCGGTCGCGGCGTCGCGCACCATCGGCCGGGTGAACCGGTCCGCCGCGGCGGCGTACCGGAAGGCGAACCGGCCCTTGTCGCAGGTCCACTCCTCGTTCACCTCCGGGTCGTCCCCGGCCAGCCGGCGCATCACCTTGCCGCGCCGCCAGTCCGTACGGGTAGCGCAGCCCACCGCGCAGTGCTCGCACACGCCCGGGGTGGACACCAGGTCGAACGGCCGGGCCCGGAACCGGTACGCCGCGCTGGTCAGCGCGCCCACCGGGCAGATCTGGATGGTGTTGCCGGAGAAGTAGCTCTGGAACGGCTTGTCCGCGGCGATCCCGACCTGCTGCTGGGCGCCGCGCTCGAGCAGCTCGATGAACGGGTCGCCGGCGATCTGCGCGGAGAACCGGGTGCAGCGCTGGCAGAGCACGCACCGCTCGCGGTCCAGCAGCACCTGGGTGGACACCGGGATCGGCTTGACGAAGGTCCGCTTGGGCTCCAGGAACCGGGAGTCGGCCCGGCCGTGTTTCATGGCCTGGTTCTGCAGCGGGCACTCGCCGCCCTTGTCGCAGATCGGGCAGTCCAGCGGGTGGTTGATCAGCAGCAGCTCCATCACGCCCTGCTGCGCCTTGTCCGCCACCGGCGAGGTGACCTGGGTGCGCACCACCATGTCGTCGGCGACCGTGATCGTGCAGGACGCCTGCGGCTTGGGCATCGGCCGGCCGCCCAGCTCCACCTCGACCAGGCACTGCCGGCAGGCACCGGCCGGGTCCAGCAGCGGGTGGTCGCAGAACCGCGGGATCACGATGCCCAGCCGCTCCGCGGTGCGGATGATCAGCTCGCCCTTGGGCGCGACCACCTCGATGCCGTCGATGGTCAGCCGCACGTGGCCGGCCGGCACCGGGGCCTTCTCGGTCTTCTCTTCTGGCGCGATGGTCATGCGGTAGCTCCAGCCAGCGCAGGGTTGACGGCCTTGGCGCTCCGGTCGCACAGGGCGAGGAACTCGTCCCGGAAGTACTGGATGCCGCTCACGATCGGGCTCACCGCGCCGTCGGCGAGCGCGCAGAACGAGCGGCCGAGCACGTTGTCACAGATGTCCAGCATCGTCTCGATGTCGGACTCGGTTCCGTTGCCGGCCACCATCCGGTGCAGGATGCCGGCCAGCCAGTAGGTGCCCTCCCGGCACGGCGTGCACTTGCCGCACGACTCGTGCTCGTAGAACTCGGTCCACTTCATCACGGCCCAGGGCACCGACACGGTCTCGTTGAAGATCATCAGTGCGGTGGTGCCGAGCATCGAACCGGCCTCGGCGGCACCCTCGAAGTCCAGCGGGACATCCAGGTGCTCCGCGGTGAACAGCGGCGTGGACGAGCCGCCCGGAGTCCAGAACTTCAGCGGGATGCCGTCCTTCATGCCGCCGGCCATGTCCAGCAGCGTGCGCAGCGTGGTGCCCAGCGGCGCTTCGTACTGGCCGGGCCGTTCCACGTGACCGGACACCGAGAAGATCTTCGGGCCGGGCGAGCGCTCGGTGCCCATCGAGCGGAACCAGTCCGAGCCGCCGTTGACGATGAACGGCACGCTGGCGATGGTCTCCACGTTGTTGACCGTGGTCGGCGCCGCGTACAGACCCGACGCGGCCGGGAACGGCGGCTTGAGCCGGGGTTGGCCGCGCCGGCCCTCCAGGGAGTCCAGCAGCGCCGTCTCCTCGCCGCAGATGTACGCGCCGGCGCCGGCGTGCACCGTGATGTCCAGGTCGTAGCCGGACTTGAGAATGTTCCGGCCGAGGTAACCGGCCTGGTACGCCTCGCGGATCGCGGCGTTGAGCCGGCGGATGCAGTGCGGCACCTCGCCGCGCACGTAGATGAAGCAGTGGTGCGAACGCATGGCGTACGCGGCGATGACGCAGCCCTCGATCAGCGAGTGCGGGTCGGCCATCATCAGTGGGATGTCCTTGCAGGTTCCCGGTTCGCCCTCGTCCGCGTTGATCACGAGATAATGTGGTCGGTCCACTCCCGCACCCGGACCGGTGGGCATGAAGCTCCACTTGACCCCGGCCGGGAAGCCGGCGCCGCCGCGGCCGCGCAGCCCGGAGTCCTTGACCAACTGGACCAGCTGCTCGGGCGTGCCGGCCAGCGCCTTGCGCAGCGCCGTGTAGCCCTCCAGCTGCTCGTAGGTCTGCAGCGTCCAGGACCGGGGGGACAGCCAGCGCTTGGTGAGCACCGGTGTCAACGGGTCTGGCCGACTCGTCTGGTCTGGCATTTGGCGTCCCCTACTTCTTCGGTTCCACGGCCGGCAGCGGCGCGTCGTCCGGCATCGGCGGCGCGGTCCACCGCCGGTCGGCCGCGAGCTGGGCGCCGCGCAGCGTCTCCACCGCCGCCGACGGACCGTCCACTCTGGACCGATACTCCGCCTCGTCCTCCGGGTAGAACCCGGCCAGCTCCAGCTCGACCGTGCGCCAGTCGGACAGCGGCGCGCCCCTGGTCGGCGCCGGCCGCTCGCCGCGGCGCAGCGCGTCGACCACGGCGACCGCGGACTCCGGCGTCTGGTTGTCGTAGAACTCGTAGTTGACCTGCAGCACCGGGCCGAGGTCGCAGGCGGCCAGGCACTCGGCGTGCTCCAGGGTCACCGAACCCGGCTCGCCGGGCGTGCCGGCGGTTTCCTCGTGTCCGAGGGGCCGGTCCGGTGCACCCAGGTGCTCGCGCAGCTTCGCGTAGATCGCGTCGCCGCCGAGCACCGCGCACAGCGTGTTGGTGCACACGCTGACCAGGTGCTCGCCGCACGGCTTGCGCTTGTACATCGTGTAGAACGTGACCACCGCGCTGACCTCCGCCGTGGACAGGTTCAGTTGCCGGGCGCAGAACTCGATGCCGGCCGTGCTCACGTAGCCCTGCACGGACTGCACCAGATGCAGCATCGGCAGCAGCGCCGAGCGGGACTGCGGGTAGCGGGCGATGAGCAGCGCCGCCTTGGCCACGATGTCGGGCCCGAACACCGAAAGGTCCGAAGTGGACTCGGTGACCAGCCGCGCGGACTCTTCCCTGGTGAGCGCCGACATGTCGCCGGTCGTGGTCTCCCGCTCCGCCGCCGCCCAGGTCTGCCCGTCCCCCACGCTGGATCCCCCGTGGGTCAGGCCCGGCCCACTCTGACTCATCACCGGTCCACCTCGCAAGCTCGGTGTCGCCATGCCCCGCAGCCTCGCAAGCTCGGCGGCGGGGCGGTATCCATTGGCTCGCTCGCAAGCTCGCTCACCGGTCCACTCCTCCCATCACCGGGTCGATCGACGCGATCGCCGCGATCACGTCGGCCACCATGCCGCCCTCGGACATCGCCGGCATGGCTTGGAGGTTGACGAAGCTGGGGTCGCGCACGTGCACCCGCACCGGTCGGGTGCCGCCGTCGGAGACCACGTGGTAGCCCAACTCGCCGCGCGGCGACTCGACCGGCACGTAGACCTGACCGGCCGGCACGTCGAAGCCCTCGGTGACCAGCTTGAAGTGGTGGATCAACGCCTCCATCGACTGGCCCATGATCTTGCGCACGTGGTCCAGCGAGTTGCCCATGCCGTCCGCGCCGATGGACAGCTGCGCCGGCCAGGCGATCTTCTTGTCCGCCACCATGACCGGACCCGGCTCCAGCTTGTCCAGGCACTGCGCGATGATCCGCAGCGACTGGTGCATCTCCTCCACCCGCAGCAGATAGCGCGCGTAGGCGTCGGCGTCGGTGGAGGTCGGCACCTCGAACTTGTAGTCCTCGTAACCCAGGTACGGGTCGGTCTTGCGCAGGTCCCAGGCCAGGCCCGCGGAGCGCAGGATGGGGCCGGTGACGCCGAGCGCCAGACACGCGTCCACCGGCAGGTAGCCGATCCCGATCAGCCGGTTCTTCCAGATCGGCTGGCCGGTGAGCAGCTTGTCGTAGTCGGGCAGCCGGGAGTCCATCACCTTGATGAAGTCCCGGACCACCTGCTCGTAGCCGGTCGGCAGGTCCTGCGCCACCCCGCCCGGCCGGATGAACGCGTGGTTCATCCGCAGCCCGGTCAGCCACTCCAGCAGGTGCAGCACTTCCTCGCGCTCGCGGAACCCGGCGGTCATCGCGGTCAGCGCGCCCAGCTCCATGCCGCCGGTGGCCAGCGCCACCAGGTGCGAGCCGATCCGGTTGATCTCCATCAGCAGCACCCGGATCACCTGTGCGCGCTCCGGCACGGTGATTCCGAGCAGCTTCTCCACCGCCATGCAGTAGGCGGCCTCGTTGTACAGCGGGGCCAGGTAGTCCATCCGGGTCACGAACGTGACGCCCTGGGTCCAGGTGCGGTACTCGCAGTTCTTCTCGATCCCGGTGTGCAGGTACCCGATCACCGACCGGGCCTGGGTGACGGTCTCGCCCTCCAACTCGAGCACCAGACGCAGCACGCCGTGCGTGGACGGGTGCTGCGGACCCATGTTGATCACGATGCGCTCGTCGGCGATCGCGTCCTCGAGCATCTCGTCCCAGTCGCCGCCGGTGACGGTGTAGATCCGGCCCTCGGTGGTCTCCCGCGCGGTGGCGTAGGGATCGCTGGAACGCTCGGCCCCGCTGGTGGCGGTGCCGGTCTTGACGTCTGACAGGTGCTCGCTCATTACGAGTAGGCCCTCCGCTGGTCCGGCGGCGGAATCTCGGCGCCCTTGTACTCCACGGGAATCCCGCCGAGCGGATAGTCCTTGCGCTGCGGGTGGCCGTCCCAGTCGTCCGGCATCAGGATCCTGGTCAGCGCCGGGTGTCCGTCGTAGACGATGCCGAACATGTCCCAGGCCTCCCGCTCCTGCCAGTCGGCGGTCGGGTAGACGTCGACCACGCTGGGCACGTGCGGGTCGTCCACGTCGACGGCCACCTCGAGCCGGATCCGGCGCCGGAAGGTCATCGACGTGAGGTGGTACACCGTGTGCAGCCGCTGCGGCACGTCCACGCCGTAGTCGACGGCGGACACCGAGCTGCACAGCTCGAAGCGCAGCGCCGGATCGTCGCGCAGTGCCCGGCACACCGCCACCAGGTTCTCCCGGCGCAGATAGAACGTGATCTCGCCGCGGTCCACCGTGACCTGCTGCACCGCCTCCGCGGGGATTCCGCGCTCCCGGAAGGAGTTGGCCAGCTCGTCGGCGAACTCGTCGAACCAGCCGCCGTAGGGCCGCTCGGCCGGCGCCGGGTTGTAGGCCGGCAGCCGCAGGCCGCCGAACCCGGTGGTGTCACCGGAACCGGCGACCCGGAACATGCCCTGCCGCTCCCGGCCGGAGACCACCGGCGCCTGGAAGTCGGCGCTCTGCCGTTCGGCGGGTTCCGCCGCGACGCCTTCGGCCGGGCGGTCCACACTGGACTGCTCGCCGCCCGGCACGGGCGGAGTCTGGTCAGCCATCGGTGCTCACTTCTCGACTCACTTCTTGGCGAACTTCACGGAGGACGGGATCAGCTCGGTGGTGTCGCCGCGCTCCAGCCGGTCCGCCGCGCGCCGGGCGTTGATCGGCTCATCGGCGATCTTGGCGTGCAGCTTGAGGATCGCGTCGAGCAGCATCTCCGGTCGGGGCGGGCAGCCGGGCAGGTAGATGTCCACCGGGACGATGTGGTCGACGCCCTGCACCACCGCGTAGTTGTTGAACATCCCGCCGGAGGAGGCGCACACGCCCATCGCCAGCACCCAGCGCGGCTCGGCCATCTGGTCGTAGATCTGGCGCAGCACCGGGGCCATCTTGTTGCTGACCCGGCCGGCCACGATCATCAGGTCGGCCTGCCGGGGCGAGGCGCGGAACGCCTCCATGCCGAACCGGGCGATGTCGTAGCGCGGCCCACCGGTGGTCATCATCTCGATGGCACAGCAGGCCAGGCCGAAGGTGGCCGGCCAGAGCGAGTTCTTTCGGCCCCAGTTGACCAGCTTCTCCAAGCTGGCCAGCAGGATTCCGTTGGGGAGCTTCTCTTCAAGACCCATGATCGCCTCCCGTCAGTTCCAGTCGAGTCCGCCGCGCCGCCACACGTAGGCGTAGGCGAAGCCGACCGTCGCGATGAACAGGAAGATCTCCACCAGGCCGAAGATGCCAAGGGCGTCCGCCGCGACCGCGAACGGGTAGAGGAACACCATCTCGATGTCGAACAGGATGAACAGCATCGCGGTGATGTAGTAGGCGATCGGAACCCGGCCGCCGCCGATCACCGGCTGGGGCGACGGTTCGATGCCGCACTCGTACGGGTCGAGCTTCGCCTTGTTGTAGCGACGGGGGCCGACCAGCGGGCCGAGCAGCGCCGAGAACACGGCGAACGCGGCCGCCAGCACGAAGAGCAGCACCAGCGGCAGGTAGAGCCCGAGGTCCGACGCGACCTCGGCCGGGATCTGGGGTTGGTGCAGCGAAGTAGTGACGGTTTCGCCCAATGACACCTGCGTCGTCCTTTCCCCGAGCTTCGCTGGCACCCTATGGGTCGCATACCTGGACCGAATTAGTAAGGGGCACCTAACTTCGCCTGGTGAGAAGCTTGTGAAAATCTTCACAAGCTCGGACGCTCGCCTGTGAATCACTTCACAAGAAACCTGGCGCTCAGTGTAGGACTCGCCTCCGGGACGGCCGCCACCGGCCGGGGGCCTGACATGCGAAAGGGCACCCGGCCGGGTGGCCGGGTGCCCTTTTACGTTGGGGCGTGGACTAGTCGCTGTTGAGGTAGGAGAGCAGCCGCAGCATCTCCAGGTACAGCCAGACGAGCGTGACCAGCAGGCCGAACGCCACGTACCAGGCGAACCGCGCCGGCGTGCCGGACCGGATCATCTGGTCGGCCATGTCGAAGTCGAGCAGGAAGTTGAACGCCGCGATGCCGATGAACAGCAGGCTGATCGCGATGCCGAGCGGGGTGGCGTCGCGCAGGCCGGTGTTCACGCCGAACAGGCTGAGCAGCAGGTTGATCAGCATCAGGCCGGCGGCGCCCACGGTCGCGCCGATGATCCACCGGGTGAGCTTCGGGGTCACCTTGATCGCGCCGGTGCGGTAGACCACCAGCATCGTGATGAACACCAGCGTGGTGCCGAGGACGGCCTGGAGCGCGATACCCGGGAAGAAGGACTCGAACACACCGGTGATGCCGCCGAGGAACAGGCCCTCGGCCACCGCGTAGGACAGCACCAGAGCCGGGCTCGGGTTCTTCTTGAAGATGATGACCAGCGCGAGCCCCAGGCCGGCCAGCATGCCGATGATCGTCGGCGGCCACGGCTGGATGGTGCCGGACAGCACCGCGAAGGTGGTGATCACACCGATCACGGCGGCTGTGCCCAGCGTCGCGGCGGTCTTGGTCACCACGTCGTCGACCGTCATCGGGCGGTCGCCGGTGGTGGGCGGGGCGTAGCCCTGACCCGGCTGGACCGGGTAGCCCTGTTCCTGGGACTGGAAGCCCGCGTATCCGCCCGGTCCGCCGACCGGCAGGTTGCGGAAGGCGGGATTGCTCGTAGAACGCACCTGATCCTCCTGGGAGCCTGATGGCGCCTTCATTAGTGTCAACGACCATGCGAGCCGGTCGGTTCCCGGTTGGGTAAAGCCAACTTTACCCACTTCTGGTAACCCGCTCACAGTAGCCCGTCATCCCCGCGATCACAGGTTGATCGGTGGTTCCCTACTTGTGATGACACCGCATCGTGTCGTTACCGGCCGCTTGGCCGCGCTGCCACTACTTTCGATCAGGTTTCTTCCCTCGATCGAGGGCGACGACCACCGGTTCGAGGATGGCATGACGAGGCGCAGGAAATGGGGCCCGATCGGGGTCACCGCCGGGTTGACGCTGACCTTCGCCGTCCTGCTGGGCATCGGCACCGTCCGCCCGGACGCCGGCGGCACCCCGGCACCCACGATCAGCGCGGCCCAACCCGCCGCCGGCCCGCCCTGGCTGCGCCGCTACGCCCCGGACGAGCTTCCGCCTCAGTTCGTGCTGTTCTCCTTCGACGGCGCCGGTTCGCACGCGCACTGGGAACGGATCCGCACCGCGGCGAAGTCGTCGAACGCGCACGTCACCGCGTTCCTGTCCGGCGTGTATCTGCTCCCCGACGCCCGCGCCACCGAGTACACCGCGCCCGGCGGGCGCCCCGGCATGTCCGCCATCGGCTTCGGTGGCACGCCCGACGACGTCGACACCCTCGTCACCGACCTCAACCAGGCCCGCTCCGCCGGCCACGAGATCGCCAGCCACTACAACGGCCACTACTGCAAGGGCGTCGAGCCCGCCACCGCCTGGACCACGCCGGACTGGACCGCCGAGTTGGACCAGTTCCTGCGCCTGCTCGACACCGCCCCCGGCCTCGAGGTCGATCGCGAGCACATCAAGGGAGCCCGCACCCCGTGCCTGGACGCCCACCCGGGGGCGGTGCTTCCGGTCCTCGCCAAGCACGGCATGAGCTACGACGCCAGTCAGCTGTCCGAGGGCCTGGCCTGGCCGGTGCTCCGCGACGGCGTCTGGCAGTTCTGGGTCCCCCAGGTCCGCGTCCCGGCGCTGAAGAATCGGCGGGTCATCCTGATGGACTACAACCTGTCCCAGGCGATGAACCGCGCCAAGGACGAACCCGGCCGCGCCGAGGAGTTCGCCACCATCGCGCTGGACACCTACCGCTCCGCCTACCAGTCCGCCCTGGCCGGCAACCGCGCCCCGCTGGTCGTCGGCACTCACTTCACCGACTGGTCCGGCGACGCCTTCACCCTCGCCACCGAACGCTTCATGGCCGAGGTCTGCACCAAGCCCGAGACCGTCTGCGCCACCTACTCCGAGGTCATCGACTGGATGCTGCGCCAGAACCCCGCGGTCCTCGACGCCCTCCGCGCCCTCCCCCAACCCGAAGCCACCTGACCAGCCCTCCCGAATGCCGACCGGATGCCGGGTGGGGTTGATCGATGGGAGGCTCTGGGCATGGCGACGTATCTGGTGACCGGGGCGACCGGGCTGATCGGCCGGCACTTCCTGGCGGAGCTGCTGTCCAGGGCGGACACCGAGCGGGTCTGGCTGGTGGTCCGGGAGCAGTCGCGGGAACGGCTGGCCACGCTGGCCGAGCGGTGGCCGCACCCGGAGAGGATCAGAACCGTGGTCGCGGACATCCGCACCCCGGGCCTGGGGATCCCGCCGGAGCGGCTCGAGCCGCTCGGCGGGGTCGATCACGTCGTGCACCTGGCCGCGCACTACGACCTGACGGCGGACGACGAGACCGCTGCCGTGGCCAACATCGAGGGAACCGAGAACGTGATCGCGCTGGCGGCCACCCTCGGCGCCGGGTGCCTGCACCACATCTCCTCGGTCGCGGTGGCCGGCGACTTCCACGGCCGGTTCACCGAGGACATGTTCGACGCCGGGCAGCGGCTGGTGACCGCGTACCACCGCACCAAGTTCGAGGCCGAGCGGCTGGTCCGGGCCCAGTCCGCGGTGCCATGGCGGATCTACCGGCCCTCGGTCGTGGTCGGCCACTCGCAGACCGGCGAGATGTGCAAGACCGACGGTCCGTACTACCTGTTCCCCGCGCTGGCCCGACTGGCCGCGCTGCCCGCCGCGCCGGTCCTGGTCCTGCCCGACATCGGCGACACCAACATCGTCCCGGTCGACTACGTGGCCAAGGCACTTGCCCACCTGGTCGACCAACCCGGCCTGGACGGACGCACCTTCCACCTGGTCAACCCCGAACCGCAGCCGGTCCGCGAGGTCTACAACGCCTTCGCCAGGGCCGCGGGCGCACCGGTGTCCGCGGTCGGCCTCGGGCAACGGCTGAGCGGTCCGCTGGTCGGGCTGGCCCGGCTGGCCGAGCACGTGCCCGGGGTGACGATCGCCAGGGACGCCGTGCTCGACCGGCTCGGCATCCCGCCGGAGATCCTGCGCACGCTCACCTTCCGTCCGCGGTTCGACTCCGCCGAGACCCGCGCCGCGCTGGCCGGCAGCGGGCTGGAGGTGCCGGCGCTGCCCAGCTACGCCACCGCGCTCTGGCGGTACTGGCGCACGCACCTCGATCCGTTCCGGGCCCGCCGCAACGGCAGCCGTGGGCGGCTGGCCGGGCGCCGCATCGTGATCACCGGTGCCTCGTCGGGCATCGGCCGGGCGACCGCGCTCAAGGTGGCCGCGGCCGGCGCGGTGCCGCTGCTGGTCGCCCGCCGGGCCGCCGAGTTGGAGGAGGTCCGCGCGGAGATCGAGGCGGCCGGCGGGAATGCCGCGGTCTACCCGTGCGACCTTTCCGACGGCGAGTCGGTGGACAAGCTGGTCGAGCGGATGCTCACCGAGCAGCCCAGCGTGGACATGCTGGTGAACAACGCCGGCCGGTCCATCCGCCGCTCGGTGCTGGCCTCCTGCGACCGCATGCACGACTACGAGCGGTCCATGGCGATCAACTACTTCGGGCCGGTGCGGCTGATCCTCGGGCTGCTGCCGCACATGGTCGAACGGCGGTACGGGCACATCGTCAACGTCTCGTCCATGGGCGTGCAGGGCATCGCCCCCCGGTTCTCCGCCTACGTGGCGTCCAAGGCGGCGCTGGACTACTTCAGCCGGGTCGCCGCGACCGAGACGCACGGCGCCGGGATCACCTGGACCACCGTGCACATGCCGCTGGTGCGCACCCCGATGATCCGGCCGACGCCGATCTACGACGCGCTGCCGGCCCGGTCGCCCGAGCAGGGCGCGGAGCTGGTGCTGGCCGCGCTGCGCAGGCGACCCAAACAGATCGGCACGCCGACCGGGTACCTGATCCAGGCCGCGTACGCGCTGGCGCCCGGCATGGTGGACGCGGTCGCCTACCAGGGCTACCGGATCTTCCCCGACTCGCCCGCGGCCGGCGGCGCCGGCGGGGCCAGACTCGGCAAGGGTGAACGGCATCTGTCCGCGGCGGCCACGGCGCTGGCCCGCCTGACGAAAGGCTTCCACTGGTGATCACCGGCGCACACACGATCTTCTACGCCACCGACGCGGCGGCGGCCCGGGCGTTCCTGCGGGACACGCTCGGACTGTCCAACGTGGACGCCGGGGACGGGTGGCTGATCTTCAAGTCGCCGCCCGCCGAGCTGGCCGTGCACCCGTCCGGCGCGGTCACCCAGGAGTTCTACCTGATGTGCGACGACATCGAGAAGACCGTCGCGGAGCTGACCGCGAAGGGGGTGGAGTTCACCGGCGAGATCAGCGACCAGGGCTGGGGCCTGCTCACCACGCTGCGGGTGCCCGGCGCCGGCGAGATGGGTCTGTACCAGCCACGTCACCCCACCGCGTACAACCTGAGCTGAGGACCACCCGGGATCGTGTCGGGCTCACCGGTTCCGAGTACGGTCGCAGAATGGCACTCGGTGAGGATCCGACACCCGACGCAGCGACCACGTTTCCCGTGGTACGCCATGGTTACGACCGGCACCAGGTGAACAAGCATCTGCAGCGCTGCAAGGCCGAGCAGGATCAGCTGCGGGTGCGAAACCAGGAGCTGGGCACCCAGCTCGACGCGGCGCGGGGGGAGATCGCGGCGCTCAACAGGCGGCTGGCCACGCCGGCACCCGTGCCCGGGCCCCGGCCGGTGCCCCCGGGTTCGAACGCCCCCGCGCACCCCGGTCCGAACGCCCCGATGCCGGGACCGGACCACCGGGACGAGCGCACCGCCCGGACCGTGGCGGTGGCCAAGTCCCAGGCCACCGAGATCCTCGCCCGGGCCCAGGCGGCGGCCGAGGACACCTGGGCGGCCGCCGAGCAGGCATCGGCGGAGCTGCGCCAGCGCTACCAGGCGGTGCTGGCCGATGTGGACCGCCAGCACCAGGAGCTGCACGCCGCGCACGAGAGCATCATGGCCTCCGCCCGGACCAGGTCCGAGGAGATGACCACGGCCGCGGAGCGGCGCCGGATGGAGATCGACGCCGTGGCCGAGCGGGACCGGATCCGGATCGACCGGGAGTTCTCCGAGTCGATGAACGCCAAACGGGAGGCGCTGCGCAAGGAGCTCGATGCCCGGCGGTCGGCCGTCGAGGCGGACACCGAGCGCCGGGTCCGCGAGGCCGACGAGGAGGCCAAGCGCCGGGTCCGCGAGGCGAGCGAGGAGGCCGACCGCCGGCTCACCTCCGCCAACGCCGAGCTGGACCGGCTCACCGCGCTGCGCGACCAGCTCGCCACCCAGCTCCGGGAGATCCAGCAGCTGGTCGAGCAGGTCACCACCACCCTGGCCCCGGCAGACGCCGAGCTGAACTTCGAGGACACCCTGCTGTTCCCGCCCGCCGTCCCGGCCGACGACAAGCGCACCCCCAAACGCTGACCGGACGCCCCACACGCGAGCCCTGTCCAGTGGACCATCGCGTGAAGGTCTCGGCCCACCCAACGCAACCTCAGGGGCACCGTGACGCAACCCAGCCACGATCAACCCGCCAACCGCACCACCGGCTGGAACGCAACAACAGCAGTGAATCCCGGAGCGGCGGGACTGTCATGCCGCGGTGTCCATGGTGGACCGGCCGCAGGTGGCGATGATCAGCTCGGCGATCCGCTCCGGGTCGTCACCCATCGGGATGTGGCCGCACCCGGGCAGCAGCACATGTTCGGCGTCCGGGAGCAGGGTCGCGGCGCGCCGGGCCTGGCGCGGCCACAAGATCCGGTCCCGGCTGCCCCACGCCACGGTGACCGGCACGACCGGCGCCGGGCTGGCGTAGACGTACCGCCGGCCGGCCCGGGCGACCAGGTCGAACGCGGTCGAGCCGACGAACGAGTCCAGATCGGCCCGGACCATCTCGGCGGTGAGCCGGGACGGCCGGCCGAACAGCATGCCGGCGGCCAGCAGCCGGGTCAGCCGGACGTTGACGAACGCGGTGCGCAGCGCCGCCGGAGCCCGGCCGGACAGCCGCAGCGCGGTGAGCAGACCCAGCGCCCAGGCCCGGTCCCGCTGGTTCCAGAACCCGGCCGGGGCGAACGCGGTCGCCGAGCTGACCAGACCCTGCCAGGCGAGCTCCAGCGCCAGCACCCCGCCGAGCGAGTTCCCGGCCACGTGCGGCCGGTCCAACCCCAGCTCGGCGAACATCTCGGCGGCCATCGCGACCGCGGCCGGCATCGTGTAGTCCCGGTCCGGGAGCAACGGCGACCCACCGAACCCGGGCAGGTCGACGGCGATCACGTCGTGGTGCCCCGCCAGCAGGTCCAGCACCGGCTCCCAGGCTTGCCAGCGGTGGCCGATGCCGTGCATCAGCACCAGCGGGGCACCCCGGCCCCGGCGTTCGTAGACGACCTCGATCGGCATCGGCACTCCCTCGTGTCGGGCCCTACCCAACGGTAACAAGTCCGAACCGGAACAGCGCCCCACATCGGCCAGCTGGCTGCGCCTATCGTGAGGAACCATGTCATCAGGCCAAGTGCTCGCCGGACAGCTCGAGGCGGGACTGTCCCCCGACGAGGTCCGGCAACGGATCGCCGCCGGCCAGACCAACGACGTCCCCGCGCGGGCCAGCCGCAGCGTCGCCGAGATCGTCCGGGCCAACGTCTTCACCAGGATCAACGCCATCTTCGGCGTGCTGTTCGCGATCATCCTGGTGGTCGGCCCGATCCAGGACGGCCTGTTCGGCTGCCTGATCATCGTCAACAGCGCGATCGGCATGATCCAGGAGCTGCGCGCCAAGCGGACCCTGGAGCGGCTGGCCATCGTCGGGCAGGCCCGCCCCCGGGTCCGCCGCGTCTACGGCACCGAAACGGACACCCGCGAGCTGGCCCCCAACGAGGTCGTGCTGGACGACGTGATCGAGCTGGGCCCGGGCGACAAGGTCGTGGTGGACGGCACGGTGCTGGCCGCCGAGGCGCTCGAGATCGACGAGTCGCTGCTCACCGGCGAGTCCGACCCGGTGGTCAAGCAGCCCGGTGATCAGGTCCTGTCCGGCAGCTTCGTGGTCGCCGGCAGCGGCCTGTACCGCGCGACCAAGGTCGGCCGGGACGCCTACGCCGCCAAGCTCGCCGAGGAGGCCAGCAAGTTCACCCTGGTCAACTCCGAGCTGCGCAACGGCATCAACAAGATCCTCAAGTTCATCACCTACCTGCTGGTGCCGGCCGGCGCGCTGACCATCTACAACCAGCTCGCCGGCGACGAGGCGCTGCCCGACGCCCTGCGCGGCATGGTGGCCGCGCTGGTGCCGATGGTGCCGGAGGGCCTGGTGCTGCTCACCAGCATCGCGTTCGCGGTCGGGGTGATCCGGCTCGGCAAGCGCCAGTGCCTGGTGCAGGAGCTGCCGGCGATCGAGGGCCTGGCCCGGGTGGACACGGTGTGCGCGGACAAGACCGGCACGCTGACCGAGAACGGCATGCGGTTGGCCGAGGTGCTGCCGATCGCCGAGACCGAGCCGCCCGGGCCGGTGCTGGCCGCGCTCGGCGCGGTCGACCCGCGGCCCAACGCCAGCCTGCAGGCGATCATCGAGGCGTTCCCGGACGGTCCGGGCTGGACGCCGACCGCGGTCGCGCCGTTCTCCTCGGCCCGCAAGTGGAGCGGGGCCAGCTTCGACGGGCAGGGCAACTGGGTGCTCGGCGCCTCCGACGTACTGCTGCCCGACGGCGACCCGGAGCGCGAGCGGGCCGAGCGGATCGGCGCGGGCGGCCTGCGGGTGCTGCTGCTCGGCATGGTGCCGCGACCGGTGGACGACCCGGAGGCGCCGGGCACGGTGACGCCGGTGGCGCTGGTGGTGCTCGAGCAGAAGATCCGCCCGGACGCCAAGGACACCCTGGACTACTTCGCCGAGCAGGACGTCACCGTGAAGGTGATCTCCGGGGACAACGCCGTGTCGGTCGGCGCGGTGGCCGCGTCGCTGGACCTGCCCAACGCCACGTCACCGGTGGACGCCAGGGAGCTGCCCGACGGCGCGGACGGGCTCGCCGACGAGGTCGAGCGGGCGACCGTGTTCGGCCGGGTCACTCCGGCGCAGAAGCGGGCCATGGTCGGCGCGCTGCAGTCCCGCGGGCACACGGTGGCGATGACCGGCGACGGGGTCAACGACGTGCTCGCCCTCAAGGACGCCGACATCGGGGTGGCGATGGGCGCGGGCAGCCCGGCGACCCGGGCGGTGGCGCAGATCGTCCTGCTGGACAACAAGTTCGCCACGCTGCCGCACGTGGTGGCCGAGGGCCGCCGGGTGATCGGCAACATCGAGCGGGTCTCGAACCTGTTCCTCACCAAGACGGTCTACTCGGTACTGCTGGCCCTGATGATCGGTCTGGCCGGCGTGCCCTACCCGTTCCTGCCAAGGCACGTGTCGATCATCGGCTGGTTCACCATCGGCGTGCCGGCGTTCTTCCTGGCCCTGGCGCCCAACCACGAGCGGGCCCGGACCGGGTTCGTCGCCCGGGTGATGCGGATGGCGATCCCGGCCGGCGTCGTGGTCGCCGGCGCCACGTTCATCTCCTACCTGCTGGCCCGGCAGGACGCCGGCCCGGCCGAGGTGGAGCGGATCCAGGACTCGACCACGGCGTACATGACGCTGGTCGCGATCGCGCTGTGGGTGCTGGCCATCATCGCCCGGCCGTACGTGTGGTGGAAGGTGATCCTGCTGGTCGGGATGGTCGCGCTCTCGGCGCTGCCGCTGCTGGTCCCGTTCCTACGGGACTTCCTGGCGCTGGACCCGAGCGACTCCAGCCAGACCCTGATCGCGGCGATCTGCGCAGCGGTCGGGATCGTGATCATCGAGGTGATCTGGTGGCTGGACGGCGCGATCCGCCGCGAGAAACGGCAAGTGATCGGCTGATAACCATCCGTGCCGCAATTTTCGGCGGCGTTTGTTACCCGCGCGGAAATACTATGAGCACAGGATCGATTACCTTCCGTAAATGTCCAAATATGACTGTCCGAAACGGACCGAACGCGGGGTGTGATCGACCCCGTCCGGAACACCGGATATGGTGCCCCCGACCGGATTTGAACCGGCACTACACCCCTTTTAAGGGGGCTGCCTCTGCCAGTTGGGCTACGGGGGCAGGCGAATCCTAGGACGTGAACATGCTGCTCGGGGCCACTTTTGTGCAACTGCGCTCGGTGGCCCAGCGCACAATGGGCCGTTTAGCGCCGAATGCACTCGGTGACGTCCGTCGATTGGACCAGTCAGACAGTTCTAGAGGTATCAGCTTTCTGACACTCTGGCAAACTCCGCTCGGGGATTGCTGATCTGACCCATCGAGACCACCTCACGCCGGAACAGACCACCGAGTAACCAGTCGGCAACCACGCGTGCTTTCCGGTTGAAGGTGGGCACGCGGGCGACGTGGTATCCGCGGTGCGCCGCCCAGGCGAGGAAACCCTTCAACTTGATGTTGTAGATGTCCGCCACGCCCTTGTGCAGGCCCAGGCTCGCCACCGAGCCGGCGTTGCGGTGCCGGTACGGCTTGAGCGGATGGTCACGCAGCGACGCCACGATGTTCTTGGCCAGCCGGTGCGCCTGACGCACGGCGTGCTGGGCGTTGGGCTGGCAGAGCGCGTTCGGGTCCTCGGCGATCCGCGCCAGGTCGGGCACGGCGGCGTTGTCCCCCGCCGTCCACACGCCCGGCCGGTCCACGACCTGGAGCTCGGCGGTGGCCCTGACCCGGCCCCGCTCGTCCAGCGGCAGGTCCGACCCGGTGAGCACCGGGTTGGCCTTCACCCCGGCCGTCCAGACGATCGTGTCGCTGTCGAACTCGGTGCCGTCGGAGAGCACCACGTGCCCGTCCTCGAACGACTTCGCCAGCGTCGACAGGTAGACCTCGATGCCGCGCTGCTCCAGCTGCAGCACGGTGTAGACGCCGAGGCTCTCGCGCACCTCGGGCAGGATCCGCCCGGCGGCCTCGACCAGTACCCAGCGCAGATCCGACGGCTGGATGTTCTCGTAGTAGCGGGTGGCGAACCGGGCCATGTCCTCCAGCTCGCCGAGCGCCTCGATGCCGGCGAACCCGCCGCCGACGAAGGTGAAGGTGAGCAGCTTGCGGCGCCGCTCGGGGTCCTCGGTGACGGCCGCCTCGTCCAGCTTGGCCAGCACGTGGTTGCGCAGGTAGATCGCCTCGCCGATGGTGCGGAACGCGATGCCCCGCTCGGCCAGCCCCGGAACGGGCATCAGCCGGGCGACCGCGCCGAGCGCCACGACCAGCACGTCGTACTCGACCTCGTCGTGGGTCCCGTCCGGCCGCTCGACGGTCACGGTCCTGCGGTGGTCCTCGATCCGGGCGACCCGGACGTTGAGCACGTGGCAGCGCTTGAGCACGCGCCGCAGCGGAACCACCACGTGCCGCGGCTCGATCGCGCCGCCGGCCGCCTCGGGCAGGAACGGCTGGTAGGTCATGTGCGGCTGCGGCTCGATCACCGTCACGGACGCCTCACCGGCCCGCAACCTGCGCTGCAGGCCGAGTGCGGTGTACAGGCCGACGTATCCGCCGCCCAGGATCACGATCCGGGTGGGTGTCGACTTCTGCGCCATAACCCCATGGTCCCACCACGCAGCACGCATTGTGGTTGGGACGCGTGTGAGCCTGGTCGCCTTCCGGTCCAGACCATTTGCCTAATGAGTTCACTGTGGACGGTGCACCAACCAGGCTACCAGCAAAGCGATCCCGGCGACTCCGAGCAACGCGGCGAACTCCAGCACGGGCAGCGTCGTGCCGCCCGGAACCAGGGCCATCAGCCCGGCAAGAGCGAACACCGCGGCCTGCACGCCGACGAACCGCAGCGCCGGGACGCGCAGCGCCGCCAGGTGCACCCGGGCCCCGGGCGGCACCAGCCCGGCCAGCGCACAGCTGACGTGCATCAGGTGCAGCAGCGGGACCAGCACCAGCATCGGCCCGAGCACCCCCGTGCCGGTCGCGACCACCGACATCGCGGTGAGCAACAGCACCAGCATCGGGGCCGGCGAGGACGGCATCCCCACCGTGGCCGCGGCCGCAAGGCCGATCAGCCACAGCACCGGGCCGTGCAGGCCGGTGGCGGCCAGCACACCGACCACGCCCGCACCGGTCGCCGCCACCAGGACCCGCAGCGACCAACTCGGCAGGCCGCGGCCGATCTCGAGCACGTCCGGCCGCGTGGTCACCGGGCCACCCGGCGTCGCCGAAGCCGCCGCAGCATCACGCTCACCGCACTCTCGTTCCAGGTCAGGGCCGGGATCCCGGTCCCGAGCAGCGCCGCGCGACGGACCCGCTGCTCGGCCCGCAGCACCCGCAGCACCACCTCGCCCCACGGCGTGTCCCGCTGCGGCAGCAACGGACGGGGCAGCAGGTCGACCGCGATCACCGGGTTGCCCCGCCGGGCCGTGTGCACGGTGACGTCGACCGCCGCGTCGTCCAGGAACGTCGACAGCACCACCACCAGCGCGCCGGGCGGTGCCTGGGCCGGGCGCAGCACCGGCCGGGTGGTCCACCCGGCCAGCCGGCCGCAGACCACCAGCTGGTGCCGGATCCGTTCGAGCTGCCGGCGCCCGGACCCCGGTGGCACGCCCAGCCGTGGATTGCCCAGATCCACGAGGCCCACCCGGTCGCCCTGGCGCAGGAATCCGGCGGCCAGCGCGGTCACCGCCCGCACGCCGGTGTCCAGGCTGCCGCCGGCGCGCACCACGCCGGGCTCGTGGTCGGCCCAGGTGTGCAGGTCCGCGCCCACGTCCACCCGGGTGTCCAGCACCAGCACCAGGTCCGCGTCCGCCTCGGCGTGCCGCTCCCGCACGTGCAGCGTGCCGGGCACCAGCTGCCCGCCGGCGGCCGCGGCGGCGCGCAGCGAGACCCGCCAGTCCACCCGGCGCAGCCGGTCCCCCGGCTGGAACGGCCGGATGTCGCGGTGTTCGGAGCCGTCCCCGGCCCGCGGCGACCGGTGCACACCGACCAGCCCGGCCGCCCGGGGCGGCAGCGGACCCGGCTGGGCCGCCGACACCGGGGGCAGCACCAGGCGACGGGCCTCGGCGCCGACCACCGGCCCGTAGACCACCAGGCCGTCCGGCCCGGCCATCAGGTGGTCCGGTCGCAGCTCCAGGCCCTCGCCCCAGGCGTCGTACCGGACCCGCGCCAGCACCGTGGTCGCCGTGGCCGGCAGCAGGTGCACCGGCCCGATCCCCTTGCCCGGCACCGGCATCCGCAGCGCGACCAGCTCGGTGCCGCGGCCCGGGTCGACGGTCACCGCGAGCCGCCCGGCCTCGCCCGCCTCGCCAAGCCGGGTGCGCCGCCGCACCACCACCGCCGGGTCACCGGACACCGAGATCCCGAGCGCCGCGCTGATCAGCAGCGGCGCGCCGATCAGGAACAGCAGCGGTTGGTGCAGCACCAGACCGGCGACGACCAGACCCAACCCGCCGAGCACGCCACGGTGCAGCGCGTCGCTGACCCGCCACCCCGCCGTGCCCTGGCTGCGCCAGGCCTTGGCCCAGCGCAACATCCGGTGCTCGGGAAGGCCGAGCGGCCCGATCACGACTGAGCCCGGGCACTGGCCGGACCGGACACCGTGCCGAGCAGCTCGGTGACCACTTCGACACCGGTGATGCCGCTGCTCCAGGTCTCCGCGCGCAGGGTCAGCCGGTGGGCGAGCGCCGCCACCGCGCACTCCTTGACGTCCTCCGGCAGGACGAAGTCACGCCCGTCGAGCACCGCGAGCGCCCGGGCGACCAGCAGCAGCGCCTGCGAGCCGCGCGGCGAGGCGCCCACCTCGACGGCCCGGTGCGTACGGGTGGCCACGGCCAGGTCGACGCAGTAGCGGACCACGTCCGGATCGACGTCCAGCCGCTCGACGCCCTGCTGCAGGGCGCGCAGCCGGTCGGCGTCGATCACCGGCGCCAGCTCGACCTCCTCGGTGCGCCGGGCGAGTCTCCGCCGCAGCACCTCGACCTCCTCCTCCACCGGCGGGTAGCCGACGTCCAGCCGGAGCAGGAACCGGTCCAGCTGCGCCTCGGGCAGCGGGTAGGTGCCCTCGTACTCGATCGGGTTCGCGGTGGCCAGCACGTGGAACGGCGCGGGCAGCTCGAAGGTGCGGCCCTCCACGGTGACCTGCCGCTCCTGCATCGCCTCCAGCAGCGCCGACTGGGTCTTCGGCGGGGTGCGGTTGATCTCGTCGGCGAGCAGCAGCCCGGTGAACACCGGGCCGGGCCGGAAGGTGAACTCCCGCTTGTCCGGGTCGTAGAGGAACGAGCCGGTCACGTCGGCCGGCTGCAGGTCCGGCGTGCACTGCAACCGCCGGAAGTCCAGACCGAGCGCCTGGGCAAGGCCGCGCGCCATCCGGGTCTTGCCCAGTCCCGGCACGTCCTCGAGCAGCACGTTGCCGCCGGCGAGCAGCGCGGCCATGGCCAGCCGGGTGGTCCGCTGCCGGCCGACGATCACCGTCGCGAGCGCGTCGAGCACGGTGCCGGCCTCGGCTCCGATCTCG
This sequence comes from Actinophytocola sp., assembly GCF_035762905.1. Taxonomy (GTDB): domain Bacteria; phylum Actinomycetota; class Actinomycetes; order Mycobacteriales; family Pseudonocardiaceae; genus DASYTH01. The sequence continues at coordinate 33,274 of NZ_DASUCC010000032.1, forward strand.
GCGGCGCTGGCCGTCCGTTGGTCGACGGGATTCATGACCCCTCCAGTCGATCGAGCAGCTCGGCGAGCCGGGCCGGCTCGGGCAGTGGCGTGCGGTCGTCGGTGAGCAACCGGTACAGCTCGGGATCGAGCGCGGCGCGCGCCCGCGGATCGTCCAGGCCGGTCAGGTCGGACGTTCCGGGCCGGGTGCGCAGCGTGGCCAGCGCCAGGCTGGCCAACCGGGGCCGCACCCGGGTGAGGTACCGCTGCTGGTCGCCCGCCGCCTCGGCGAGCCGGATGGCCAGCGTGCTCGCGCGCAGGTCGGTGGACGAGAACTCGCCGGAGGGCACCGGATCCCAGTTGGCATCCAGCGGGCCGGACAGCAGGCTGCCGAGCAGCACGAGGCCACCGGCCGGCAGGCTCAGCGCGACCGCCCAGAGCACCGGGATGGCGAACAGGTAGTTGATGACGAGCATGGTCACCGCGGCCGCGAACAGGGCCAGTGCCACAGCCTTGATCATGCGACCGGCTCCGGGGTCAGCGTGCGCACGATCTCGTCCAGCGCGGCCCGTGCCGCCTCGGCGTCGGCCTGGGTGACCGGATAGCCCGGCGCGAACCGGGCCCGGTGGTAGAGCCGGCGCAGCTCGTCGAGGGCCGCGGTCTCGGCGCCGAGCGCCGCGGTGAACTCGGTCGGCGTCTGGTGTGGCCGGCGCGGGGTGCCGGTGTCCTCGGCCGCCTCCTCCAGCCGCACCCAGGCCGCGATCACCGCGTCCCTCGGCGGGCCGCCGTAGTGCCTGATCAGCTCCGCCTGCGCCGCGCGGGCCGCGTCCAGCAACCGGTTCGGCCCCGGATCGACCGCGAACCCGGTGCTCTCCCGGTCGGTCCGGCCCGGCACCGGCAGCCGGAACCGGCGCCACCGGAGCACCGCGAGGGCAATCGTCAGCACCACGGACAGAACCAGCAGCAGCACCGGCATGAGCAGCAGCGCCCGGGCCAGCCACCCGCCCCACTCGTTCGGCTCCACGGATCCGGACTCGGGTTCCGGCGGCTCCGGCAGCTCGATGGTGGGAAAACCGAAGAAGGAGAACAACTTCTCGCCCTCGCCGGCCGGCACGGCCGACCCGCCCGCCGTCGCCACCGCGGCGAGCATCAGCAGCGCCCCGATCGCCACCAGCGCCGGCACCCGGCTCGTCATCCCCAGCAGCATGCCGCACCCCGCCGCACACGTCGCCCCCGTTACCCACTCGATATGTGGCGTATTGCCGCACCGAGGCAACGGTCGCCACCTAGCCTGAGCCAATGGATGTCCCCACCGCGACACCGTCGATTCGGGCAATGGCGGATCTGGCCACTCCCATGGCCATTCGGGTGGCCGCGACGCTCAGCCTGGTGGAGCGTGCGGGCAGCGCGGGAGCAACGGTGGAACGACTCGCCGCCGAGACCGGAACCTCCGCGCCGGCCCTGCATCGTCTGCTCGATCACCTGGTCACGATCGGCGTCTTCGACCGGGACCGGCAGTCCGGCCGCTATCGCCCGACGATCGTTGGCGCCCAGTTGGGCGCGGACGCCCCGGAAGGGGTCAAACCCCTACTCGACATCAATTGCGCCGGCGGACGCGCCGACCTCGCTTTCGTCGACCTCCTCGGCACGATCGTCACCGGCGCTCCCGCCTACCCGCACCGGTACGGGCGCGATTTCTGGGCCGACCTGGACGCCAGTCCGGAATTGCGCCGCTCGTTCGATGCCCAGATGAACTGGCGGTTCCGGGTGCAGGCCAGCCAGATCGCGGAAGGTTTCGACTGGACCCGCTTCCCGTCGATCGTGGACGTCGGCGGGGGCGATGGATTCGTGCTCGCCGCGATCCTGCACGCCCACCCCGAGCTTCGCGGGCGGGTCCTGGACCTGGCGCCAACCACCACCGCCGCCGCCGACCGGTTCGCCGCGGCCGGGCTCGACGATCGGGCCGGCACGGTGACCGGCAGCTTCTTCGACCCGCTGCCCGCGGGCGCCGACGCCTACCTGTTGTCCGACATCCTGCACGACTGGGACGACGACCATGCCCGGACGATCCTGACCGGGTGTCGCCGCGCCGCCGCACCGCACGGCACGGTGGTGGTGATCGAGCCGATCCGCGGCCAGGGCGCCGGCACCGACATGGACCTGTTCATGCTGATGTGCTTCGGCGGCCGGGAACGCACGGTCGACGAGCTGACCACCCTGGCCGCCGGCTGCGGCCTCCGACTCGACCGCAGCGGCCCGGTTTCGGATGAGCGCACCGCACTGGAGTTCCGCGTCGCGCCCCACGACTGACCGGGTGGATCCGTCTCACATCTGCGCGATGGCGATCTGTGTCGCCAGATCGCCCATCCGCTTCAGGCGCTCGTGCAGGAGGTCGGAGTAGAGCCAGTCGCGAACGGCGGCGAACGGGTCCTCCGGGAACCACCACAGCATCGGCTGGTGTCCGGGGGGGTCGTCGGCCCAGTACTGGGCGAGGCGCGCGATGCCGGCGTCCGCGTCCGGCCCGGTCAGCGTGTCGACGTAGTCCAGCCAGGGCTTCAGATCCTGGTCCGCATTGGCGGCGGCACCCAGGAAGGTGGAGGCGACCAGCGGGTCCTCCTCCTCGGTGACCGCCCGCGCCACCTCGCGCGGAGCGCACCCCGGACCGCGGACCGCTCCGGTTCCGGCCAGGTGCCGAACCGGGCGAAGGTCAGCCCCTTCAGCAGCATCTCGTCGCGCCAGCGTTCCAGTAGGCCGAGGATCCGGGGCGCCAGCCCGCGCCACAGCAGCCCGTACTGCTCCTCATTCCAGTGGCCGTCCGACTCCCGCGCGAACGCCATGACGAGGTCATCCGGCACTCCGGCCCGGTCCGCGCCCAACTGGTCCAACTCGGCCTGCGTGTAGCAGTACGTACAGCCCTCGACCGGGCCCACCCTGGGAACCCCGGCGAAGACCAGCTCCAACTCCGACTGGTTCAGTCCCACCACATCACCGTAGCCAACCGACGACGCGCGGCCCGCGGGGCGGGGACTCGAACGACTACTACTTCGGCTCCGACAGGAGCGTGCGCGCCTCGGTCAACGCGAAACCCAAGAGGTTCAGCCCGCGCCATTCCGCCGGCTCGGTGGCTCGCGGATCATCCGCGGTCAACCCGATGCCCCATATGCACGATCTCAAACCGACACTCCGCCCACCGCTGCTGATCGAACCCCCGCACACCACGCCCCAACTCCTTCGCCTGGCGTGGATGGGATGCCCGGACGACCTCGGCAGCGCTGGCCTCGTCTCCGAACAACTTCGCCTTCCGCCACATCATGAAATGCTCAGCGGTACGGAAGTTCACCCCATCCACGACGAACGGAGCCGGCCACCACTGGCTCAGGCAACCCTTCCCGACGCGTCCATCCCGCTCCGGCTGATGCCCCCAGAAGAAAAGAAACTTGATCCGCTCGCCCCGGCCCAGCCGGCTGACCAGCTCGGCGACGCTCCTCGGACTCCCAGCCACGGCGCGCAGCATGCCGCCCGCCGGAGCATCTGGCAACCGACTTGCGGCGCATGAGCCACTGTAGAGTCGGGCGCGTGCGGCTGGGCATCGCCCACCATCTCGGATGGGCAGTGGCGGTCACGGCATCGGGCGACCACCAGGTCGTGGACCGCAGGCGGATCGAGCTGATCGAACCCGGCATGCCGACGGCACCGATCGAACACGATGGCAAAGCTCTCGACGATGCCGCCGCGGCGGCGCTGGTGGCCAGGGTGCGCGCGTCGGCCGTCCGGGCGGCATCGGCGTCGCTGGACCAGTTGGCCACCGCACTGCCCGAACCGATCGTGTCGATGTCGCTGCGATCCTGGCCGCTGGACTTCCCCGACGACATCGCCGTTCAACGTCGCCCGCCCCATGATTCCCGCGCCGACTCCGTCATGTACCGCCAGGTGCTGGCCGAACTCGCCAACGCACGCGGCTGGGCGGTCCACCTTTATGACGCCAGAGATGTTGAGGGCCAAGCGATCCGAGTCCTCGGAGCGCGAGCCGACGAGGTGCTGCACGGCCCGAGGGCAACGCTCGGACCGCCGTGGACCAAGGATCATCGGATGGCGCTCGCGGCGACGATCATCGCCGGTTGAGGCGCGCGCCGATAGCCTTCGCACCATGCATCGCAGTCGGCTGGTCGGGATCCTCATCGACACGCCCGCTCCGCAGGCCGGCGCGGCAACGGACTTCTGGTCCGCGGCGCTGGGTGTCCCGGCTCGTCCCGCCCCGGGCGAGGAGCAGTACACCGTCCTGGTCGGCGCCGTCCCCGGCCTGCTGACCGTCGTCCAGGCGGTCGACGACGGCGCGCCGCGCTACCACGTCGACATCGAGACCGACGACCTGGACGCAGAGGTTGCCCGCCTCACGGCGCTGGGCGCGGAGCCGGTGGCCCGCTGGAAGGATGCCCACACGCTGCGCGCTCCAGGCGGCCACCTGCTCTGCGTGGTGCCCGTGCACAGCGATCCCGAGACGTTTGCCAGCTCAGCTCGAACCTGGCCGTGAGGCGTCGGCGGCGTTGGCTCCGAAAACGTAGTCCAGTTGCGCCGGCTCTCCAGGCCATCCGGTCGATGAGGAACACTGGCGCGCGGCTGGTCGCGTGGCCCACCAACGAGGCAGCTATGCGTCGGGAAGCCTCCGGCACACCGCTGCCCTCATGGGCGAGCGGGACCTCCGCGCGGAGCTTGCCACGCTGACCATGCCGGCACTGGTGGTGCACGGCGAAGCCGACCCGATCCAGTCCTGGCGCGCCGGGAAAGCGACGGCGGACGCCATCCCGGGTGCCCGGTTCCTGCTCCTGCCCGGAGTCGGCCACGACTTGCCCCGAGCGGTATGGCCCACCGTCATCGACGAGATCACCGCCCTCGCCACCCGCTCGACCGGGCAGCCGGACGTAGCGACACCCGCCTGACTCACAAGGCGTGTTCTGCTGCCAGAACTACCGGACTCACGGGGCCGCGGTTTCCCGAAGCTCGGCGATGACCCGCGCGACGGCGGCAAGCTCCTCGGCGCTGGGCACCACCTTGACGTGGTCGGAGACTTCGGGCGAGACGCGCACCTCGTGGCCTTCGGTCTCCAGCGCTCGCACCACGTTCAGCCAATCCGTGCCCGGGTCGCCGTCCCAGGCTCGCGAAAGTCGAAGACTCAGCTTGTCCAGCCCGGATCGGAGGTCCACCCGCGGTAGGACGACAGCCCCGGCACAGCGCTCGACCTGCTCCGGCCAACGATCCGCCCAGAACTCGACCCGCCAGCCGGGCCAGCGCGCGGCGAGTTCGACGCTCGTGCTTGGCAACCTGCCCATCGTCCAGAAGCCGGCGGTCCGCGTCGCAAGATCGATGTGTAGGCCGGACTCGGGATGCTCCAGACACTCGTCGACGCGCGCCCGCCGCGGAAGTGCCGCCACGAGGTCCGGACCCCGCCACGCGCACGAGAGAGAGCCACGCAGCGCGAAAGCGTCGACCCGCCCGGTCGTATCGCGAACGGTCACCAGACAGCCGATGTAGTCGGGATCACCGGGGAACAGTTGTGCATCCGTCCCGCGTTCCACCCGCACGACTGCCGGGTCGAGGTCCACATGAGCGACGATGTCACCCAATCCGCCGTATGCCCAGCGAATGTCCCAGCCGGGCCAGGTACGGGCCAGGACCGCGGCCAGCGCGGCACGATGCGCCGGGCCGTCGAGGTGCCAGGTGAAGTACAGCAGCACCCGCCGCCGATGATCGATCAGTGCCGCACCCTCACACCAGTCATCGTCCAGCCACCCCGCGACCGTGTCCTCGACCTGGCGTTGAACACTGGCGAATCTGGTCGTCGCATCGGGACCCACGATGAGATCGGTGTCCATTCGGACAGCTCCCCAGTGGGAGTAGTACAGGCGCCACCGACCGTCCCTCCCCACCACGACATAGTTCGCCCGGTCCCCCATGATCAGTCATCTCCCGGCCGTCACTTACGGAACCCGCCCAGCATCGCAGAACCCGAATCGCCCGTCGCGCGAGTTCGCGGCAGCCCTACCCGGATTCACGGACGCCGAGCGCGCTACCGCCACTTGTCTGGACGCTCGTGGATCTGGCCTTTGCTGCCCACCACCCGGGCCGGCAACAGCGATGCCGCGAGTTGGCGGCGACCGATCAGAAACGAGGTAACGCTTGGTGGGCGACGCACTTGGGGCGGCTGCCGCCCGGCCGGGCACGCCAAGTAGATCGGACGGTCCGGCGCGATCTCCGCCGTGGCATTGATCGCCGGAGTCAGATCGGTGTCAGTGGTGATCAGGACCGACAGATCGCCGTACCTCTGGGCCGCGTCCTCGACCATTGCAACCCCTAGGGCTACGTCAGTCAGCTTCTCCTCATAGGTCCGGTATTCGTGCGCGGGATCGCAGTCGCAGGTGTACCGACTTCCGCAGTCGAAACAGCGGAACTTCTTGACCTTGAACCTGACCTGTGGACATCACACGATGGTGGGCGTGTCGGCAGCCAATGCAGCCACAACCGCGCCGCCGTGATCGATTGATCGGGATAGGGCCGGGCGCGCAGCGCCCGGCCCTCATCCCGTCTGGGTGGGTGGCGGGGACAACCTCCGTCAGAGTTCGGCCGCTTTCTTGGCCTCGAGCAGCACGGCCTCCAGCATCGCCGGGGTCAGGCGGCCGGTGAAGGTGTTCTGTTGGCTGACGTGGTAGGAGCCGAGGAGGTGGAGGGCGGAGCCGGCGGGGTCGGTGGCGGGAAGGGTGATGTGGGTGGCGTGGGCGAAGCGGGGGCGGGGGGTTGGGATTTGCCAGGCGGTGGCGAGGACGGGGAGGAGGGCCTGCCAGCCGAAGGCGCCGAGGACGACGATGGCGCGGAGGGTGGGGCGGAGCAGGGTGAGTTCCTGGGTCAGCCAGACGCGGCAGCGGTCGCGTTCGTCGGGGGTGGGTTTGTTGGCGGGTGGGGCGCAGCGGACGGGGGCGGTGATGCGGGTGCGGTACAGGGTGAGGCCGTCGGCGATGTGCACCGAGTGGGGTTGGGAGGCCAGGCCGACGGCGTGCAGGGCGGCGTAGAGCACGTCGCCGGAGCGGTCGCCGGTGAACATGCGGCCGGTGCGGTTGGCGCCGTGGGCGGCGGGGGCGAGGCCGACGATGAGCAGGGCGGCGTCGGGCGGGCCGAAGCCGGGGACGGGACGGCCCCAGTATTCCTCGGCGGCGAAGGCGGCGCGCTTGGTGCGGGCCACCTCTTCGCGCCAGGCGACCAGGCGCGGGCAGGCGCGGCATTCGGTGACCTGGCGGTCCAGGTCCTCGAGATCGGTCACGAGAGGATTGTGGTTGGCCGGGGTGGAATGGCAGCACGTAGGGTGCCCTGCATGACCGCCGAGAATGGATCCGGTAAAGAAAACCCGGACAAGCCTGAGCCCAGCGACGATCTGGTCTCCAGCTCGCACACGCTGACCATCAGGCGGAGCAAGCTGAACTACACCGCTACGACCGGGCGGATCGTGCTGCGGCAGGAGGTGCTCACGAACGGGACGTTCGACGGGCACCTGCCCAAGGCCGAGGTGTTCCTGACCGCGTACACGCTGGACGGGGCGAACCCGCTCACCCGCCCGGTCACGTTCGCGTTCAACGGCGGGCCCGGGTCGTCGAGCGTGTGGCTGCATCTGGGACTGCTGGGGCCGCGCCGGGTGCTCTCCGGTGACGTCGGCAGCCTCACCCCGCCGCCGTACCAGTTGGTCGACAACACCGAGACACTGCTACAGCACAGCGATCTGGTGTTCATCGACCCGGTGTCGACCGGGTACTCGCGGGCCGCGGTAGGCGAAAAACCCGCCGAGTACCACGGATTCCAGGCCGACATCGAGTCGGTCGGCGAGGTGATCCGGTTGTGGACCTCGCGCAACGGCCGGTGGATGTCACCGAAGTTCCTGGCCGGCGAGTCCTACGGCACCACCCGGGCCGGCGGGCTGGCCCTGCACCTGCAGAACCGGTACGGCTTGTACCTCAACGGCCTGATGCTGATCTCCTCGGCGCTGGACTTCAGCGTGCTGGACTTCTCCGACGGCAACGACCTGCCCTTCGTCGTGTTCCTGCCGACCTACGCGGCCATCGCGCACTACCACGGTTTCCATGGCGACCGTCCGCTGCGCGAGGTGCTGACCGAGGCCGAGGAGTTCGTCGCCGCCGACTACCCGGTGGCGCTGTCCCGCGGCAGCCGACTGTCCACACCGGAACGTCGGGCCACCGCGGCCAGGATCGCCGCCCTGACCGGGCTTTCCGAGGACTACGTGTTCCGGGCGAACCTGCGGGTCGAGCACATCCGGTTCTACACCGAACTGTTGCGCGAGCGTGGCCAGGTCGTCGGACGGCTGGACGGCCGGTTCACCGGCTGGGACCCGGACGGCGCGCGCGAGCGGTGGGTGGACGACCCGACCAACATCGCGATCATGGGCGCCTACACCGCCGCGCTCAACCACTACCTGCACGCGGAGCTGAACTACACCAACGACCTGCCGTACGAGATCCTCAGCATCGGGGTCAACTCGTCCTGGTCGTACAAGGAGTTCGAGAACGCGCACGTAACCGTGGCGGACAAGCTCGCCACCGCCATGCGGGCCAACCCGCACCTGCGGCTGCACGTCGCGTCCGGCTACCACGACGGCGCGACCCCGTACTACGCCAGCGACCACGTGCTGGCCCATCTGTCCATTCCGGACGAGCTGCGGGACAACATCGAGACCTGCTACTACGAGGCCGGGCACATGATGTACGTGCACGAGCCGAGCCGGCTGCAGCAGGCCAAGGACCTGGCCGGGTTCATCGCGCGGGCGTTGCGCACCAAGGACAAGTGAACAAAACGATGGCCGCCGGTCCCGAAGGGATCGGCGGCCATCGTCAATGAATCAGCGGATCACAGGAACGGGCGGCCGCGGGTGACGGCGGCCCAGGCGTCCACGGAACCGTGCCCGTAGAAGCCGTTGAACTGCAGGTTGCCGGTGCAGGTGGCGGTGAAGCTGGCGTCGCGACCCTCGTCCAGGTAGTCGATGGTCGGCGGCACCGGGCACGGGATCTTGAAGGCGGTGCCCTCGAGCACCGACTGCACCGCGTCCGGGTTCATGCTCGCGTTGCCACGCTGGAACCTGCCGTACTGGCTGACGATCAGCGAGGCGACACCGGCGGCGTGCGGCGAGGCCATCGAGGTGCCCTGCAGGTACTGGTAGTAGCCGCAGGTGCCGTCGGACTTGCACGCCCGCTGCACACCCAGCGCCACACCCTGCGGGGTGATGTTGCCGGCCTCGTCGATGTTGCCCTCCTCGACACCCACATGCCGCGGGTAGGCCGAGAGGATCAGGTTCTCGTTCGTGCGGAACTGCGGAGTGCCGAAGTAGTCACGGAACCAGCCACCGGGGGCGGAAACCGAGATCTGCTCGACGCCGTAGTTGGAGTAGTCGGCCTTGGTCCGGGACGGGCCGTAGGACAGCACGCCGATCACGTGCGGGCCCTCGGTCGGCAACGACAGGCAGGTGGCGTTGTCGATGGTCCGCGGGTGCTCGGTGCCGACCGGGTAGTCCGGGCTGATCGTGTCGGGCTGCGGGTTGCCGAGGTCGGTGTGCTGGTTGCCCAGCGCGGCGACCTGGGTGACGCCCCTGCGGTGCGCGTAGTTCAGCGCCCGGGTCATCGCCCGGGTGATCAGCCGCTGCTCGGCCTGCTGCTCCGGCGTGTCGGCCGGGTTGTTCTGGCAGTTGTACAGCCACGGGTCGACGAAGAACGACATGTTGACCACGTCGATCCCGGCGTCGCCGGCATAGGTCAGCGCGTCGACGGTGGGCTGCAGGAAGAAGAATCCGGAGTCCTGGCCGGCCCGGATGTTCACCAGGGAAACGCCGGGCGCGACACCGGAGATGCCGAACCCGTCTGCGGCGGCGGCGATGGTGCCGGCAACGTGCGTGCCGTGCGCGCCGTCGTCCCAGTCGGCCGGGTCCACACAGCCACGGAACTCACACGGGCCGTCGACGACCTGGCCGAGCTCGTCGAACGGGATGTCCTGAGTGAAGTTGCGGGACAGCGCGCGGTCGAAGTTCGGCGCGATGTCCGGGTGGTTGCCGTCGATGCCGGTGTCGATCACGCCGACCTTGACCCGCCGGTCGCCCGGTTGCTTGGTACGGGCCAGATCCGAGCGCACCGAGGTCAGGCCCCAGAGCAGATTGTCGAGCGGGTCCATGCCGGCCGCGGCCCGCTGCGCCTTCTTGGCGGCCCCGGCGGCGCCGCTCTTGTTCTCCTTCTCCACCTCGGTGCGTGGTGCCTGCCGCAGCGCAGGCGCCCGGCCGATCACCTTGGCCTTGGCGGCGACCTCCACCGCGGGCGCGGTGGCAAGCCTTGCGGTGAAACCGTTCTCCGGCGCCTTCACGGTGAGCAGACCCGCCGCGCGGTTGGTCTTCACCACGGTGCCGCCCGAAGCCTTGACGGCGGCCACAGCCGCGTCCACCCCTCCGGACTCGGTGGCCAGTACGTTGTACTCCACCGTCTTGCCCGATAACGCCGGCTGCGCGGTGGCGCCCGGCGCAGCGGCGATAACCAGCCCGAAGACCAACGGTGTGGTCATCAGCGCCAGTACCGTCTTCCGTCGCTTCACGCGATCTCTCCTCGCTTTCTACTACCACTGCCCCAACTGTTGCCCCGACGTTAGGGCACGACTGAGCGTTCCTCGGCGTAATGACACGCGCTGGGATGATCGGCGACCCGGGTCACCAGCTCCGGCACCTCGTTGGCGCACCGCTCCGTGGCCTTCCAGCACCGGGTGCGGAACCGGCAGCCGGACGGCGGGTCGACCGGGCTCGGCACGTCGCCCTCCAGCCGGATCACCTGGCGCAGCCCGCGCACCGACGGGTCCGGCACCGGCACCGCGGACAGCAGCGCCTGGGTGTAGGGATGGGTCGGGTGCTCGTAGATCTGCTCCTCGGTGCCGATCTCGACGATCTTGCCGAGGTACATGACCGCCACCCGGTCGGACAGGTGCCGGACCACCGAAAGGTCGTGCGCGATGAACACGTACGAGAGGTGGAACTCGTCCTGCAGCTCGCCGAGCAGGTTCATCACCTGCGCCTGGATGGAGACGTCCAAGGCGGACACCGGCTCATCGCAGATGATCACCTTGGGCCGCAGGGCAAGCGCCCGGGCGATGCCGATGCGCTGCCGCTGTCCGCCGGAGAACTGGTGCGGATAGCGGTTGATGTGCTCGGGGTTGAGCCCGACCACGTCGAGCAGGTCGCGCACCTTCTCCCGGCGCGAGCGTTTGGGCGCCACCTCGGGGTGGATGTCGAACGGCTCGCCGACGATGTCGCCGACGGTCATCCTCGGGTTCAGCGACGTGTACGGATCCTGGAGCACGATCTGGATGTTGCGGCGCAACCGGCGCAGCTCTCGGCCGCGCATCTTGAACATGTTCCGGCCCTCGAACGTGGCCGAGCCACCGGTCGGCGGCTCCAGCCGCATCAGCACCTGCGCCAGGGTGGACTTTCCGCAACCCGACTCGCCCACCACGCCGAGCGTCTCCCCGGCGCGCAGGTCGAACGAGACGCCGTCCACGGCGCGGACGAAACCGACGGTGCGCTTGAACAGCACGCCGACCCGGACCGGGAAGTGCTTGACCAGATCGCGGACCTGAAGGATCGGTTCCCCGTCGGGCACCTCGCGGACTTGGTCGGCGCTCGACTCGCTCACGACCTCAGCCTCACTGCTTTCGCTCGCAAGCTCGCTCATCGGTCCACCACCTCGCAAGCTCGGTGCTGTCCCGGCCCGCCGCATCGCAGGCTCGGCGGCGGTGCAGTGCTGATGGATTCGCTCACAAGCTCGCTCATCTGGCAACCACCTCCTCGGCGAAATGGCAGGCACTGGTCCGGCCGAGGCCCAACCGGTGCTGCGGCGGAACCTCGGACCGGCAGACATCCTCCGCCCTCCTGCACCGCGGATGGAAGGGGCATCCGGAGGGTATCTTCAGCAGACTCGGCGGCAGACCCTTGATCGTGTTCAGCGTCTGGCCGCGCAGGTCCACCCGGGGCAGCGACTCCAGCAGCGCCTCGGTGTAGGGGTGGCCGGGTGCCCGGTACAGCTCCGGCGCGTCGGACTGCTCCACGATCCGGCCCGCGTACATCACCGCGATCCGGTCCGCCACTTCGGCGACCACGCCGAGGTCGTGGGTGATCAGGATCAGGCCCATCCGCCGCTCCGCCTGGATCTCGGCCAGCAGGTCCATGATCTGGGCCTGCACGGTCACGTCCAGCGCGGTGGTCGGTTCGTCGGCGATCAGCATCTCCGGGTCGAGAGCCAGCGACATCGCGATCATCGCGCGCTGCCGCATGCCGCCGGAGAACTCGTGCGGGTACTGCCGCACCCGCCGGGCGGCGTTGGGAATCCGGACCAGGTCAAGCAGTTCGACCGCCCGCTTGCGGGCCGCCTGCCGGCTCACGCCCAGCCGGATCCGCAGTTGCTCCTCGATCTGGTATCCCACGGTGAAAACCGGGTTGAGCGCCGACAACGCGTCCTGGAAGATCATCGCGATGCCCTCGCCACGAACCTCGCGCCGGCGATCGTCGGACGCCTTCAGCAGATCCTCGCCGTGATACTTGATCGAGCCGCCGGTGACCGCCGCGGGCGGTATGTCCAGGATGCCCATGATGGTCTGCGCGGTGACGCTCTTGCCGGAGCCGGACTCACCGAGCACCGCAAGGGTTTCCCCGGCGTTGACGTGATAGCTCACGCCGTTGAGGACCTTGGCCACACCGTCCCGGGTGCGGAACTCCACGAACAGGTCCTTGACTTCGAGCAGTGGCGCGCTGTTGTCGTCCACTGTGGTCATCTGCTACCTCAGCTTGGGGTCGAGGGCGTCGCGCACCGCGTCGCCGAGCATCACGAAGGACAACACGGTCAGCACCAGCGCACCGGCCGGGAAGAACAGCAGGTGCGGCGCGACCCTGATGTAGTTGCGTGCGTCGGCGATCATCACGCCCCACGACACGGCCGGGGCGCGCAACCCGATGCCAAGGAACGACAGCGTTGCCTCAACGCCGATGAACGCGCCGAGCGCGATCGTGGCGTACACCAGCACCGGTGCCAGGCAGTTGGGCAGCATGTGCCGGCGGAGCACCCGGCTGGTGCGGGCGCCGAGCGCCCGGGCCGCCCGCACGTAGTCCTGCTGCTTGGCGGTGATCGCCGCCGACCGCATGATCCGCATGGCCACCGGCCAGGACAGCAGCCCGATGGAGAGCACGACGGCACCGACGATGGCCGGGGCGCTGTTGACGTTCGCCGACCGGAACGCGCTCAGGATGACGATCGCGCCGAGCACGAACGGCAGTCCGAAGAACACGTCGGCGATCCGGGACAGCAGGCCGTCCAGCCAGCCGCCGAGATAGCCGCCCAGGATGCCGAGGACGCCACCGAGCAGCACGGTGAGCAGGCTGGCCAGCACGCCGACCATGATCGACCAGCGGGCGCCGTAGATCACCCGGGCGTACACGTCGCGACCCTGGACGTCATAACCGAACCAGGCCTCCGCGGACGGCGCCTGCCGGCTGCGGGACAGGTCGGTCGCGTTCGGGTCGACCGAGGTGAACAGGCCGGGGAACAGCGCCATCGTCAGGAAGAACACGATCAGCACGAGGGAAAGGATGAACAGTGGCCGGCGGCGCAGGTCGTGCCACGCGTCCGACCACAGGCTGCGCGGCTTGCCAGGCTTGGTCTCCACCTGCTCCGCGGCCGTCACGAAGGTGTCGACGTTCTCCGTGACGGCCGAGCCGGTAGCCGCTGTGGTGGGGTCAGTCATATCGGATCCTCGGGTCGAGTACGGCGTAGAGCAGGTCGATCGCCAGGTTCACCAACAGGAACACGATCACCAGCAACACCACCACGCCGGTGACGATGAACCCCTCCTTGGACAGGATGGCGTCGTAGACCAGGCCGCCAACGCCCTTGATGTTGAAGATGCCCTCGGTGACGATCGCACCGCCCATCAGGCCGCCGAGATCGGTGCCCAGGAAGGTGAGTACCGGGATCATCGAGTTGCGCATCAGGTGCACCCCGACGACCCGCCGCTTCGGCTGGCCCTTGGCCAGCGCCGTGCGCACGTAGTCGGCCCGCTTGTTCTCCGAGATCGACGTTCTGGTCAGTCGGGACACGTAGGCCATCGAGATGCTGCCCAGCACGAAGCCCGGCACGAGCAGCTCGTGCCAGTTCGCCTGGTCGGACACCGTGGGTGGGAAGAACTCCCATTCCCCGGCCAGCAGCACCTGCTGGAGCAGGAAGCCGGTGACGAACGTGGGCAGCGAGATCAGGAACAGCGTGGACACCAGCACCAGGTTGTCCAGGTAGCCGCGACCGCGCAGGCCGGTGAGCACGCCCGCGGTGATCCCGATGATCGCCTCGATGGCCACGGCCACGATGGCCAGCCGCACCGAGACCGGGAACCGCAGCGCGATCAGCTCCCCGACCGACTGGCCGGAGAACGTCTGGCCGAAGTCACCCTGCAGCAGCGCGCCCATGTACTTCGCGTACTGCACGAAGATGTTGTCGTCGAGGTTGTACTTCTCGGTCATGGTCGCGACGAACGCGTCCGGACACTTCCGGTCCCCGCACAGTCCGGCGAACGGGTCGCCGGGCACCGACCAGACCAGCACGTAGATCAGGAACGTCGTTCCGATGAACACCGGTATCAGCTGGAGCAACCGGCGCAGGATGTATCTCCCCATGGCCCCTCCTTATGGACAGGACGGGAACAGGCCGAGGGGGCTGGCCGCTCCGCGAACGGACGGCCAGCCCCACCCGGTCCTGCTCAGGCGATCTCGACGAAGGAAAGGTCGAGTTCCCGCTTCGGGGTCATCCGAACGTTCTTCACCTTCGTGGAATGGCCCCACTGCGCCGAAGTGTTCCACAGCGGGATGGCCGGCATGTCCTTGGCGATCATCTCTTCCGCTTCGTGGTACAGCTTGAACGCCTCTTCCTGGGACGTGGCCTTGTCGGCCTCGGCCAGCTTCGCGTCCACCGCCGGGTTGGTGTACAGGTTGTCGTTGGACGACGCACCCGTGCGGTACAGCGGGTTCAGGAAGTTCTCCACCAGCGGGTAGTCGGCCAGCCAGCCGGCCCGGTAGACCTGGGTCATCTCGTGGGCGTTGATCTTCCTGCGGATCTCACCGAAGGTCTGCACCGGCACGAACGTGCAGTCCAGGCCGAGGGTGTTCTTGATGTTGCCGCACGCGGCCTCGATCCACTCCTTGTGCCCGCCGTCGGCGTTGCTGGTGATCTCCAGCGGACCCTGGAAACCGGACTTGGCGAACAGCTCCTTGGCCTTCGTCGGGTCGAACTTGCAGAACTCACCGCAGGCACCGTCGGTCCAGCCCGGCAGCTTGGGCACGCCGTAGCCGTTCACCGGCACGCGGTTGCCTTCGAAGATCACCTTGGTGATCTCGTCCCGGTTGATGGCCATCGAGATGGCCTTGCGGAAGTCGGCGTTGCCGTACTTCGGGTCGTACAGCGGGAAGGCCAGCACCTGGATGGACAGGATCTCGGAGTTGCCGGAGCGACCCTTCAGGTCTTCCTTCCACACGTTGCCGGCAAGGCCGGACGGCGGGATCGTGTCCAGGAAGTCCAGCTGGTTGCCCTTCACCTGCGCGTACGCGGCGTCCACGCTCTCCGGGTAGGCGAACTTCACCATCTTGATCTTCGGCTTGTCCTCGCCGGCGTACTCCTCGAACCGCTCGACCTTGATCTCCTGCTTCGGCACCCGGGAAATGAACTTGAACGGCCCGTTGCCGATCGGCTTGGCCTCGAAGCCCGCCTTGTCACTGAAGAACAGGTCCGGCAGCGGCATGAAGGTGGTGTAGCCGACCTTGGTCGCGAAGATCGGGTGCGCCTCGGTGAACGTCACCTTGAAGGTCAGGTCGTCGACGACCTCGAGGCCGGACATCGTCTTGGCCGCGGGCTCGGGCGCCTGCTGCGGGCCGTCACCGTCCGGGTCCGCGGTGTTGACCTCCTCGAAGCCCTTGACCTGGGCGAAGAAGCTGGCACCCTGCTGGCCGTTCGGCGAGTACGCGGTGTAGTTCCACGCATCGACGTAGTTCTTCGCCTTGACGTCGGTGCCGTCGTGGAACTTCCAGCCCGACTTGAGCTTGAAAGTGATCGACTTGCCGTCCTGCGCGGTCTCGATGTTCTCGGCGTGCGCGTTCTTCGGCTCCCCGCTGACCGGGTCGTACTTGACCAGGCCGGTGAACAGCGCGTCGATGACCTTGCTACCACCGGTTTCGGTGGTGTTACCCGGCACCAGCGGGTTCTCCGGATCGGTGCCGAAGACGGTGATCTCCGTGCTGTCGTTCTTAGCCTGCTGGTCGCTGTTGTTGCCGCCGCCGCTGTCGTCGCCACTGGTGCCGCAACCGGACAGCACGAGGGCGAGGGTGAGCGGACCAGCCGCCCTCGCTAACCAGCGTGACCTACGCATTGGACTCCTCCCAAAGCTATGCACGATGCCGGGCGAGTGTGCCCGGAATGTGAGAGGAAGCTAAGCGCCTGATGAGTCGAACTCAGCAGCCTTGACATCACAAAGCCGTCACGATTGCACTTAATTGGTCCATCCGGGGGATATCGAGCTAGGTAATCATGGGGTACGCATACCCCCTAGACCAGCGACAACGCGATGCCGTCTAGAATGTCGTGCTCGCTGACCAGTAGTTGAGTGATATCGGCGCGCGCCCGCAGCTCCTCGGCCAACACCTGGGTGATCAACGCGCCGCCGCCGATCACGTCCACCCGGCCCGGATGGATGACCGGGTTGGCGGCCCGCTCGTCGTGGCTCTGCGCCAGCAGCCCCTGCGCGGTGCGGGCGATCTCGTCGGTGGACAGCCGGGACAGATGCGTGCGATCGGCGTCGTACTCGGCCAGTCCGAGCGCGACCGCGGACAGCGTGGTGATCGTGCCGGCCACGCCGACCCAGGTTCGCGCGTCGCCGACGGGCACCGCGGTGAACGCCTCGGCGAGGATCCGCGCGGTCAGCTCGCGGCCGGCGGCGATCTCCTCGGCGGTCGGCGGGTCGCCACGCAGGCAGCGCTCGGTGATCCGGACGCAGCCGATATCCACCGACCGCGCGGCCTTGATCGCGGCCTGGGTGCCGTCCCAGGTGCCCAACACCAGCTCGGTCGAGCCGCCGCCGACATCGGCGACCAGGAACGGCCCGTCGTCCGGCTCGAGGTCGCCGACCGCGCCGGTGAACGACAGCCGGGCCTCCTCGTCGCCGGTGATCACCTCGGCCCGCACCCCGAGCACGTTCTCGGTCATGGCGAAGAACTCGTCCCGGTTGCTCGCGTCCCGGGTGGCGCTGGTGGCCACCATGCGCACCCGCTGTGCCCCCTTGCGGCGCGCGATGAGGGCGTAGTCGGCCAGGGCGTCCCTGGTGCGCATCAGCGCCGCGACGGCCAGCCGGCCGGTGGCGTCCACCCCCTCGCCCAGCCGCACGATCCGCATCTCCCGGTGCACGTCGCGCAGCCAGCAGGAGCCGTCGTCGCGGCGGGTCAGGTCCGCGACGAGCAGCCGGATGGAGTTGGTCCCACAGTCGATCGCCGCAACCCGTGCCATGGGTCGCAGCCTAGTGGCGCGGTGATCGGTTACGCGCCGACCGCGGTGGTGGTCTCCACGAAGGACGTGCTGGAGGAGGTGTCGGCGGTCGAGGTCTCCTGACCGGTCGAGGTGCCGCCGCCCGGCGGCTCGGAGCTGCCGCCACCGCCGGGCGGAGTCGAGGAGTCGGTGTTCGGCGGCACCGTGCTGGTGCTGGGCGGAGTGGACGGCGTCGACGGCGCCTGCGTCACGGTCTGGCAGCCCGGCGGAGGCGGCGTCGGGGTGGTGGTGCCCGGGGCGCTGGTCGTCGGGGACGAGGTCGGCGTGCTCGGGCAGGTCGGCGTCGTCGTGGTGGTGGACGAACTGGTCGTCGTGGTGGTGGTCGTCGTGGTGGTCGTGGTGCCGGAGTCGACCGGGTCCGTCGAGCCGCCGCCACCGCCGCCACCGCCGGCCGGCAGGTCGTCGATCTGCTGGAAGTCCTGCAGCGGCGGCACCGGCGTGCTGGGCAGCGGGGTGACGCCCTTGGCGTAGGCCTCGGCCCAGACCAGCACCGTGCGCACGTAGCTGTCGGAGTGGTTGTAGCGGAACACCGCGGTAGCGCGCTGCTGCGGGTTGGCCATGTCCATCCCGCCCGAGCACAGGTACTTCCCGGCGGCCAGCGCGGAGTCGTAGACGTTGTGCGGGCTGCTCACCCGGTCGCCGTTGCCGTCCGAGGCGTAGCCGCGCCAGGTGGACGGGATGAACTGCATCGGCCCGACCGCGCGGTCCCACCGGTTGTCACCGTCCAGGATGCCGCCGTCGGTGTCGGAGATGGCCGCGAAGCCGCCGCCGTTGAGCACCGGGCCGAGAATCGCGCGCACGGTGTCGCCGTTGGCGAAGACCTGCCCGCCGCGCGCGTGGTTGGTCTCGATCCGGCCGATGCTGGCCAGCAAGGACCAGTGCATGTGGCAGTTGGGCATGGTCTGGTTCAGCGTGTCCGATGCCCGCTGGTAGGCCTGCAGCATCACGCCCGGGATGCCGAGCGGACCGCTGGGCACGTCGAGCGTCTCCTGGGAGAGTAGATCCGGGTTGCCGGCGTCGGCCAGCAGGTCGGCGCCGATCTGGTCGTCCTCGCCCAACTCGCCGTCCGCGCCGACCGAGTCCGGGTCGGTCAGGCCCATGAGCCCCCGGCCGACGTCCGCTAAGGCGCTCAGATCGCCACCGGTCACCGTGGCCGGCTCACCTGCGGCGACCGCCGGGATGAGCAGCATGCCGGCCGCGACCGCAGCCACCTTGCGGCGTCTGCGGCGCATACGCTGGCTCGCCCGCGTTGCCCGTATGTCCCTCTTCGCCGCACCCACCTGAATCCGCCTGTCCCTCGGTTTCGTGGTCCGTCGCAGTCCGTCCTCCAGACTGCCTCATTGGTCGCCGTAGGTCACCATTTCATGACCGACGCTCACCAAAAAGGGCCACTAGTCGGTCATCCTTGCCCTTTCGGACGACCGCTGTCGTCCGATTGGCCGGTCGAGCACGGTCCCGATGGCCATTCGTCGCTCAGCATCGCCAGGGTTTGGTCGCCGATCGGATTCACCCCCGGGCCGGCGGCCAGCGCGTGCGCCACGTGCACATGCAGGCACTTCACCCGGCCGGGCATTCCGCCCGCGCTGACCTCGGTGCCGAGCGGCTCGATCGCGTCCCGCTCGGCCAGGTAGGCCC
The DNA here is from genome assembly GCF_035762905.1 of Actinophytocola sp. GTDB lineage: Bacteria > Actinomycetota > Actinomycetes > Mycobacteriales > Pseudonocardiaceae > DASYTH01. The sequence goes on from NZ_DASUCC010000032.1 coordinate 52,532, forward strand.
GGTGCGCGGCGAGGTAGCCGGCCGCCAGCTCCGGGTCGGTGGCCAGCCGCTCGGTCATCTCCCGCATCACGCCGCCCGCCTCGAGCCGGCTGACCAGTGCGGTCAGCCGGGGACAGGTGAGGTAGTACAGCGTGGGGAACGGGGTTCCGTCGGCCAGCCGCGGGTTGGTCTGGACGACCGACGGATGTCCGCTCGGGCACCGGTGCGCCACCGCGCGCAGTGCCCTCGGCTCCCGGCCGAGCTGTTCGGCCACGATCCTGCGGTCCGCATCGGTGATCACCGCGCGCTACCCGCCACCGCTTCCCAGAGCGTCTCGTACCAGGGCTGCTCCTGCGGCGCAGGCGGCGGCGTCCCGGCCGGTCGCTCGTCGTGGTCGCCGGGCAGTTCGACGACGTAGGGCGTCTCGCCCGGTCGCACGTAGCGCAGCCGGCGCCGGGCCTCGGCCTCGACCTGCGCCGGGTCGCCCAGCTGGGCCTTGCGCGCTTCGAGCTGCTCCACCTGGGCGCGCAGCTCGGCCTCGCGCTGCTCCTGGACCGTGACGTCGGCGCGCTGCGCCAGATAGGTGCGCAGCGGCACGGCCACGCTCAGGGCCAGCGCGCACACCACGATGGCTAACATCGCCGCCCGTCGGGTCGTGGACAGCCCGAGCATGGCGGCCGCGTGCCGGCGCACCTTCTTCGGCACCGCCCGCTGCGAGCGCCGGGCTCTGCGGGGAATGCGACCGGCCCGCCGGCTGCGGACCGTCTCCGGCCGGGTCGTCCTGGCCGAGCCGGTCCGCCGCCGGTCGCCCCGGTTCCGGTCGGCCCGCTCGCCCCGGTCGGCCGCCATGCCGCTCAGCCCTCCGGAGTGAACCGCGGGAACGCGAGGTCCCCGGCGTAACGGGCCGCGTCGCCGAGCGTCTCCTCGATCCGCAGCAGCTGGTTGTACTTGGCCACCCGGTCGGTGCGGGCCGGGGCGCCGGCCTTGATCTGGCCGACCCCGGTGCCCACCGCAAGGTCGGCGATCGTGGTGTCCTCGGTCTCGCCGGACCGGTGGCTCATCATGCAGCGGTAGCCGTAGGAGGTGGCCAGCGCGACCGCGTCCAGGGTCTCGGACAGCGTGCCGATCTGGTTGACCTTGACCAGCAGCGCGTTGGCCGCCCGCCGGTCGATGCCTTCCTCCAGCCGGTCCGGGTTGGTGACGAACAGGTCGTCGCCGACCAGCTGGACCCGCTCGCCGATCTGGTCGGTCAGGCTCACCCAGCCGTCCCAGTCGTCCTCGGCGAGCGGATCCTCGATCGACACCAGCGGATAGTCCTTGATCAGCTGGGTGTAGTAGTCGTTGAGCCATTCCGAGCTGCGCCGCTCGCCCTCGAAGGTGTAGACGCCGTCGCCGAAGAACTCGGTGGCCGCCACGTCAAGGGCCAGCACGATGTCCCGGCCGAGCACGTAGCCGGCCTGCTCGATGGCGGTCACGATCAGGTCGAGCGCGTCCCGGTTGCTCGACAGGTTCGGTGCGAAGCCGCCCTCGTCGCCGAGGCCGGTGGCCAGCTTGCGGCTCTTGAGCACCGCCTTGAGCGAGTGATAGGTCTCCGCGCCCCAGCGCAGCGCCTGCCGGAACGACTCGGCGCCGATCGGCGCGATCATGAACTCCTGGACGTCGACGTCGGTGTCGGCGTGCGCGCCGCCGTTGAGGATGTTGAGCATCGGCACCGGCAGCACGTGCGCGTTGGGCCCGCCGATGTAGCGGAACAGCTCGAGGCCGCTGGATTCGGCGGCCGCCTTGGCCACGGCCAGCGACACGCCGAGGATGGCGTTGGCGCCGAGCCGGGACTTGTCCGGCGTGCCGTCCAGGTCGACCAGCTTCTGGTCGACGATCCGCTGGTCAACCGCGTCGACGCCGGTGAGCTCGGGCCCGATCTCGTCCAGCACGGCGGTGACCGCCTTCTCCACGCCCTTGCCGAGGTACCGGCTCGGGTCGCCGTCACGCAGCTCCACCGCCTCGTGCTCGCCGGTGGACGCGCCGGAGGGGACCGCCGCCCGGGCCAGGGTCCCGTCGTCGAGGGCCACCTCGACCTCGACCGTGGGGTTGCCGCGAGAGTCCAGAATCTCGCGCGCACCGACCTGCTCGATGACCGCCACCAGCTGCTCCTCAACCGCTTCGACCAGACACAACGCCCCGAGCCTAACCGGGGGCCGGTATCCCCCGGTGGAGGCACGCGCAGAGGGATTGGGAACGGAGCGTGAACGTCCTTGCGACTCCCCGGAACAGCCCCGACGGGGTAGCGTTGATCGGACCATGACCGAGGACGGGACAAGCACGTTCGAGGCGTTCCGCAAGGCCGAGTCGCTGGTCGCGCAACGCCGGCCGCTCGACGCCCTCGCGGCGCTCGCTCCCGTGCTCGACGCGGAGCCGGACAAGCCGAGCGTGCATCTACTCGCCGGCCGGGCCTACCTCGGCTCCGCCCAGCTGCGGCGGGCCGAGCAGGCGTTCCTCCGGGTGATCGAACTGGACCCGACCGATCATTACGCCCGGTTCGCGCTCGGCCGGACGCTGCAACGGCTCGGCCGCTACCAGGAGGCGCAGACGCAGCTGCGGATCGCGGCGGCGATGCACCCGGTGCCGGAGTACCAGGAGGCCCTCGGCGAGGTGAGCGCGCGCATCGCGGTCGACCGGGACCGCTGAGCGGGCACCGGGTTCGCGGTCAGGCCGTGGCGGCGCGGGCGTAGGCGTCGGCGGCGCTGAACACGGTGCGGCCGTAGGCATTGGACCGGTTGTAGGTGAGCACGGCGCGCCACCAGCCGTTCGGGCTGCCCAGGTCGCCGCCGGAGGCGCACAGGTAGCGGGCGGCCGACAGCGCCGCGTCGTCGACGTTCTGCGGGTCCGGGGTGGCGCCGTCGCCGTTGGCCCGGGCGGACCAGCGGGACCAGGTGACCGGAAGGAACTGCATGGCGCCGACGGCACGGTCCCACTGCACGTCGCCGTCGAGCCGGCCGCCGTCGGTGTCCCGGATCGCGCGGACGCCGGGGGAACCGTCCAGCGGGATCCCGATGACCGGTGGGGACAGCCGGCCGTCCGGGCCGATCACCGCGCCGCGGAACCGGCCGTGGCTGGACTCGGTCCGGCCGATGGCGGCGAGGGTGGCCCAGGTCAGCCGGCAGTCCGGGGTGCGGATCAGGGTCTCGGTCTCGGCGGCGACGTAGGCCCGCAGCATCCGCTCGGGGATGTCCGTCTTGTCCGCGACCCGGCCCATCCAGCCGGTGTCGGCGGAGCCGGGGACGGCCTGGTGCGGCACCACGGTGCCGGGCCGCACGTCCAGTTCGGGGACGTCGAAGCCCGGCGGCGCCGCCCGGCGGGGCGGCGGTTCGCCGGACGAGCCCAGCCAGGCGAACACCCCGGTCACCCCGGCGAGCAGGGCGAGGACCAGCAGAATCGGGGTCGCGAAACGGGGCGGACGCCGTCGGCGGATCGGTGGGTCCGGACGAGGAGTAGGGACGGCCACGGATCCAGGTTACGGAACGGCGGCGCGGGCCGACCGGGGAACTACCGAGCCGGCCAGAACCGGCGCCAGGTCTCGTGGTCCATGGGGCCGGGGGGGATCCCGGCCGCCCGGGCCGCGCGTTCGGCGGCGCGGACGTCGGCGGCGAACCGGCGGGCCACCGCGCGCAGCTCGCCCTCCGGGTCGGTGCCGGCGAGCTTGATCAGGGCGGCCAGCGCGAACAGCCGGGAGCCGGGGTCGGTGTGCGCCGGCAGCAGGTCCCCGGGCAGACCGGCGCGGGCGGTGCGGGCGGCGAGCTTGGCGGCGAGGGCGAGCGCCGGCTGACCCATCGCCACACCGTCCACACTGGACTCGCGGCGCTTCTCGGTGCTCTTCAGCTCCTCCCAGCGCTGCTGCTGGGTCTGCGCGTCCCGCACCGCCGGGTCGCCACCGGCGAACACGTGCGGGTGGCGGGAAACCAGCTTGGCGATCAGCTCCGCGGCGACGTCGTCGATAGTGAACGGGTCGTCCTGGTCCTCGGCCGCGATCCGGGCGTGGAACAGCACCTGGAGCAGCACGTCGCCCAGCTCCTCGCGCAGCGCCGGCCGGTCCCCCTCCTCGATCGCCTCCAGCAGCTCGAAGCACTCCTCGACCAGGTACTGGCGCAGCGACTCGTGGGTCTGCTCGGCGTCCCACGGGCACCCGTCCGGCGAGCGCAGCCGGTCCATCACGGCCACCGCGGCCGGCAGCACGCGGCCCGGCACCGCAGCGATCACCGTGGCGCCGGACTCGAACAGGGCCACCGCGGCCGGGTCGGACAGTGCGGCGGCGAACAGCACCACGGGCGCCGCGGCCAGCAGCTCGCCGGCCGGGGGCGCCGGATCGGCCGGCACGTCGACCCCGGGCGTGCGGTACACCGCCCGGGCCGACCGGATCGCCGGGAGCGCCGCCACCGGCAACACCGCGCCGTGCGCGGGATCCACCAGAACCACCGCCGACTCAGCGGCACCGGTCATGGCGTGGTCTTGCCGGCGACCGGGAGCACCACGCCGATCTTCTCCGCCTCGCTCGGCGCCACCGCGACGGCCAACTCGTCCCACACGCCGTAGCGCGGGCTCAACCGCAGGCCGAGCTCGCCGGCCAGCGGGGTGAGCAGTTGGGTGCCGATCGACTCGGCCCAGACCGGGTCCACTTCGGACACCGCGGCGGCCTGGTCCTCCGGCAGCGTCGCGTTCTCCGAGCGATCTTTGATGTAGGCGACCAGCCAGCCGGTGCCGGCCTGCTCGCCGGCCGCGAACGGGAACGCCACCACGTTGCCGGCCTCGACGCTGAACAGCGGGCTGAGCACGACCTGACCCTGGTACTGGGCGTAGATCTGGTAGGTGTTGACCGGGTTGAACTCCTGGTTCAGCGAGGGGTTGACCTCCTGGCTGGCCGAGCCCTGGAGGACCTCGGCCATCTGCTCCGGCGCCACGGCGGCCATCCGCTCCGCCAGCTCGACGGCCGTGGACTTGGCGTTGGTCTGCGACACCACGGTCGCCCCGTCCCAGGTGACCTGGAGCCGGTCCAGGTACTTGGCGCCGAACTTCTGGGTGAGCAGCCGGTCCCGGGCGACGTCCCGCCGGTCGAACGCGGCCTCGATGGACTTCTGCACCGGATCCTCGGACGGCGTGACCCGGCCGAGGAAGTCGTCGACCTCCCGTTCGGACACCGTGAGGTTCTCCTGCCGGGCCGCCTCGGCGATCAGCTCGTGCCGGACGACCTGGGTCACGATGCCGCGCGAGACCAGGTCCAGCTTGTGCGTCTTGGCCAGTTCCTTGGCCGCGGGCTCGGTCTCCAGCGACCGGTTGAGCCGGGCCTGCACGTCGTCGACCGAGACCACCCGGTCATCGGTGATGATGGCGGAGTTCGCCTCCCTCGGCTCCGATCCGCACGCCGCGGTCAGCATGCCCAGGGTGGCGAGGACGGCGATCAGCATGGCCGGACGGCGGCGCATCGCACTCATCACACCGCGTACTTTCTCATATCGCGCTGATCAGGCCACCGGCGCGGGCGTGGTGGCCAGCGACCGGAGCAGGTTCGCGCACCAGTCCAGCAATTCCTGGTCGCGCAACGGCGGCGCGCCGATCCGGCCGCCGGCCGCGCCCTCGGTCGGCCGCGGCACCGACACGGTGTTGGTGACCGCCTTGTAGTTCGCCTTGGGGTAGAGCCGCTTGAGCCGCACCAGTTGCGAGTCGCGCAGCGGCAGCGGGCTGAGCCGGATCGCGTTGCCCTGCAAGGTGACCTCGTTGACCCCGTGCGCCCGGCACTCCTGGCGAAACGCCGCCACCCCGAACAGCCGCTGCACCGGCAGCGGCGGCGGGCCGTACCGGTCGGCCAACTCCTCGCCGACCGCGTCCAGCTCGGTGGCGTCCCGGGCGGCGGCGAGCTTGCGGTACGCCTCCAGCCGCAGCCGTTCGCCGGGCACGTAGTCGTGCGGGATGTGCGCGTCCACCGGCAGGTCCACCCGGACCTCGGGCAGCTCGTCCTCCTCCTCGGCCCCGGGCGCCCCGGCGTGCCGGCGGAACGCGTCCACGGCCTCCCCCACCAGCCGCACGTACAGATCGAAGCCGACCCCGGCGATGTGCCCGGACTGCTCGGCGCCGAGCAGGCTGCCCGCGCCGCGGATCTCCAGGTCCTTCATGGCCACCGCCATTCCGGCGCCCAGCTCGGTGTTCTGCGCGATGGTGGCCAGCCGGTCGTGCGCGGTCTCGGTCAGCGGTGTCTCCGGCGGATACAGGAAGTAGGCGTAGCCGCGTTCCCGGCCCCGGCCGACCCGGCCGCGCAGCTGGTGCAGCTGGGCCAGGCCGAGCAGGTCGCCGCGCTCGACGATCAGCGTGTTGGCATTGGAGATGTCCAGCCCGGTCTCCACGATCGTGGTGCACACCAGCACGTCGTGCTCGCGAACCCAGAACCCCTCGATGATCTTCTCCAGGCGGTCCTCGTTCATCTGCCCGTGCGCGGTGACGATCCGGGCCTCGGGGACCAGCTCGCGCAGCCGTCGTGCCGCCTTCTCGATCGAGGACACCCGGTTGTGCACGTAGAACACCTGGCCGTCGCGGAGCAGCTCGCGCCGGACCGCGGCGGCCACCTGCTTGTCGTCGTAGCCGCCGACGTAGGTCAGGATCGGGTGCCGGTCCTCGGGCGGGGTGAGGATGGTGGACATCTCGCGGATCCCGGCCAGGCTCATCTCCAGCGTGCGCGGGATCGGCGTCGCCGACATGGTCAGCACGTCGACGTGCGTGCGCAGCGCCTTGATGTGCTCCTTGTGCTCCACCCCGAAGCGCTGTTCCTCGTCCACGATCACCAGGCCGAGGTCCTTGTACCGGACGCCGGTCTGCAGCAGCCGGTGGGTGCCGATGACGATGTCCACCTTGCCGCTGGCCAGCCCCTCGATCACCGCCTCGGCGTCACCGGCATGGGTGAACCGGGACAGGCCCTTGACCACGACCGGGAAGGACTGCATGCGCTCGGTGAACGTGTGCAGGTGTTGCTGGGCGAGCAGCGTGGTCGGCACCAGCACCACGACCTGCTTGCCGTCCTGCACCGCCTTGAACGCCGCCCGCACGGCGATCTCGGTCTTGCCGTAGCCGACGTCGCCGCAGATCACCCGGTCCATCGGCACGCCGCGGCCCATGTCCGCCTTGACCTCGTCGATGGCGGCGAGCTGGTCGGGGGTCTCGGTGAACGGGAAGGCGTCCTCGAGCTCGCGCTGCCACGGGGTGTCCGGGCCGAACGCGTGGCCGGGCGCGGCCTGCCGGGCGGCGTAGAGCTGCACCAGCTCGGCGGCGATCTGCTTGACCGCCTTGCGCGCCTTGGCCTTGGTGTTCTTCCAGTCCGAGCCGCCGAGCTTGTTCAGCGTGGGCAGCTCACCGCCGACGTAGCGGGACACCTGGTCGAGCTGGTCGGTGGGCACGAACAGCCGGTCGCCGGGCTGGCCGCGCTTGGACGAGGCGTACTCCAGCACCAGGTACTCGCGGGTGGCTCCGGCGACGGTGCGCTGCACCATCTCGACGTACCGGCCGATGCCGTGCTGCTCGTGCACCACGTAGTCGCCGTTGCGCAGCGCCAGCGGGTCGACGGCGTTGCGCCGCCGGGACGGCATCTTCGCCGACAGGTCCCGGGTGGAGGTGCCGTGCCGGCCGCCGGTCAGGTCGGACTCGGTGAGCACCACAAGGGCCCGCGCGGGCGCGCTGAACCCGTCCTCGAGCGCGCCCCGCACCACGGTGACCACGCCGGCCCGGGGCGGCTCGGTCAGCCCCTGCTCGGCGCAGGTGGCCGGCACGTCCGCCTCGGCCAGTTGCTCGACGGCGCGCTTGGCGGTGCCGGCGCCGGGCACCACGAGCACCGCGGCGCCGCCGCTGGCGGTGTGCGCCCGCAGGTCGGCGAAGGCCCGGGCGATGTCGCCCCGGTAGGCGTCGACGGCGGCGATGTCCAGCCGCAGCGCGGCCTCGTCCGGGGTGGTGAGCTGGGACAGCGTCCACCACGGGTGGCCGGTGTCCCGGGCGTGCGCGGCCACGTCGGCGAGGTCGCGGTAGGCCGAGGCGCCCAGGTCGATCGGCGCCTTGCCCCCTCCGGCGGCGGCCATCCACGAGGCTTCGAGGAACTCCTGCCCGGTGCGGACCAGATCGTGCGCCCTCGTGCGGATCTTCTCCGGGTCGGCGAGCAGTACGTGCGCGCCGTCCGGCAGCACGTCGGTGAGCAGTTGCAGCTCGCCGGCGCACAGCGCTGGGATCAGCGCCTCCATGCCCTCGACCGGGATGCCTTCTGCGAGCTTGGTCAGCATCTCGTGCAGGTGGGCGTCGCCCTGGTGCTGCCCGGCCAGTTCGGCGGCCCGGGTCCGCACCTCCTCGGTGAGCAGCAACTCGCGGCACGGCGGCGCAACCACGGCGTCCAGCGTGCCGGGCAGCGAGCGCTGGTCGGCGACGGCGAACGGGCGCAGCTCGCTGACCTCGTCGCCCCAGAACTCCACCCGGACCGGGTGCTCGGCGGTGGGCGGGAAGACGTCCACGATGCCGCCGCGCACCGCGAACTCGCCGCGCTTCTCCACCATGTCGACGCGGGTGTAGGCCAGCTCGACCAGCCGCTCGATCAGGCCGTCGAAGTCGGTCTCCTCGCCGGGGCGCAGCTCGACCGGGGCCAGCTCACCGAGGCCGGGCGCCATCGGCTGGATCAGGCTGCGGATCGTGGCCACGACCACCCGCGGCGCGGTGCCGTCCGGGTGCGCCAGCCGGTGCAGGATCGACAGCCGCCGGCCGACGGTGTCCGCACGCGGGGAGAGCCGCTCGTGCGGCAGCGTCTCCCAGGACGGGAACGCGGCGACGGCACCGGCGCCGAGCAGGTCGGTCAGGGCGGCGGTGAGGTCGTCGGCCTCGCGCCCGGTGGCGGTGACCGCGAGCACCGGGGTCGTGGTGGACAGCGCCGCGAGCACCAGCGGGCGGGCGGCCGGCGCGCCCTCGATGGCCAGGCTGGCGGTGCCGGCGGCGTCGATCAGCGCGGCCAGCGCGGGGTCGGGCAGGACGGCGTCGAGCAGACCCGAGAGCGTCACGTGTCATCCCCTCGAAACAGACGCGAACACACCCCTGCCCGGGACGAGCCCTCGGCAAGGGGTTCTCGGCATCCAGCCTACGACGTGGGTCGGACAGTCCTCAGGGCTTGGCCACGGTGAGCAACACGACAGAGGGCTCGAGGGCGGTCACCGAGTGGCGGTCGGCCGGGATGTCGAGCAGGTCGCCGGTGCGGCAGTCCCAGCTGTCCTTTCCGGCGGTGAGCCGGATCCGGCCCTGCAGCACGTGCAGCGTGGCCTCGCCGGGGCTGAGGTGATCGCCCATCACGGCCCCCTGGACGAGTGCGATCACGCTCTGCCGCAGCACGCGCTCGTGGCCGCCGTACACCGTCTTGGCGCTGCGCTGGTTGGAGTTCTCCATGGCGTGCTTCATCTGCTCGCGGGCAACGGCGTCCAACGACAGTTTGCGCATGACGCCCAGCTTCCCCTAGTGCCGTCGATCACGCCACGGGTCAGAACCGGGGCGGGCGCTTGTCCAGGAACGCCTGCACCCCTTCGGCGTAGTCGCGGCTGGCCACGGACAGCGCGTACAGCATGTGCACCGCTTCGTCGTCCTCGGTCTGCCCGGCGACCAGCCGGCTCACGATCGTCTTGGCGCCCCGGACCGAGATCTGGGCGCGCTCGGCGATGGTGCGGGCCAGGTTCCCGGCTTTGTCGAGTAGCCGGTCCGCCGGGTGCAGCTCGTTGACCAGCCCGATCCGCAGCGCGGTGGCCGCGTCCAGGAGGTCGCCGGTGAACAGGATCTGCTTGGCCCAGGCCGCCCCGACCGCGTCGACGAGCTGCTTGGTGGAGGTGAGGTGGTAGACGATGCCGAGCTTGGCCGGCGTGATCCCGAACGTGGCGTCGTCCGCCGCGATCCGGATGTCACAGGCCAGCGCGATCTCGCAGCCGCCGCCGATGCAGTTGCCGGTGATCGCCGCGATGGTCGGCTTGGCAGCGGTGGCGATCGCCCGCTCGGCCGCGTGCACCGCCGCGCTGTACCGGCTCGCTCCCTCGGCGTCCTTGCGAAGCGTGCCGAACTCGGCGATGTCCGCCCCCGCCGAGAAGTGCTCGTTGCCCCGGATCAGCAGTACCCGGACCGCGTCCTCGGCCTCGACCTTGCCGAGCAGTCCGGGTACCGCCGACCACATCTCGTAGCTCATCGCGTTGCGCTTGGCCGGCCGGTCGATGGTCAGCGTGGCCAACGCCCCGTCGAACTCCAGCCGCAGATACTCGGTCACCTCTTCACGGTAGCCCCGCGGTTCGGTGCGGAGTGGATGGTTCAGCAGCTGATGGCGCCGTCGCCGGTGTCGACGAGGCAGGTGTCGCTGCCAAGGCCGCCGTCGGCGGTGTCGTTGCCGACGCCGTCCTGCACGTCGATGCTGTCGTTGCCGGTGCCGCCGCTCAGGGTGTCGGCGCCGTCATGGTCGACCAGGGTGTCGTCGCCGTTCTGGCCGTCGAGGAGGTCGGTGCCCGGGCCACCGTCGATGTAGTCGGAGCCGTTGTCGAACAGGTGCAGCAGGGCGCCGAGCAGCGTCTCGCCGTCGTTGTCGTCGTTGCCGCCCTGCCCGTAGATGGTGTCGTTGCCGTTGCCACCGCCCACCGCGTCATCGCCGTCCCCGGCGTAGATGGTGTCGTTGCCGCTGCCGCCGTCGATGGTGTCGGCGCCGCCCAGCCCGCAGATCACGTCGTTGCCGCTGGTGCCAGTGAGCGTGTTGGCACCCGAGGTGCCGATGATCGTGCACCCCAGCGCGTTGTTCACCGTGGTCGACTCCGCATCGGAGTTGTTACCCGACACCGGATCGGACTCATTCGCCGACACCGTGCTGCTGGCGGTGATCGTCCCGGTCGCCGACGGCGTCACCGAGATCACCACCGAAGCCCCACCCGAAGCGGCGATACTGCCCAACGAACACGACACCGGCGCGGTACCCGAACACGACCCCTGCGACGGGGTCGCCGAGTTGACCGTCCACGCCGCTCCGGACGCTCCGGACAGGCTGGTGGACACCGACACACCGGTCGCCCCATTCGGTCCGCCGTTGGCCACGCTCACCGTGTAGGTGTACGGCGAACCACCCACCGACACCGGATCGGCCGAATCGCCCACCGACACCGACACATCCGCACCCGGAGTCGTCGCGTCGACATCGAGAGCCAGATCGCCGCTAAAGGGGCCGGTGAGGTTGCTGCCGCCGACCAGGATCCAGTACGTAGTGGACGAACTTGCCGTGAACCCCAGCGACGAGGTGGCGCCCGGACCGGAGTCGTCGTCGCAGGAAACCTGGGACAGGGAACCGAGGCTGACTCCGGTCCACACGGCCAGCACCGTGTCGAAGTTCGACCCGGCCGTGCTGGCGGTGACCTCGGTGCCGGCGCTGATGGTCAGGCCATACCAGACCGTCCGGCCGTAGCCATCAACAGGATCGGTACAGCTTGGTATCTGCTCGCCGCCCTCATAGGTCGCTTCGTCGGTGTTGACGCTGTCGGTGAACGAACCGGTTTCGGCCTGGGCGTTGGCGAAGTTGTCGTTGGCCGGCGCCACGGCCCAACTCGGAGTCGCGGTGACCACCGTCAAGCCGAGCGCGGCTACGAACGCCGTGGCCGCACCCAGCAATCGCTGACGAAATATACGTCTCATTTCGGTGCCTCCTCGCAGAATCCCTTTGCGTGCTCAAGGGGTCTGCGGAGAAGACACCCGTGCCGACTTGATCGCAATAGCGTGTACCGCCGAGCGGAACACTACTTTTCGCTGCCGGTTGCGGGCAATAAAATAGTGTTCCGCGTGGCGGTACACGCTATTGCCAAAGCGGGCCGATAGGCGCAGTCTCGGCGGGTTCCGGCCGAAGAAGGAGTGATCTCATGCGTAGGATGCAAGTGATCCTGACGGTGCTGCTGGGCGCCGCATTCACCGTGTTCGCCATTCCGAGTGCCGCTCAGGCTGACCCGATCATCGACATCGTGTGTGTCGGGGTGGAGGAGGCCACGTTCGATCCCGGGCTGCGGTTGTTCGAGCAGGACGTGGATATCACCAGCCACATCGACTATGAGGAGTGTGTGTCCGCCACAATTGACTCGGGCACCACCGACTCGGGTGGCGAGGACATCCCGCTGTCCTGTCTGTCCATTCTGTTCTCGAGCTCCGGAACGTGGGAGATCGTGTGGAACACCACCGACACGAGCACCTTCGAGTTCGATTACACGGTCAGCCAGAGCGGCGGCCAGACCATCATGACCTTAATCGGCACCATCACCGCCGGCGAGTTCACCGGCTCCGACGCCGTCATGACGCTGACCGGCGGGTCCATCACCCAGAACTGTCTGTTCGCGCCCGGCGTCACCGAGAACACCAGCGCCGTGTCGCTGACCATCAGCCACTGAGCGGTCCGGGGGTGTACAGCACGACCGGCTCGCCCGGGCCGGGGCGGAAGGTGAGGTCGTGCCGGTACCGGTCCGGAACCCGACAGTGGGTGGGGGCGGGTTCCAGCCGGATCGGGTGCCGCTCCTGGCCGGGCGGGTCGAGCGTGAGCGCGGCGCGCAGGGTGCGGTTGGTCGTGGCCGCGTACCACCAGGTGACCTGCTCGGGGGCGAACGGGTTGGTGTCCACTGTGAACAGTGGCACCCGCCAGGCCACGGCGTAGTCCTCGGCGTGGATCAGGATCACGTCGACGGCCCAGTCCCAACCGAAGGTGGCCGCCATCGCCTGGGGGTGGTGCCGCTCGGGACCGAAGAAGTACAGGCTCCAGCGGCGGTGCCGCAGCTGTTCGAGCCAGTAGTCCACGTCCGATGTGACCACGCGACGATCCCTTGGTTGAGCCGTGGACCCGGCCCCTCACGGGAGCTGCACAGGAGATGAGGGGCCGGGCCACCGAGGGGTGCATCACGCCGTTCTCGCCTCGGCAGACGTAACGTAAACCTGCACATGCACTTTAAGGAATTCCCCGTTCGAGGGAACTGCATGTGCACGTTGCTGGTGCAGACTATGGCGCCATGGCCAACCCGACCGTCCCCAAGCGCCAACTCGGCCGCGCCCTGCGAGAGCTGCGCGAGGCCGCCGTCAAGAGCAGGGAGGACGTCGCGAAGGCGCTCGAGTGCTCGGCCTCGAAGATCAGTCGCATCGAGAACGGCCACGTCGGCGTCCGCTCCACCGAGTTCGCCGCCCTCCTCGACCTCTACGACGTCCCACTCGACCAGCGCAAGGATCTGTCCGCCCTCGCCCGCGAAACCCGCAAACGCCGCCCGCGCACCACCTACGGCCGCTCCATTCCGGACTGGTTCCGCCGGTTCGTCAGCCTGGAGGAGAGCGCGTCGGAAATCCGCACCTACAACGGCGAACTGGTCCCGGGACTGTTGCAGACCGAGGACTACACGAGAGCGGTCACCGAGGCAAACCCGCTGCACGCGCCGACCGACATCGAGCGACTGGTCCGCGCCCGCGCCGCCCGCCAGGCCCGGCTGGTCGGCGACAATCCGCCGCGACTGTGGGTGGTCATGTCGGAAGGGCCGCTCCGCCTCCAGGTCGGCGGCCGAGACGTGATGGCCAGCCAACTCGAGCACATCGTCGAGATGGCCAAGCTGGACCACGTCACCGTGCAGGTGGCACCGTTCGCAGCCGGCGCCCACGCCAGCACCGGTCTCAACTTCACGCTGCTCCAGTTCCCCGACGACATCGGTGTGGACGTGGTGTACCTCGAGGACCTGACCAGCGCCAGCTACCTGGACAAGCGGGACGACCCGCAGCGGCAGTCCTACGTACTCGTGTGGCAACACCTGACCGCGTCGGCCCTGTCACCGAGGGACACCATCCGGTTGGTCAATACTGTGCGGCGGGAACTGCGACAGAACTGAAGGGAGGTGCGGACACCATGACTCCGGACCTGTCCCGTGCCGCGTGGCGCAAGAGCAGCCGTAGCGCCGGCAACGGCGGTGAATGCGTCGAGTTGGCCTACCTCGGCGCCCTCCGCGACAGCAAGAACCCCACCGGCGCCACCCTGCGCGTCGACCTCGACCTGTTCCTCACCGAGATCAAGACCGGCCGCTTCGACCAGGCCTGAACCCCACCGATCCCGGTGTGGCCGGCGCCGCAGGCGCCGGCCACGCCGGCCCGCCAACCGGCGGGACACCATGAACACGGTGGCGCGCCTCCGGTTGCACTTGCTGCACTTATTGCACATACTGCGTCTAGCTCACTGCACGACCACACCGCAACCAGAGCTGACACCATGGCTGGGTTCACCGTCGACAAGATGACGCCGGAGCCGCGTGACATCGAGATAGCGCATGAGGCGTTACCGCATATCAAGGCATATCTCGCAAAGCACCACACGCAAGAGGTCGTCCGCCTCGTTGTCGAGGACGACCACAGCGAAGCCCTCGATGTCCCGCGCGGCGCCGTTGAGCTTCTCGCGAGAATTCTGACGCACATGGCGGCCGGCGAGGGCGTCTCCATCGTGCCCTCGCACGCCGAGTTGACGACCCAGCAAGCGGCCACTCTCCTGAACGTTTCCCGGCCTTTCCTCATCGGTTTGCTCGAGGCTGGCGAGATCGAATACCGCAACGTGGGCACTCATCGCCGAATCAAGGCGCGATCACTTGAGGAGTACCGGCGCAACGACGACCGGCGCCGCCGCGACGCGGCGAATGAGCTCTCCGTGCTGAACCAGGAGATGGGGTTGACGTAACTCGTGGCGTTCGTCGTTCTCTAAGATGCGAACGTCCTGTACCCAAGCACTCTGCGCGACCTGCTGATACGGCTGGCCCAGAGCGGCTTGGTCCAGGCCAAGTGGACCGACGAGATCCTGGACGAAGTCTTCAGGAGCCTGAGAAGGAACAGGCCCGATCTCGACGCCGACAGACTGGCTCGCACACGACAGCTGATGAACTGCGCCGTCCGAGATTGCCTGGTCGTCGACTACCAGGCGATTACGAAGATTCTGGACCTACCGGATTCCGACGACAATCACGTGCTTGCCGCGGCGATCAAGGCGCACGCACAGGTGATCCTCACCAGTAACGTCAAACACTTCCCGCACGAAGCGCTGACCACCTGGAACATTGAGGCCAAGGAGGCCGACGCCTTCGTCCTCGACCAGATATACCTCAACCGAGGCATCGTCCACAGCGCGGTTCAGCAGATCGCCGACTCGTGGAATCGACCACCCGGAACCTTCGAAGACGTGTTGGCCGGACTCGAGCGAAACGGATTGTTCGAGTCCGCCGCCGCGCTCCGCACCAGCGCCACGTAGCGCATCGGACCTGCGGCCTTGATCACCGAGATCGAGGCCGGCCGGTTCGACCAGGCCTGAACCCCACCGATCCCGGTGTGGCCGGCATCTTTGCCGGTCAGGGTCCGGTGAGCACGGCGCGCAGGGCGGCCACGTTGTCCTCGAGGTGGGCCTGGGCCAGGACGAGGTTCCGGCGGAGCTGGACGTAGTCGGCGACGCACTTCTCTGCCTCGGCGCGGATCGCGGCGCGCACCTGGACCTCGCTCTCGCGGGCTCGCTCCTTGTCCGCCCGGTCGCGGCGCAGCTGGTAGCCGGCCACTCCGACAGCGATCCCGGCGACCAGCAGCCAGCCCCAGCCGGCGAACGCAGCGAGCATCACCACGAAGGCCGCTACGCCCAGCGCGGCGAAGGCGATCTGGCGGCGCTTCAGATCCCGGCGGTCCAGCCGGCGCAGCACGGCACGCTCCACCGAGCGCTCGTCCGGACCGGCCTCGGTGATCTTCACCGGGCCGCCGGAGGTGCGGGCCTCCACCTCGTCCGGGATCGGCGTCCGGGCCTGGGTGGCCAGCGCCTCGGCGGCGTCGATGACGTGCGCCGCCGAGATCCGGATGGCCAGCGCGCGCCGGCCCGGCCGGGAATCGTCCACCACGTCCGCGCGGAGCAGCGCGACCAGCGAGTCCACCGGGGACTCCCAGCCGTCCGGCACGGCGCTCCTGGTCACCGTCCCGCTGGACTCGATCACCTTGCGCAGCTCGCGTTCCCGGGTCAGCAGCGGCAGTTCGAGCGGGCTGCCCTCGTCGACCAGCAGCTGCAGCGAATGCTTCACGGCGATGTCGACCTCGGGGGCCGGCTTGTCGGCCTGCTCCAGCGCGTCGGCCACCCAGGTGCGCAGCACGGCCAGCCGCTCGCCCGCGTCCAGCGCGTTGATCAGGGCGGTGGCCTGGACGAGCGGGCGCGGCACCGAGATGGGCCGGTCCGGCTTGACCGCCGCGCGCCAGGCGGTGACCGACTCCGACCGGACCCGCTGGTCCAGGGCGGCCAGCCGGTCCACGCCAAGCCGCAGCACCCGCTCCCGGGCTCCGGCGCCGAGCGCTCCGTCGGCGGCCAGCAGCCACACCGCCCGCTGGTACAGCAGCGGCGACGCGTCCAGCTCGGGCAGCGCGTCGGCGACCATCGCCTCGGTGACCGCGTCCGGCCGGCCGAGCAGCGCGGTGCCCAGCACGTGGAACAGCGCCGCCCGGTGCGCGTCCCGGGACCGGGCCAGGGCCAGCGCCTCGTCCGGTGGGGTGCCGTCGGTGACCGCCTGCAACGCGGACAGCGCCGGCGCCAGCCAGTAATCGTCCACATCGGACAGCTCGCCGGGCAGCGGGTGCTCGCCGAACATCTGTCGGGCCCGGTGCCGCACCCGGGCGTGCGCGTCGAACAGGGTCAGCGTCATCCGCAGGTCGCTCAGCTCGACGAACGCGTCGAACGCCGTGGCCAGCCGGCCCAGCCGCTGCTCCAGCGAGCCGCTGACCTTGGCCAGCTCTGACTGCAACCGCTTGGTCGACCTGCGGGCCGCGTGCAGCGACGCCTCCACCCCGCCGAGCTGACTCTGTAACTCGCCGATCTGCCGATCCTGGCGGTAGTCGTACCAGTCCCAACCGTCCATCTCGCTCCCCGAATCCGTCCGGTTTACACCGCTGAGACGTGCGGCGGACCATTCTGGCCCCCATGAGATTCCGGCCGGTCCTGCTACTCGCGATCCTCGCCACCGTCACGTCGTGCTCGGGTGACGCCGGGGTGGGCCAGATCCCGGCGCCGACCTCGGGCGGCGAGCCGTCCACACCGTCCAGCACGGCCAAGACGCCGACCACGCCGGGTTTCAAGATCGAGACGGTGGCCGGCGGATTGCAGCACGGCTGGGACATCGGGTTCCTGCCGGACGGCAAGGTGCTGATCAGCGAGCGCCCGGCCCGGCTCACCCTGCTGTCCAGCGCCCAGCCCGGCGCCACCGCGACCCGGGTCCAGGCCGACCTCGGCGACGTGCTGGTGCGCGGCGAAGGCGGCCTGATGGGCATGGCCATCCACCCGGACTTCGCCAGCTCCCGCCAGTTCACCACCTGCCAGACCCACAAGCAGGGCGACCGCGCGGTCGACATCCGCCTGGTCACCTGGCGGCTGTCCGACGACGGCGCCAGCGCCACGAAGGTCAGGGACCTGCTCACCGGCCTGCCGGTCAACCCCAGCGGCCGGCACTCCGGCTGCCGCCCCACCATGGCCCCGGACGGTTTTCTGCTGGTGGGCACCGGCGATACCGCGTCCGACCCGCGCATCCCCCAGAACCGCAACAGCCTCGGCGCCAAGGTGCTGCGGATCGACCTGACCACCGGCCGGCCCGCCCCAGGCAACCCGTTCCCCGACTCCCCGGTCCTCACCTTCGGCCACCGCAACATCCAGGGCGTCGCCGTGCGTCCCGACTCCGATCAGGTCTTCACCGCCGAGCACGGCCCGACCAAGAACGACGAAGTCAACCTGATCAAGCCCGGCGCCAACTACGGCTGGGACCCCTCCCGCGGCGGCGCCAACCGGTCCGGCTACGACGAGTCCGTCCCGATGACCGACCAGCAACGCTTCCCCGACGCCGTCCCGGCCATCTGGCAGTCCGGCGAAACCACCGAAGCCATCTGCGCCGCCACGTTCCTGCACGGCGACCAGTGGGGCACCTACAACGGCGCCCTGGTGATCACCGCCCTCAAGGGCGCCAAGGTCCTGATCATGAACCTGGACCAGGCCGGCGCCGTCGCCTCGGTCGCCATCCCCCCTGAGTTCCAGGACCAGTTCGGCCGCCTCCGCGCCGCCCGCACCGCCCCCGACGGCACCCTCTACCTCACCACCACCAACGGCGACGACGACAAACTCCTTCGGGTGACACCGCAATGATCCACCCCGAAGATCCCCACCCCCTGACACGATCCCCGGTATGACATCCCTGGAGTCCCACGAACGCCGCATCACCAGGCTCGAGAACCGCCTGACCGAAGTCGAGGTCTGCCACGACGAGAGCATTTACCAACTCCGCCGAGCGCGGGTGCAGAACGACATCAGATGGCGCAAGTTGCTGGATCACATGCACATCGCGGACGCGACCGATGAAGAGGTCGATGTGGCCCTCGATGCGGAGTGACTCTGGCGCCGGCCATGCCGGCGCCAGGGCCGAGACGCGCCGCGATAGCTGCGACAAGCTCCAGCGGATCAATGGGCAGTTCAGTGTCGCGATCGGATTGCTACTGGACCACTTCGGGCTTCCTCGGGCGACCGAAGAGGAGATCGACGCGGCTCTCGAAGCAGACGGTTGGTCTTGTCCTCACCGCTTCCGCGACGCCCTCGGGCGGGCGCCGGTGTAGTCGGCGAGGTGTTCGCCGGTGAGGGTGGAGCGGGCGGCGACGAGATCGGCCGGGGGACCCTCGAACACGATCCGGCCGCCGTCGTGGCCGGCGCCGGGGCCGAGGTCGATGATCCAGTCGGCGTGCGCCATGACCGCCTGGTGGTGCTCGATGACGATCACCGACTTGCCGGAGTCGACCAGGCGGTCCAGCAGGGCGAGCAACTGCTCGACGTCGGCCAGGTGCAGGCCGGTGGTCGGCTCGTCCAGCACGTAGATGTCACCCTTCTCGGCCATCTGCGTGGCCAGCTTCAGCCGCTGTCGCTCGCCGCCGGACAGCGTGGTGAGCGGCTGGCCAAGGGTGAGGTAGCCGAGCCCGACGTCGGCGAGCCGGTCGAGGATCTTGTGCGCGGCCGGCGTGCGGGCCTCGCCGTCGGCGAAGAACTCCTCCGCCTCGGCCACCGGCATCGCGAGCACCTCGGTGATGTTGCGGCCGCCGAGCGTGTACTGCAGCACCGATGTCTGGAACCGCTTGCCCTCGCACTCCTCGCAGGTGGACTCCACCGTGGCCATCACCCCCAGGTCGGTGTAGATCACGCCGGCGCCGTTGCAGGCCGGGCAGGCGCCCTCCGAGTTGGAGCTGAACAGCGCCGGCTTCACGCCGTTGACCTTCGCGAACGCCTTGCGGATGTGGTCGAGCAGACCGGTGTAGGTGGCCGGGTTGCTCCGCCGCGAACCGCGGATCGCGCCCTGGTCGATCACCACCACGCCGTCCCGGCCGGCGACCGAACCGTTGATCAGCGAACTCTTGCCCGACCCGGCGACCCCGGTCAGCACCACCAGCGCGCCGAGTGGGATGTCCACGTCGACGTCCTGCAGGTTGTTGGTGTTGGCGCCGCGCACCTCGAGCGCCCCGGCCGGCGTGCGCACCGAGGACTTCAGCGTCGCCCGGTCGTCCAGGTGCTTGCCGGTGATCGTGCCGCTGCCCCGCAGCCCGTCCACGGTGCCCTCGAACACCACCTCACCGCCGGCGGTGCCGGCGCCCGGACCGAGGTCGACGACGTGGTCGGCGATCGCGATCGACTCGGGCTTGTGCTCGACGACCAGGACGGTGTTTCCCTTGTCCCGCAACTGCAGCAGCAGGTTGTTCATCCGCTCGATGTCGTGCGGGTGCAGGCCGATGGTCGGCTCGTCGAAGACGTAGGTGACGTCGGTGAGCGAGGAGCCGAGGTGGCGGATCATCTTGGTGCGCTGGGCTTCTCCGCCGGACAGGGTGCCGGCCGGCCGGTCCAGCGACAGATAGCCCAGCCCGATCTCGGCGAACGAGTCGAGCAGGTGCCGCAGGCCGGTGAGCAGCGGGGCCACCGACGGCTCCTTCAGGTCCCGCACCCACTCGGCCAGATCACTGATCTGCATCGAGCAGAGGTCGGCGATGTTCTTGCCCTTGATCTTCGAGGACAGCGCCTCCTTGGCCAGCCGGGTGCCGCCGCAGTCGGGACAGGTCTGGAACGTGATCGCCCGCTCCACGAACGCCCGGATGTGCGGCTGCATGGCCTCGACGTCCTTGGACAGCATCGACTTCTGGATCGTCGGGATCAGGCCCGAGTAGGTCAGGTTGATTCCCTCGACCTTGATCTTCGTCGGCTCCCGGTAGAGCAGGTCGTGCAGTTCCCGCTTGTTGTACTTGCGGATCGGCTTGTCCGCGTCGAAGAACCCGCTACCGCGGAAGATGCGGCCGTACCAACCTTCCATGCTGTAGCCGGGGATGGTCAGCGCGCCCTCGTTGAGCGACTTGCTGTCGTCGTAGAGCGCGGTCAGGTCGAAGTCGTTGACCGAGCCCATGCCCTCGCAGCGCGGGCACATGCCGCCGAGCCGGGTGAAGGTCGCCTTCTGAGTGATCGTCTTGTCGCCGCGCTCGACGGTGATCGCGCCGGCGGCCTTCACCGAGGGCAGGTTGAACGAGTACGCGTTGGGCGAGCCGAGGTTCGGCTTGCCCAGCCGGCTGAACAGGATGCGCAGCATGGGGTTGGCGTCGGTGGCGGTGCCGACCGTGGAGCGGGGGTTGGAGCCCATCCGCTCCTGGTCGACGATGATCGCGGTGGTCAGGCCTTCCAGTAAGTCGACCTCGGGCCGGGCCAGCGTCGGCATGAACCCCTGCAAGAACGCGCTGTAGGTCTCGTTGATCAGCCGCTGCGACTCGGCGGCGATCGTGCTGAACACCAGCGAGCTCTTGCCCGAGCCGGACACGCCGGTGAACACGGTCAGCCGGCGCTTGGGCAGCTCGACCGTGACGTCCTTGAGGTTGTTCACGCGTGCGCCGTGCACGCGGATCAGGTCGTGGCTGTCGGCGGCGTGGGTGCTGGTCCTGGTGGCCCTGCTCATGTCTAGCGCAACTCCTGGATGCGGATCATGTTGCCGGCCGGGTCGCGGAAGGCGCAGTCGCGGATCCCGTACGGCTGGACGGTGGGTTCCTGTACGACCTCGGCGCCGCCCGCCTGGATCTTGGCGAAGGCCTCGTCAAGGTCCTTTGTGGCCAGGTTGACGCCCGCATAGGTGCCCTTGGCCATCATCTCGGTGATCGTCTTGCGCTCGTCCTCGGTGATGCCGGGATCGGCGGCCGGCGGGTGCAGCACGATACCGGTGCTCGGCTGGTTGGGCGGGCCGACCGTGATCCAGCGCATCCCCTGGTATCCGACGTCCTGGCGGACCTCGAAGCCGAGGGTGTCGCGGTAGAAGGCCAGGGCCGCTTCCGGGTCGTCCTGCGGGAGATAACTCTGGTGAATGGTGATGTCCATGCCGGTCAATCTAGGTGCGGCTTTGGGGCGGCGCTTCTCGAATCCTGACCGGTTTGGTGACCTTCTTGGCCACGCACGGCGGCATCCCCACGGTCGCCTCCGCCGCCTGCTCCCGGTAGGCGCTCGGCGACATTCCGACCAGTTCGGTGAACCGGGTGCTGAACGTTCCCAGCGACTGACACCCGACCGCGAAACAGACGTCGGTCACGCTCAGATCGCCTCGCCGCAACAGCGCCATCGCCCGTTCCACCCGCCGGGTCATCAGATACCCGTACGGTGCCTCCCCGTAGGCCGCGCGGAACTGCCGGCTCAGGTGCCCCGCCGACATGTTCACCCCGCGGGCCAGCGCCTCGACGTCCAGCGGCTGCGCATACTCCCGATCGATCCGGTCGCGAACCCGGCGCAGCAGCGCAAGATCCCGCAGATGCTGCGCGGAGGCCGGTCTGCTGGTCACGTCTGCCATCGTGCCACTCCACCCCGACACGTCGGACGCCCGCCCAACTCAGCCCGAAACTCACCATGCCCGAGCCGGCGACTCACGTGCCCGACTCGGGGACTCGCCGAGGCACACGGATCCTTCGGCGAGTCCCCGGTTGCAGCCTGGCGAGTCCCCGGCTGCGGCCCGGCGAGTCCCCAGTTACTCCCCGGCGAGTCCCCGGCTACGCACCGGCGAGTCCCCAGTTACGCACCGGCGAGTCCCCAGTTACCGCCCGGCGAGTCCCCGGCTGCGGCCCGGCGAGTCCCCAGTTACCGCCCGGCGAGTCCCCGTTGCGCACCGGCGAGTTCCCGGTTCCGCGCCGCAGGCGCCGGCCGCAGGCCG
>NZ_DASUCC010000033.1:0-4089 GCF_035762905.1 Actinophytocola sp.
GGCGGTCAGCAGCAGCGCGCATGCCGCCCAGGTCGTGATGACGCTTCGCTTGCTCTGCCCGGACTCGCGCATGGCCACGGCGCCGACCAGGGACTCCGGCAGATTGGACAAGAAGATCGCCACGAGCAATGTCAACGACACGCCGCTGACCAGCGACACCCCGAGCGCGAGGTTCTCCGGCACACCGTCCAGGGTCACCGCGGCCAGCAGCGCCAGGCCGACGCCACCGCGCGCACCGGTCTTGCTCACCTCCCGCTGCTCGGGCCCGGAGTGACCGGTGACATAGCGGTCCAGAGCGGAGTCCACGAGCACGAAAACGGCCGCCCCGGCCAACAGACCCAGCCCGGAGCGCACCGCACCACCGAGGTGAAACGCCTCCTCGAACAGCTCAAAGGCCAGCGCGGCGATCAGCGCCCCACTGGCAAAGGCCAGCAGAACCCCGGTGACCCGGCGCGGCGGACGCCACAGCGCACCGGCCACCGAGCCGATCACCAGCGCACTCGAAGCAGCCAAACCGAACAACACGGCGGTGAACATGCCGATCATTCTGGCGGTCAGCCCCGCCGTGAGCCCAGAGCACGGTCCAAGCGCCGAGAGGTTGCCCGTACCGCCTGGCGAGCATGAACGGAATACCGGGGCGGTGACCCCGCCAGGCTCGTCCCGGCGCTGATCAAGCTGGCCGACTCCGGCGAGCCGCCACTCCGCTGGGCCGCCGGCGCCGACACGGTCGCCGTCCTCGAAGACAAGGTCCAGACCCTACTCAACAGGCCGACGCCCACCGCCAGTTGTCCTCCTCGCTGTCCCACGGCGACAACACCTGACGCCCCCACAGCAGGCAACGCGCGGCGGGACACCCCAGCCCTGGATCAGACCGCTCTGTCTACGCCGGCCGACACCCCGAGCGATTCCCTGGACCGCAACGTATCCCGACAGAAACCGCGTGGGATTCCACGCAAATGGTGAGATCTCACCAAGAGTGGTGTCCGAGGCCGCAACGGCAACTACACGCTCGTAACTGGACCATAACCAGGGTCGTGGTGGTGCCGGCCCATTCGGCGGCCTCCCTAGGGGTTGCCGGCCAGTTCCCGTAAGAACAGCACCCACCCGGTGGCCTCCCTGGTGCTGATCCGGTGCGGTCTGCGGTCCACGAGCCGATGTCGGCGAGTCAGGTACCGGTCGCCGGCCACCCGGATCTGGGCGTGGCGCGCAGAGACCGTGGTGTCGCGAGCGCGATGTCGTTGTGGCGGTGCCGCCCGATGGTGACCAGCAGCCGATTCCTTTGTGCGGCGGCCGAGGTCTACCCCGTCGATGGTGCGGCCGGCCGATCGGGCCGGCCCCGATGGGACAGGCCGAGAGAAGAGAGCTGATTGCCGTGAGCATTCCCGCCACCATGCGGGCCCTGCAGCAGACTTCGCTGAGGGGTCCGCAGGACATGCGTTTGATCACCGACGCGCCGGTCCCGAGCCCCGGTCGGGGCGAGGTCCTGGTCCGGGTCGCCGCCGCCGGTGTCAACTTCGCCGACATCTCCAGGGCCTACGGCACGTTCCTGGGCGGCCCGCGGCCACCGTATCTGGCGGGTTTCGAAGCCGCAGGCGAGGTCGTGGCGGCGGGCGAGGCGGTGGCCGACCCACGACCGGGGACTCGTGTGATCGGCGTCGGATATGGAGCTTTCGCCGAGTACGTGGTCCTGCCCGCGGCCGCCGCTCTGCCGGTGCCGGCTGGCTGGAGTGCTGAGCAGGCGCTGGGTCTGGTGGTGAACTGGCCCACCGCACTTGCCGCGCTCAAACCGTTGGGCCACCTCACTACCGGGCAGACCGTGCTGGTTCACGCTGCGGCGGGCGCGACCGGCCAGGCCGCGGTGACCCTGGCCAAGCATTACGGCGCGACGGTCATCGCCACCGCCTCTGCGAGCAAGCACGAGACAGCGCTGGCACTGGGCGCCGACCACGTCCTGGACTCCCGCGCTGGCGACCTCGTCGCCGAGGTGCAGGGGCTGACCGGTGGTGCCGGTGCTGATGTGGTGCTGGAGTCGGCGGGTGGTGCCACCTTCAGCGCCAGCCTGGCCGCGGCCAAGCCGGTCACCGGCCGGGTCATCGTCTACGGCGTGGCCGGCGGCGAAGCCGCGATCACCAACTGGGAGCTGGTGTACAAGTACCAGGTTCACATCATCGGCCTCAACATCGGCGTGCTGATCCAGGCCGCACCCCAGATCTTCGGCGAGCTCATGGGTGAGCTGTCGACGCTCACCGCCGCTGGCGTCCTGCGCCCCGCTCGCCCCACCGCCTACGACCTGGCCGACGGCCCGAAGGCCCTCGCGGAACTGGAAGCCAGGGCGACCGTCGGCAAACTGGCCTTGCGGCCCTGACCACCGCCCGGACGCACCCCGTGACCTGGGTTTCGATTCCTTCGCAACAGCGGGCCGGTCGTACTGGGCGATGGTCCCGACCGGCGGGACCGGTCCGGACAGGGAGCAGCGCATGGCACGCGGGCAATCTGCGGCGGCGGACCACGAGCCGACGTCGCCAGACCACAGCCTGACGATGCACGGCCGGGATGCCATCGCGCGGCTGGGCGACCGGCCGCGGCCTAGGCTCGCGGCATGACAGCGCACGGGCCGGCGGCGGCCGAGCAGGACCGGTTCGCTGCCGACACCGAGCGGTTCCGCCGGGAGTTGGTGGCGCACTGTTACCGCATGGTCGGCTCGGCGCACGACGCCGAGGACCTGGTGCAGGAAACCTATCTTCGGGCCTGGCGTTCCTATGCTGGCTTCGAGGGCCGGTCCTCGATTCGGTCCTGGCTGTACACCATCGCCACCAACGTCTGCCTGACCGCGTTGCAGCCGCGCCGGATCCGGGTGCTGCCCTCGGGTCTGACCGGTTCCTACGACGGACCTGACCGCCCGCCAAGTCAAGCCTCGCCGGGTGAGGTCTCGTGGCTGCAACCCCTGCCGGACCAGTGGATCGCTCCAGCCGCCGACGATCCCGCCGCGGCGGTGGTCGCGCGCGAGTCGCTACGGCTGGCGCTCATCGCGAGCCTGCAGCACCTGCCGGCCCGGCAACGCGCGATCCTCATCCTGCGCGAGGTGCTGGCGTTCTCCGCGGCCGAAACCGCACAGATCCTCGGCACCACCACGGCGGCGGTCAAGAGCGGCCTGCAGCGCGCCCGCGCCCGGCTGGACGAACTGGAGCCAGACCCCGAAGAACTGCTCGAACCGACCGACCAGCGGGCGCGTGCCCTGCTCGACGGCTACATCGCAGCCTTCGAGCGCTCCGACGCCGGCCTGCTGGAACACGTCCTGCGCACCGACGCCACACTGGAAGCCACGCCATTCCGCGAATGGCAGGCCGGCCGGGCCAACTGCATCCGCCTGCTCGATACCTACGTCCTGGGCGCATCGGGCGACTGGCAGATGATCGCCACCACAGCCAACGGCCAGCCCGCCGCCGCCGTCTACCACCGCGACGCCCACGGCGCGCTGCGCGCACACGGCATCGTGGTACTGGCCCCCACCGCCACCGGTATCTCCCGCGTGATCGAGTTCCACGACCCGGCACTGGTCGTCACGTTCGGCTTCCCGGACAGGCTCGCAGACCGATCCCGAACAGCCGTGTAACGGCCACGCCGACCCGAAGCAGGCTGACACGCCGAACTGCCCTCGCACGGTCAGCGGAGCAAGTCCAGGGTGACCAGGACGCGCGCACGCACCTGGCCGGTCGGCTGGCCTGTCGATCTTGGCTGCGCAGTCGGTTCAAGCCGGCGCTTTGGGTGGTAACCGGGCGGGTGTTACGGCGTGGATGTCATCGCCTTGCGGAGGTCTTCGGCGTCGTAGATCAGTTCGCCGCGCACGATGGTGCCATCCTTGATCTGCAGTATCTCGGCGGCGGTGAGCACCCCGGGCAGCATCGCCATCTCCCAGTCGATCACTGAGCAGACCAGGTCACCGTCGACGAACTGGTGGCGTAGGGCGAAGCTGCGCACGGCGGCGCCGGCCTGGCGGGCCATGGTCCGAAACCGGTCGGCGTCGGAGAAGCTGGCGATCGGGCCGGTGAAGGTGAAGTTTTCGGCCAGTGGCACACCGGTCATGTCTCC